>NZ_JBIVXC010000065.1:0-1101 GCF_044769005.1 Pseudomonas sp. NPDC090755 | reverse complement strand
TGCGCGGCCGAGCTCTCGCTTCCCTCCCACCGCTCGGTGAGCGTGGCGGTGAATGCCGTAGTTGCTGCATCGATTGCCCGAGTGACACCGAGAGAGGTCCAGCCGGAGTAGTTCATCCCATTGACCAGCAGCTCAAGGTCATCCATCAGCCAGCACCTCCAGCGCTGTTCCGCCAGTCAAAAACCCAGGATGGCGCGGGCCATTTCGGGCAGTGATTTCGTCCGCCCGGCCGGCATCGCCGTAAATCTGATAAGCCACCAGCAGCGAGGGCAGCGTTTCCTTCGGCACATATGGAACGATCCGGGGCAGGTCCTGCTCTTTGTTCGGTACCGCCTGGACGACACTGGTGCGCAGGTCTGAAAGGGCCACGTACACCTCATCGACCGGTGTCGCCTCGCTTTCCGCATCAATGCGACTCACCAGTTCCTCCCTGACTTTGACCGCTTCCTGATAGCTGTCGTACACCACCGGAGTGCTCACAGTGGGTGTGCTCACCATGGACGTACTCGCCGACGGTGTACTTGAAGACGGGTTGCTCGCGCTCTGCGTGCTTGGTCTCTGCGCCAACGCAACACCACCCGCGGTGGTCAATGGCTTCTGCGTGACCACCGCGGCTTTTGCCGCTTCGGCCACCGCCACCTGACGCACTAGGGCATTCAAGGCCAGGTGGTTTGTGGCTTGCTGCCGGCGGCTTGGGGTGGCGGTGCTGCCCGAGTAGTTGCCTGGGGACCGGTCAAACAGGCTGGTCAACATACTGAGGGCATTGCTTCCAAAGGCCGTGCGAATCGAACCGAACAAGCCGGTGATCCGACTGACCATCTGAAAAGGCTTCTGGACCAGGCTGAATGCATCGGCGGCGAGCCCCTTTGCCTGGAGGTAGAAGTCCGAGGCTGCCTGCAGATCCCCGGCGAAGTTCAACCCCGGGGCCGCCATGAACTCGCCAAGCTCGGCCAGGCCATTGGCCGCAGACTCCGCGACGTAGGCCGGGAAGCCGGTGGTGAGAAAGTCGGCGAGGAACCCCTGCTCTGCGGCTGCGGTGACGGCATTGCCTTTCGCGCTGATCGCGTTGATGGTGTCGACCTTGGCTGACGGGTAGGAAGC
>NZ_JBIVXC010000064.1:0-1274 GCF_044769005.1 Pseudomonas sp. NPDC090755 | reverse complement strand
TTCATCACTAACGATGCTGATGGCCTGACCGTCAATGCCAGCCTGTCGGCCGCCTTGGGCGCCGGGGAAAAACTGTTCTACTCCAACGACAACGGTGCGACCTGGATCGACGTCACCTCGGCCGTCAACGGCACCTTGGTCAGCTACGTCGACGACGCACTGACCAGCAGCACCACCGTGCAGTTCCGCGTGGTTGACGCTGCTGGCAACGCCGGTAGCCTGGCCAGCCAGGCGATCGTCATCGACACCGTCGCCACGACTACCATCGTCTCTATCGACAGCATCAGCACCGACAGCGGCGTGGTGGGTGACTTCATCACCAACGATGCCGACGGCCTGACCGTCAACGCCAGCCTGTCGGCCGCCTTGGGCGCCGGGGAAAAACTGTTCTACTCGAACGACAACGGCGCGACCTGGATCGACGTCACCTCGTCGGTCAACGGCACCGCCGTCAGCTACGTCGACGACGCACTGACCAGCAGCACCACTGTGCAATTCCGCGTGGTTGACGCTGCTGGCAACGCCGGTAGCCTGGCCAGCCAGGCCATCGTCATCGACAACAGCTTCCCGACCGTCAGCGTGAGCATCGACAGCATCAGCACCGACAGCGGTGTGGTGGGTGACTTCATCACTAACGATGCTGATGGCCTGACCGTCAATGCCAGCCTGTCGGCCGCCCTGGCGGCGGGTGAGAAACTGTTCTACTCGAACGACAACGGCGCGACCTGGATCGACGTCACCTCGTCGGTCAACGGCACCGCCGTCAGCTACGTCGACAACGCGCTGACCAGCAGCACCACCGTGCAGTTCCGCGTGGTCGACGCCGCCGGCAACGCCGGTTCGCTGGCCAGCCAGGCCATCGTCATCGACACCGTCGCCCCGACCACTAGCGTGACCATCGACAGCATCAGCACCGACAGCGGTGTGGTGGGTGACTTCATCACTAACGATGCTGATGGCCTGACCGTCAATGCCAGCCTGTCGGCCGCCTTGGGCGCCGGGGAAAAACTGTTCTACTCCAACGACAACGGCGCCACCTGGATCGACGTCACCTCGTCGGTGACTGGCACTGCGGTCAGCTACGTCGACAACGCGCTGACCAGCAGCACCACCGTGCAGTTCCGCGTGGTCGACGCCGCCGGCAACGCCGGTTCGCTGGCCAGCCAGGCGATCGTCATTGACAACAGCTTCCCGACCGTCAGCGTGAGCATCGACAGCATCAGCACCGACAGCGGTGTGGTGGGTGACTTCATCACTAACGATGCTGATGGCCT
>NZ_JBIVXC010000063.1:0-1367 GCF_044769005.1 Pseudomonas sp. NPDC090755 | reverse complement strand
TGGGTTACTCAATGCCGAGCTAACCGGAGCCACTCATGGGCTGGAGAGACAACTACCGCGCCGCGAGCTTTCGCGGCGTTTCTTTTTATGTTGAGTCTGCAGACAGCACCCATGGCCGCCGGCAGGCTGTGCATGAGCATGCTCAACGCGATGTCCCGTACACCGAAGACCTGGGGCGCAAGGCCCGGGAGTTCTCGGTGTCCGGCTACCTGATCGGGCTGGAGTATCAAACCCAGCGGGATGAGCTGATCAAGGCCTGCGAAACCGCAGGCCCAGGCGTGTTGGTGCATCCGTACCGCGGCGAACTGACCGTTGTGTGTCGTGGCCTGGGCCTGAGCGAAAGCACCAGTGAAGGCGGTATGTGCTTGGTGAAGCTGACCTTTCTGGAGGCCGGTGAAGCTTCCTACCCGTCAGCCAAGGTCGACACCATCAACGCGATCAGCGCGAAAGGCAATGCCGTCACCGCAGCCGCAGAGCAGGGGTTCCTCGCCGATTTTCTCACCACCGGCTTCCCGGCCTACGTCGCGGAGTCCGCGGCCAAGGGCCTTGCCGAGCTTGGTGAGTTCATGGCGGCCCCGGGGTTGAACTTCGCCGGGGATCTGCAGGCGGCATCTGACTTCTACCTCCAGGCCAAAGGGCTCGCCTCCGACGCATTCAGCCTAGTCCAGAAGCCCTTTCAGATGGTCAGCCGGATCACTGGTTTGTTCGGTTCGATTCGCACGGCCTTTGGAAGCAATGCCCTCAGCATGTTGACCAGCCTGTTTGACCGGTCTTCGGGCAACTATTCGGGCAGCATCGCCACCCCAAGCCGCCGGCAGCAAGCCACAAACCATCTGGCCTTGAATGCTCTGGTGCGTCAGGTGGCGGTGGCCGAAGCGGCAAAAGCCGCGGTGGTCACGCAGAAGCCATTGATCACCGCGGGTGGTGTTGCGTTGGCGCAGATACCAAGCACGTCTAGCGCGAGCAATCCTTCTTCAAGTACACCGGCAGCGAGCACGCCCACTGTGAGCACCCCAGTGGTGTACGACAGCTATCAGGAAGCGGTCAAAGTCAGGGAGGAACTGGTGAGTCGCATTGATGCGGAAAGTGAGGCGACACCGGTCGATGAGGTGTACGTGGCTCTCTCGGATTTGCGCACCAGCGTTATACAGGCGGTACCGAACAAAGAGCAGGACCTGCCCCGGATCGTTCCGTATGTGCCGAAGGAAACGCTGCCCTCGCTGCTAGTGGCTTATCAGATTTACGGCGATGCCGGCCGGGCGGACGAAATCGCTGCCCGAAATGGCCCGCGCCATCCTGGGTTTTTGACTGGCGGAACAGCGCTGGAGGTGCTGGCTGATGGATGACCTTGAGCTGCTGGTCAATGG
>NZ_JBIVXC010000062.1:0-1436 GCF_044769005.1 Pseudomonas sp. NPDC090755 | reverse complement strand
GCCGGCCTGGATCTCGTGCACGTTGAAACCGTTGCTGTGGACGTGCCAGCCGTGGATCACTGCGATGAAGCGGCTCATGGCCTCGGCCCCTTCCAAATCACCCAGGCCATGTAGAGCGGGGCGGCGATGGGTAGGAGGATCATGGCTGTAGCTCCTCGGGCGCCTTGATCAGCCGCCACTTCGTATTGTTGCTCTGGTTTCGATCCGACTCGACCAGCCCGTTCTTCTCCATCCGCTCCAACTCCCGGCGTATCTCTGGTGTTCCGCTGGCGCCGGACACGTGGAACTTGAGCCACCAAGTACAGAACCAGCCGCGGGGGCTTTGTTCACGCTGCTGCATGTAGTCGATGATCTTCTCGCGCAGTGACTTTTCACTCACAGCTGATACCTCTCATCAATCCAGCGCCCAGGCGCCAGTGCGGGTGTAGGTTCGGGTTGTGTTTCGTGCGGGGAGAGCTGGCGCTAGTTGCCGGCCTGCAGCTGGCTGTCGGGGATGCAGCTGATCGCCGACTCGTTGAGGATGTAGCAGGTGACGCCGCGGCGGGCGTCGTGCTGCACGTCGATGTAGCGTTCAGTTGCGCTGGCGCCGGTGGCCAGCAGCAGTAGGAAGAGGGCGAGGCGGGTCATGGCTGGATCCTCCTGAACTTGACTACCCAGACCCATGGGTTGGCGTCCCAGCTTTCCTGGCCGTTGATGTCCTTCCACAAGCCGCCGAACATGGACGCGGCTATGTGCTGGCGTTTCTCGGCGTCTGCACCGAATAGCCAGAACTCGCGGACCTCGCAGCCTTCCTCGCGGACCTGCTGCACGCTGATGTCCTGCAGGCGCTCGACGCGCACATCGGTGATTTCCAGCAGGATGCGGCTGGCCCAGCGCGGCATGTGAATACTTGGCCGCCAAAGCAGGTCAGTGCCGTTCCAGCTTGCGCGGAAAATGCAGTGTTCTGGCTTTTGGAAGCGCTTGGGGATCTCTGACAGTGGCGATCCCTTACAGCCCATGTACTGGGTGTAGGCCCAGGTTCCGTCGTCCTCTGGATCCTCCAGCCAGGTCTCGCGCACCCACAGGCGATCTCCTGGTCGGCCATACGGGCATTCCGGGTTGCGTTTTGTCGGATCGGGATGGCGAATGAACGGCTGGCCCAGGCCGTAGCTGCCGATGTCACCCTTCGTGCGGGGCTGGATCTTCACCGCCCGGCGTGTGACCGTCTTCCGGCCCTCCAGGATGGCGCGCACCATCGGCGCACTGAACAGGATCGGGCGTTCCTTTGCTTGAGACATAGCTTCGCCTTCGCCGCCATATTGCGGCAGTGAATAGAGGGGAGAGGGGTTACAGTGGGGTGGAGTACAAATGTACTCCATGGTCAGTCAGGAGCAATGCTGCCCTCGTTCAGGCGGCGGACTTCGTCGAGACAAGCGTTCCGGCCTTCATTGCCTCGG
>NZ_JBIVXC010000060.1:0-1739 GCF_044769005.1 Pseudomonas sp. NPDC090755 | reverse complement strand
GAGGAGGTCAAGTAATGGCGAAGGAAAAGCAGATTGTCCTGAAGGAACCAGTCGCGTTCGGCAGTGAAACCATCAGCGAGCTGACCCTGACCCGCAAGCTCAAGTACTTGCGCGGCCACTCGTTGCGTGTCACCTCCGACGGTAAGGGCAGTGGGGCAGTCGACCTCGACTTCTCCACCCTCATTGACCTCGGTTCGAAGATGGCCGGCCGTCCGCCGGCGTTCATTGAGGAACTGGGCGAAGAAGACCAGGGTGTGGTCATTCAGGAGGCACGCGATTTTTTGCTGGATCGCCTCGGGGCTGGGCAGCCGGCGTAACCGTTGTCGTCAAAGTGTTGGGCGTGCAGCCATCGGAAGCCATGGAAATGGACTTCGAGGAACTGAACTGGTGGCTTGAGCGAGCAGAGGAGTGGGCAGAGTGGCAGAGAAATCCTACGGATTGAATGTAATCATCAAGGCTGTCGACCAGTTGACTGCTCCTCTGCGCGGAGTCATGGGCAAGGTCCAGGCGGTAAGCGCTGGCATTACCCGGTCGCTGGATCGGGCAGGGCTACCGGTCTTCACCCAGAACCTCAAGAACGTCGGCGGCGCGCTCGGCGGCATTGGCACTGCTGTGGGCGAAAGCTCTACAAAAATCTTGGGGCTTGGGGCTGCGCTTGGCGTCACCGGTGCTTCGTTCGGCTTGTTCTTCAAGGGCTATGCAGATGCGACCGGCACAATCGGGGATGTCGCGGCGCGGACCGGGATAAGCCGCGAGCGATTCCAGGAACTGGGTTATGCCGCCCAACTCACCGGTTCCTCATCCGAGACGCTCGCGGGTGCGCTGCAGAAGATGAATCTCAATGTCGGCGCTGCGACCAAGGGCTCGAAAGAACTCAAGGAGATGTTTGCCGGTCTGGGCATCAACATCCGTGATGCAGGCGGCAAACTGAAAAGCACCGACGCGCTGTTCGACACATTCGTCGACCGAATTACGAAGATCAAAGACCCATCGCTGCAGGCGCAGGCCGCAGTGAAGATTTTTGGTAAGAGCGCAACGGAACTGCTCCCGCTGATTCGAGAGGGAAAAGGCGGTATCGCTGAGATGGCCGCTGAAGCCAAGCGTCTTGGCGTTGTGCTGGAGGATGATGCGGTTAAGCAGGGTGAAGAGTTCGGGGACCTGCTCGACAAACTGTCGATGGCATTCAAGGGGGTGGGCAATACCATTGGCGCTGCCTTGGTTCCGCAACTGAACGTGCTCGGCGAGAAGCTGATCGGTACGGTCATCAAGTACCGGCCGCAGATCAGTGCCTTTGCCAAAAGCTTCGCCGAGAACCTGCCTGGCAATATCGAAAAGGTCACCGGTTTTCTTGGACGGCTCTACGATGGTATTCAGCCGGTGATCAAGGCCTTTGGCTGGCTCGCTGACACCTTCGGCGGCGCCAATGTGGTGCTCGTTGCGCTGGGGGCTTACCTCGGTGGCGGCCTGCTGATGAGCATTCTCAACCTGGCGCTGGCGTTCAAAGGACTCGGCCTCGCCATTGCCATGACCCCGGTCGGCTGGTTCCTCACCGCGGTAGCTGCTATCGGCGGCGCAGCCTACGTCATCTATAAAAACTGGGGCCAGATCGTCACGTTCTTTGAGGAGAAGTGGGCCGGTGTTGCGACCGCGTTCAGTGATGGGCTCATCAACGGCATCTGGAAAGCCTGGAAGGAATACAACCCGGTCACGCTGATCACCGAATCGTTCATGGGGTTGGT
>NZ_JBIVXC010000059.1:0-2024 GCF_044769005.1 Pseudomonas sp. NPDC090755 | reverse complement strand
AATAGCGCGGGCATATACCAGCAGCGGTATACCTCAGATGGTGTGGCGACTGGCGGGGAAATCAGGGTCAACACCACGACGGCCGGCTATCAGGAGCGTTGCAGCGTCGTAGCGCTGTCTGATGGTGGCTGGGTGGTGACGTGGCAATCTGCGGATCAGGACGGTTCGGGTTCTGGCATCTATCAGCAGTGCTACACCTCGGCAGGCGTACCTTCTGGAGGGGAAATCAGGGTTAACACCACGACAGTTGACGACCAGACATATCCTGTGGTAGCTGCATTGTCTGATGGTGGTTGGGTAGTGGCTTGGGCGAGCAATGCTGAGCCTTTCGCTGCGGGTTGGAATATTTCCCAGCAGCGTTACAATGCAGCTGGAGTCGCTATAGGCGTTGAAACCCGAGTTAACACCGCTTATGCGGCCAATGATCAGTGGATGCCGCAGATCATTGGGCTGTCCGATGGTGGTTGGCTGGTGACCTGGGAAAGTTTAGGGCAGGACGGCTCAGGTTGGGGGATCTTCCAACAACGTTACGACGCAGCAGGTAATGCAATACCTGTAGTACTTGAGGATTTACCCGTGATTTCCGTGGTCACTGATGATCAAGGCGGGGTCCAGGGTGAGCTACTTGAAGGTGCGCAGACGGATGATACGAGCCCAAGCTTGTCCGGCACGCTAAGCGCTGAACTGGCTGATGGTGACACTTTGCAAGTGTTCCGCAACGGGGTGGCGGTGGGTATGGCCAATGTCACTGGCACCAGCTGGAACTTCCAGGACAGCGGCCTGGCCAGCGGCACTTATGGTTACACGGTAGGTGTGCACCATGCCGATGGCTCTGATGATCCGCAATCGGCCCCGCGTACGCTGACGGTGTCCCCGGCCGCAGCAATGTTGATGATGACTGATCCTGGAAAGGATACTCAGGTCATTACGGCGCACGAAATCAGCACCTTGACTGCGTCTGCCGAGCAGGGTGACGGGTTGCGTCTGGAGCACGATGTTCTGGACTTCCAGAGCATGGGCTTCTCGGTGAACTTGCGTGAGGCTCATCTGTCCTCCAAGGAAGAAGCCCAGCCTTGGGTCATCCGCATCGCAGATGTCAATGACATCAATGGCGACGGTATCCACGATCTGGCGATTGGCCTGCCAAAGCTCGATGCCAATGGCGTGGACTCAGGCGAGATGGTGGTCATTTATGGCCGTACAGCGGAACAAGGTGCTGTTGAAGTAGACCTCAATAACCTGGGCGCTTATGGCTTCAAGATGGAAGGCCGGCCGGGTGAGCAGCTGGGATCCTTTATTCAATCTGCAGATGATCAGGGCGCGGGTGGAGTGGCTAACGTCAAGGTGGCAGGAACCAATGCTTCTGAATCCGGGCCGGGTGAGGTGCATCTTGTCTACGGGCAAGCAGGAGGAGTGGACTTGCCAGATATCGATCTTGACAATCTGCACCACTAGTAGCTAAGGCCACAGGCATGGCAGGCGGTATCGCTCGTAGTGCCAGCTAGCCAGAAGCAAAAAAACGCCGTGATGATGCAAATCATCGCGGCGTTTTTTTTGTGTTTTGGGAAAGCAGTCGGGCCGTAACGGGGCAAGCGTCCGGCCAAGCCAGCTCCTACAGGGTCAGCGCCAACCCGCTGCCACAGGACTTTCATACAAAACCTAAGGCCCGGGTCATCGCCGTGTGCAGGCAGCGAATCCAGCCGCTCCCGGCTTTCCCGTACGACTGAAGTGGTCGTCGTGAAATGTTAAAAATGAGTCAGTATCGGTCAATTTGTTTTTTTGTCATTAGCGGAAAATTCTAATCCAGTAGTACAGACGGTCTGCTAAATCCAACCTCTGAGTTCACGTGCAAAGTATTAGAGGGGAAATTCGAGGATTCGGCGCAAGCTGAAAAACGGAGTTTCATTGTGATGCGGCAATTTTCATCTGAAAAGATTTAACAATTATGCTGCTATGACATTCGTTATAGCGTGGCGACTATTCATTTTTTTCTGTGAAATACGAAATATGCTGAAGCGTCAATT
>NZ_JBIVXC010000058.1:0-2163 GCF_044769005.1 Pseudomonas sp. NPDC090755 | reverse complement strand
AGGCAAGGCCTGACCCGCGTAGTAGTTGACCCGGGCATTGAGGCTGTTACCCGCTTCACCTTTGTGGCGACAGGTCAGGGTCACCGTTCCGGTGGCAGCGGCGGCAGTGACTGGCATATCCGCAGCCGCAGTGATTGCAGCGGCTGCGGCAGCGGCAATTGCCGTCGGCGTATCACCACTGATGACCCCGACCGACACTCGACGCCCGGCGATCATCAGCTCGACGGTACCCGAGGCGGTGGCCGGGCCCGTGAACACCACTGTGCCCGTAGCCGCTACACCAGCGGCATTGTCGACCACCGGCAGCACCAGCAGCTCGGTGTAGGTGTCGATGGCCATCGCCGCCCGGACCATGCCAGACAGCATCGAGCCGGCGCCGAACAGGGTGTCGGCCTGCGCCGGGCTGGTCACGCGGACCAGGGTGTTGGCAGTAGCTGTACCCGCGGTCAGCTTCTGGCCGATCAACAGCCGGCGGTAGGTGACCGACTGCGGTCCGCTGACAGCCTTGCTGTTGTCGATCTCGCTGTAGGTACCCGGTTTGCGCAGCGAGCCGGGTCCAGGGATAGTGTCGAATCCGATAGTCATTGCTTCTCACCTTTCGGGGTTGGGGCCTGGCCAGCAGGCTGATCGTTTGGAAAAACGACGTCACCGGCCGCTTCTTTGCGAATCCAGTAGCTATTCATTTCCAGCTCTTTTCCGTCTGCGGGCAGCACCTCATAGGTGCCAGGGATCCGCACCAGGCGCCCCTCGACGGGTTTAACCAGCACTCGAGTGGTCATGGGTTGAGGTCCTCAATGATCGTTTGGGCGCGATCCGCCGGATCTGGCTGCGCATTGCCCAGGCTGTAATCGGTGGTCACCGTGTTCAGGTCGGGTAGGCTTTGATTGAACAGGTCGTCAGGATGTCGATCGAAGTACTCGGCTTCGAAGATGAGCCGACAGGCGCCGGTCAGATGCGCCGACTGATCGAGCAGCACCATCCGTGAGCGCACGTACTGCAGGTCGTTTGCCGTGCCGCCCAAGGTGTCGTCCATCAGAAGTAGCCTTTCGACCTGCCGGGCAAGGGTGTCCAGCGTGTCATCCAGCGCACCATTGCCTTCGGCATGGATTTCCACGACCAGCTCTACCCGACGCCGGTACTCGCGGGGGGCCTGGTTAAAAATCTCGCCTGCTTCGTCCATCGTGTAGACGATGATCGCCGGGAGCTCGCTCTGCCAACCGTTGGAAATCAACGGCGCAACGCGGCTGGCATAAACGCTGGCACCGGCATCAGTGGCACCCAACAGGACCGCAACGGCCTGCTTGCGAATCAGTTCTCTGGGGTGCGCCATGGTTAAGCCTTCCTCAAGATGATCGTTACGCCGGCCACACCATCGGGCTGAACGTCGTTGATCGAATAGAGCTCACCCCGTGCCCGGACCCGATCACGGCTGGTTGGCTTGTTGGGGAGGTCGATCAGGCGCACGCCAAGGACGGGGTTGCTGCTCGACACCGGTGCGCCGGTTTCCGGGTCAACGGCGACATGGGCGGAATCGAACACTGCCTGGGCCAGGGCAACGCCCGGCGAGACGCCATCCGTCAGCCAGTACACCGCGCCATCTGGATCGATTGCCGCCGATGGCTCGCTGAACGTACGGATCGAAACGCCGAGCATGCGCTGGGCCATGGAGGCCCAGCCCATTTAGACCGCCGCCGGCGCGGACACGCCGTTGAGGCGGCAAGCGCCGACCGTGCTGGGGTTTGCCGCTACTTCGGTTGCCATGCCAACCAGGACCAGGCCCGCGGCAGACACGTTGGTCAGAGCACGGCTGCTGGTGTTCATGTAGACCAAGTCACCGACGGCCCAGGCCTGTGCACTGATCTTGGTCAAACCGAAAACACCGCCAAGCTTGAGCACGACTGGCGCGCCCGTGACTTCAGTGGTTGCCGCAACGCCGATGATCGCGCCGACTTTGTAGAGCTCGCCCGAGATGGTGCCGCCGGCGGGTGCCGGAACGGTGATGCTGTCGCCGTGCTGGATGAAAGTCTTCATGCATGGTCCCCTTCAGAGACTGGAACTGGAAAACAAGAAGGGCGCCGCGTGGCGCCCTTTGGGGTTCAGGTCGAACTGGAGAGTTACGCGCCTGGGTTCTTGTACGCGCCGCGGAAGTCGATCCAGGCCGCA
>NZ_JBIVXC010000057.1:0-2270 GCF_044769005.1 Pseudomonas sp. NPDC090755 | reverse complement strand
GAAAGCCACGTACACTCATGAGGTTTACAACATGACTATTGGTGTAGTCGGTCGAAAAGCGGGTATGACCCGTATTTTCACCGAAGAAGGTGTCTCCATTCCGGTCACGGTCATTGAGATCGAACCGAATCGCGTCACCCAGTTCAAAACCGAAGAAACCGATGGCTACCGTGCAGTGCAAGTCACTGTAGGTGAGCGTCGTGCTTCGCGTGTGACCGCAGCTCAGGCTGGTCACTTCGCCAAGGCGAACGTTGCCGCTGGTCGCGGTGTCTGGGAATTCCGTCTTGAAGAAGGCGAGTTCCAGGCTGGCGACTCGATCAACGCTGAAATCTTCGCTGCAGGTCAGCTGGTAGACGTTACCGGCCAGTCCAAAGGTAAAGGCTTCGCCGGTACCATCAAGCGCTGGAATTTCCGTGGTCAGGACAACACCCACGGTAACTCCGTTTCCCACCGCGTCCCGGGCTCTATCGGCCAGTGCCAGACTCCTGGTCGTGTATTCAAGGGCAAAAAAATGTCCGGTCATATGGGCGCCGAGCGCGTGACCGTTCAGTCCCTGGAAGTAGTGCGCGTCGACGCTGAACGCAATCTGTTGCTGGTCAAGGGTGCCGTTCCAGGCGCTACTGGCGGTGACGTGGTTGTGCGTCCGGCTGCCAAGGCTCGCGGTTAAGGGGAAGCTGACATGCAACTTAATGTAAATGACGCTCAAGCGATCGAAGTTTCCGAACTGACTTTCGGTGGCGAATTCAACGAGACGCTGGTACACCAAGCAGTCGTGGCCTACATGGCCGGCGGCCGTCAGGGCACCAAGCAGCAGAAAACCCGTTCCGACGTTGCTGGTGGCGGCAAGCGCCCATGGCGTCAGAAAGGTACTGGTCGCGCTCGTGCCGGTACTACTCGTGGTCCAATCTGGCGTGGCGGTGGCGTGACCTTCGCAGCTCGTCCTCAGGATCACTCGCAGAAGCTCAACAAGAAGATGTACCGCGCAGCTCTGCGCTCCATCCTCGCTGAGCTGGTGCGTACCGATCGTCTGGTCGTGGTTCAGGACTTCTCCGTTGAAGCACCGAAAACCAAAGACCTGCTGAGCAAGCTGAACGGCATGGGTCTGAACGACGTACTAATCGTTTCGGACGCTGTTGATCAGAACCTGTACCTGGCTGCTCGTAACCTGCCGCACGTCGACGTACGTGACGTTCAAGGTTCCGATCCGGTCAGTCTGATCGCATACGAGAAAGTGCTGGTCACTGTCTCGGCCGTGAAGAAATTCGAGGAGCTGCTGGGATGAACCAGGAACGCGTATTTAAAGTCCTCCTTGGCCCGCACGTTTCCGAGAAGGCTACCGTTCTGGCTGAGAAAAAAGGCCAGTTCGTATTCAAGGTTGCTACCGACGCAACCAAGCTGGAAATCAAGAAAGCTGTCGAAGGCCTGTTCGGCGTAAAAGTCGAAAACGTGTCGACCGTTAACGTTCTGGGTAAAACCAAGCGTACCGCACGTGGTCTGGGCAAGCGTAATGACTGGAAAAAAGCGATCGTATCGCTGCAGCCAGGCCAAGATCTCGATTTCAGCAGCAGTGCTGAGTAAGGAAGGGGTGCATCATGGCAATCGTTAAATGCAAACCGACTTCCCCTGGCCGCCGTTTCGTGGTCAAGGTGGTCAACAAGGAGCTGCACAAAGGCGCTCCTCACGCACCGCTGCTCGAGAAGAAGTCGAAGTCTGGTGGTCGTAACAACAATGGCCGCATCACTACTCGTCACGTAGGTGGTGGTCATAAGCAGCATTACCGTATGGTCGATTTCCGTCGCAACGACAAAGATGGCATCGTCGCCACTGTCGAGCGTATCGAATACGATCCAAACCGTACTGCTCACATCGCACTGCTGTGCTACGCAGACGGCGAGCGCCGCTACATCATCGCCCCTAAAGGCGTTGTTGCTGGCGACCAGCTGATCGCAGGCGCTCTGGCTCCAATCAAGCCAGGCAACTCCCTGCAACTGCGCAACATCCCAGTGGGTAGCACCATTCACGGCATCGAACTGAAGCCGGGCAAAGGTGCTCAGATCGCTCGTTCCGCTGGTGCTTCGGCTCAGCTGATCGCTCGCGAAGGTGTCTATGTGACCCTGCGTCTGCGCTCTGGTGAAATGCGTAAAGTCCTGGCTGAATGCCGTGCGACCCTGGGCGAAGTCTCGAACTCCGAGCACAGCCTGCGTTCGCTGGGTAAAGCTGGTGCCAAGCGCTGGCGTGGCGTTCGCCCAACCGTTCGTGGTGGTGCCATG
>NZ_JBIVXC010000056.1:0-2388 GCF_044769005.1 Pseudomonas sp. NPDC090755 | reverse complement strand
AGCATCTGATCGAACGTTCCCTGGTTTCGCCAGCCCCTGAACCGTTGATACACCGTTGACCATGGGCCAAAGCGGTCTGGCATATCTCGCCACGCGGCAGCGGAGCAGAGCACCCAGAGCACACCATCAAGCATCAGTCAGTCGCTCAAGCGAGGCCGTCCCCTGCTTCAGGCGTCGCTGACCTGCCCGTTCGAGCGCACGCGGTGGACACCTGCTTGATGCTGGGCTGTACGCGCACCATCAGGCAGCGGCACGAGCTCATCCAGGCGGCTGTAGTTTTCTGGCTCTTCGAGGGGGCAAGCCTTCGAGTGGAGCGGCGCATATTAATGTGTCGATGGGGGATATCCAGGGTGTCGATGTTTGAAGTGTCTGGTAGATGCTCCAAAATGGTGCGCCGCTCCTTGGGTGGCTGGAAGGCTTCCGTATATCGGATCGAGGAGTTGCTGAAAAGGTGTAGTCGTTAAAAGTCAAATTATTGGTCCTTGCTGTCAATTGTTTGATTGCATGGGGGCGAATAATACATATGAATGGATTTATACGTTGAAGCGAGTCGGCAATGAAGAACAATGCTGTGGTTGTTCTCTAGCACTAGACCAGCTAATGGATGTATATCCCTTAAATTTTGATTTTTAATTGAATTGTAGGTTTTAAAATGATTACCCTCCAAATTGTTCGGGTTGGCGAAGCGGCTAAGATCATAGACGTTCAAACTCATGAAAACAATTTAGCGCCGCTGCGGCTGAAGGCAGCTTCTTTTGTTAAGTACGTTGTCAAGGTCGAGGACTCTTTGTCAACCCATCGAGTGGTTGTTAAGCGCTCGGGTGACGATCTGGTGGTGATGGAGGATGGCAAGGAAGTAATTGTTATTGAGGGTTATTTCGCTGTAGTAAATCCAGAGTTTGTTCTGGAGGATGACAATGGTGACACGTTACTGATCGTTTCGGGAGACGGAACAGTAGAGTATGCCGCTGACGGCGTTTTATATGATTCGGCATCGGATGCGAATGACGATGCATTGTTTGGGTTTACGCTTGAGGGTGCTGCGCTCGGCGCTTTGGGGGTTTTGGGGGCGGGAGCTCTAGCGTTTGGTGGTAGTGGTGGTAGTGGTGGTAGTGGTGGTAGTGGTGGTAGTGATGATCATGATAATGGCGGCTCTTCAGCAATAGGCTCAACCGGTAATATTGCGCCGAGTGTACCCGCGCTGGTCGTGGGCGATGCCGATGCCGATGGCAAAATCGATGCTTCGGGCACTGCCGAGCCGGGCAGCACGGTCACCGTGACCTGGCCTGACAACAGCACCAGCACTGTCGTGGTTGATGGCAGTGGCAACTGGAGCCTGGAGTCGCCAACCGTCCAGGAGCCGGGCGAGGTCATCGCCGAGGCGACCGATGCTGCGGGCAACACCAGTGACTCGGTCACTGTCATCTACACCGATACCGTGGCGCCGAACGCGCCGACGCTGGTCGTGGGCGATGCCGATGCCGATGGCAAAATCGATGCCTCGGGCACTGCCGAGCCGGGTAGCACGGTCACCGTGACCTGGCCCGACAACAGCACCAGCACTGTCGTGGTTGATGGTGGTGGTAACTGGAGCCTGGAATCGCCGACCGTCCAGGAGCCGGGCGAGGTCATCGCCGAGGCGACTGACGCGGCGGGCAACACCAGTGACTCGGTCACTGTCATCTACACCGATAACGTGGCGCCGAACGCGCCGACGCTGGTCGTGGCCGATGCCGATGCTGATGGCAAAATCGATGCCTCGGGCACTGCCGAGCCGGGCAGCACGGTCACCGTGACCTGGCCTGACAACAGCACCAGCACTGTCGTGACCGATGGCAGTGGTAACTGGAGCCTGGAGTCGCCGACCGTCCAGGAGTCGGGCGAAGTCCGTGCCGAGGCGACCGATGCCGCGGGTAACACCAGTGACCCGGTCACTGCCATTTACACTGATGCCGTGGCGCCGAACGCGCCGACGCTGGTCGTGGCTGATGCCGATGCCGATGGCAAAATCGATGCCTCGGGCACTGCCGAGCCGGGCAGCACGGTCACCGTGACCTGGCCTGACAACAGCACCAGCACTGTCGTGGTTGATGGTGGTGGTAACTGGAGCCTGGAATCGCCGACCGTCCAGGAGCCGGGCGAGGTCATCGCCGAGGCGACCGATGCGGCGGGCAACACCAGTGACTCGGTCACTGTCATCTACACCGATAACGTGGCGCCGAACGCGCCGACGCTGGTCGTGGCCGATGCCGATGCCGATGGCAAAATCGATGCGTCGGGCACTGCCGAGCCGGGCAGCACGGTCACCGTGACCTGGCCTGACAACAGCACCAGCACTGTCGTGGTTGATGGCGGTGGCAACTGGAGCCTGGAGTCGCCGACCGTCCA
>NZ_JBIVXC010000055.1:0-2917 GCF_044769005.1 Pseudomonas sp. NPDC090755 | reverse complement strand
CCCGTCGACGTGTAACGCTGCTGGTAAACCCCCCAGCCAGTCTCCTGAAAAAGGCTACTCCATGTCACCACCCAGCCACCGTCGCTCAGCCCTGTAACACTTGGATAGCTCTGCATATCTGCCGTGTATGTATTGACCTGAGTCTCGGCGCCTGAAGCCACTCCAGCCGAGGTGTAACGCTGCTGGTAGACATCCCAGGATGATGTTGCCGAATTATAGCTTTGCCAGGTGACGAGCCAGCCACCGTCGCTCAGCCCTGTAGTGCTTGCCGAGCTCGAAGTATCCGTCGTACTAACCCTGGTCTCGCCGCCTGAAGCCACTCCAGCCGAGGTGTAACGCTGCTGATAGATCTCCTGGTTGCTTTCCCACGTCACGACCCAGCCGCCGTCGGCCAGACTGGCAGCGTGTCCGGCAGTCTGACTCCCAGAGGCGGTCGTATTGACCGACGTAGACATCCACACCGTACTGGTGGCCGGCGTCGAGACATTACCGGCCACATCTGTGGCCGTCACAGTGATCACTTTGGTGTAAGCGCCTGTCAGGTTCGCCGCCGGAACAACCACGCCCCAGTTCCCGCTAGCGTCCGCGACAGCGGTGTAGTCGTAACCATTGAAGTTAATGGTCACGCTAGCACCGGCTTCTGCAGTACCCGTGATGTTTTGTGCTTTCGAGGCTTCTGCAGCAGACATATCATTATCAACTGCCATTGGATCGATGGTCGGTACAGCAATGCTGCGGTCCAAGGTGAAGGTGTAAGGCGCCGAGGCGTCCGAAACGTTACCGGCGGCATCGGTCTGACGCACCACCACGCTCTTGGCGCCATCGTCCGAAAGGATAAAGCTGCTACCACTGCCGACTGTCCACGTAGTACCACCGTCGGTGCTGTATTCCCAGGTTGCCCCCGCTTCCAGACCGCTCACGTTGACGGTACCGTCTTGGGTGATCTTGTCGCTGTCACTGCTGCCAGTGTCGACGGCCAAGGCCAGCGTGAGCAGTGGAGGACTAACGGTATCCAAGGTAAAGGTATAAGGTGCCGAGGTGGCCGAGACGTTACCGGCCGCATCGGTCTGGCGCACCACTACGCTCTTGGCGCCATCGCCTGAAAGGGTAAAACTGGTGCCACTGCCGGCAGACCACGTGCTACCGCCGTCGGTGCTGTATAGCCAGGTTGCCCCTGCCTCCAGACCGCTCACGTTGACAGTACCGTCTTGGGTGATCTTGTCGCTGTCACTGCTGCCGGTGTCAGCAGACAAGGTCAGGCTTGGCGCTAACGCACTGGTGTCCAGGGTAAAGGTAAAAGGCGCCGAGATGGCCGAGACGTTACCGGCCGCATCGGTCTGACGCACCACCACGCTCTTGGCGCCATCACCCGAAAGGACAAAGCTGCTGCCGCTGCCGGTCGTCCACGTGGTACCACCGTCGGTGCTGTATTGCCAGGCTGCCCCTGCCTCCAGACCGCTCACATTGACGGTACCGGCTTGGGTGATCTTGTCGCTGTTGCTGCTGCCAGTGTCCACAAACAAGGTCAGGCTTGGTGCTAACGCACTGGTGTCCAGGGTAAAGGTATAAGGTGCCGAGGTCGCCGAGTCGTTACCGGCGGCATCGGTCTGACGCACTACCACGCTCTTGGCGCCAGCGCCCGAAAGGGTAAAGCTGGTGCCGCTGCCGGCTACCCACGTAGTACCGCCGTCGGTGCTGTATTGCCAGGTTGCCCCCGCCTCCAGACCGCTCACGTTGACGGTACCGTCTTGGGTGATCTTGTCGCTGTTGCTGCTGCCGGTATCAGTGCTCAAGCTCAAGGCGGGAGTCGCTACCGAAGTAGCAATGCTCATGTTAAGCGCCCCGCTTGGAGCACTTTCATTACCTGCCACGTCGGTCAAGGTCCACGTGAAAGCGTAAGTACCGTCGGCCAGCCCCACATCCGGTGTCAACGTCCCTGCCACCGAATCGTAAGTAGCAGATACCAGCGAGCCATTCACATAAAGTTTGGGGGCATCGGTCAACCCGGCACCTACGTTTATACCTGGACGAGTGTCATCTGTGACCAGCGCAGTGCTGGTTGGATTCTTTACACTACCGACATCATCTGCATAGGTGCTTGGCGTGACTGGCGTGCTCGGTGCCACGGTGTCGATGACGATCGCCTGGCTGGCCAGGCTGCCGGCGTTGCCAGCGGCGTCAACCACACGGAACTGCACGGTGGTGCTGCTGGTCAGCGCGTCGTCGACGTAGCTGACCGCGGTGCCGCTGACCGACGAGGTGACGTCAATCCAGGTCGCGCCGTTGTCGTTGGAGTAGAACAGCTTCTCACCCGCCGCCAGGGCGGCCGAGAGGCTGGCATTGACGGTCAGGCCGTCGGCGTCGTTGGTGATGAAGTCGCCCACCACGCCGCTGTCGGTGCTGATGCTGTCGATGCTCACGGTGACGGTCGGAGCAAAGCTATCAGTAAATACTGCAGTAGTTTTATCCGAAACATTGCCCGCAGCATCAGTCGCCACGGCGCTGACCTCGCCCGACTCCTGAACGGTCGGCGATTCCAGGCTCCAGTTGCCACTGCCATCGGTCACGACAGTGCTGGTGCTGTTGTCAGGCCAGGTCACGGTGACCGTGCTGCCAGGCTCGGCAGTGCCCGACGCATCGATTTTGCCATCGGCATCGGCATCGGCCACGACCAGCGTTGGCGCGTTCGGCGCCACGGTATCGGTGTAGATGACAGTGACCGAGTCACTGGTGTTACCCGCGGCATCGGTCGCTTCGGCGCTGACCTCGCCCGATTCCTGGACGGTCGGCGATTCCAGGCTCCAGTTACCACTGCCATCGGTCACGACAGTGCTGGTGCTGTTGTCAGGCCAGGTCACGGTGACCGTGCTGCCCGGCTCGGCAGTGCCCGAGGCATCGATTTTGCCATCGGCATCGG
>NZ_JBIVXC010000054.1:0-2959 GCF_044769005.1 Pseudomonas sp. NPDC090755 | reverse complement strand
GCCGACCACGGCAACGTGGCGGGCTCCGGCGGCGCCATCAACACCACAACCCTGGGCGCTGCTCGCACCGCCATGCGCAAGCAGCAATCCAAGGCCGGCGCTTTCCTCAACGTGGAGCCGCGCTACCTGGTGGTGGGGCCGGACAAGGAGCTGGAGGCCTTCCAGTTCACCAGTTCCAACTACGTACCGGCCAAGAACGCCGACATCAACGATAGCCGCAACACCTCGCTGATCGTGATCGTCGATCCTCGTATCACCGGCAATCAGTGGTACCTGTATACCGAGCCGGGCCTCGTCGATACCTTCGAGTACGCCTACCTGGAAGGCGAGCAGGGCGTGTTCACCGAAACCCGCGAGGGCTTCGAGGTGGACGGCGTGGAGATCAAGGCGCGTCTGGTGTTCGGTGCGGCCTGGATCGACTTCCGCGGCGCGTACAAGAACCCAGGCGCGTAACTCTCCAGTTCGACCTGAACCCCAAAGGGCGCCACGCGGCGCCCTTTTTGTTTTCCAGTTCCAGTCTCTGAAGGGGACCATGCATGAAGACTTTCATCCAGCACGGCGACAGCATCACTGTTCCTGCACCCGCCGGCGGTACCATCTCGGGCGAGCTCTACAAAGTCGGCGCGATCATCGGCGTTGCGGCAACCACTGAAGTAGCGGCTGCGCCAGTCGTGCTCAAGCTCGGCGGTGTTTTCGGTCTGACCAAGATCAGTGCACAGGCTTGGGCGGTCGGTGACCTGGTGTACATGAACACCACCAGCCGCGCGCTGACCAACGTGTCTGCCGCCGGCCTGGTCCTCGTTGGCGTGGCGACCGAGGTTGCGGCAAACCCCAGCGCAGTCGGTGCCTGCCGACTCAACGGCGTGTCTGCGCCGGCGGCGGTCTAAATGGGCTGGGCCTCAATGGCCCAGCGCATGCTCGGCGTTTCGATCCGTACGTTCAGCGAGCCATCGGCAGCCATCGACCCTGATGGTGCCGTGTACTGGCTGACCGATGGTGTCGCGCCGGGCGTTGCCCTGGCCCAGGTCGTGTTCGATTCCGCCCATGTCGCCGTTGACCCGGAAACCGGCGCACCGGTGTCGAGCAGCAACCCCGTCCTTGGCGTGCGCCTGATCGACCTCCCCAACAAGCCAACCAGCCGTGATCGGGTCCGGGCACGGGGTGAGCTCTATTCGATCAACGACGTTCAGCCCGATGGTGTGGCCGGCGTAACGATCATCTTGAGGAAAGCTTAACCATGGCGCACCCCAGAGAACTGATTCGCAAGCAGGCCGTTGCGGTCCTGTTGGGTGCCACTGATGCCGGTGCCAGCGTTTATGCCAGCCGCGTTGCGCCGTTGATTTCCAACGGTTGGCAGAGCGAACTCCCGGCGATCATCGTCTACACGATGGACGAGCACGGAGAGCTCTTTAACCAGGCGCCCCGCGAGTACCGGCGTCGGGTGGAGCTGGTCGTGGAAATCCATGCCGAAGGCAACGGTGCGCTGGATGACACGTTGGACACCCTTGCCCGGCAGGTCGAAAGGCTACTGCTGATGGACGACACCCTGGGTGGCACGGCAAACGATCTGCAATACCAGCGCTCGCGCATGGTGCTGCTCGATCAGTCACAGCATCTGACCGGCGCCTGCCGGCTCATCTTCGAAGCAGAGTACTTCGATCGACATCCTGACGACCTGTTCAATCAAAGCCTGCCCGACCTGAACACGGTGACCACCGATTACAGCCTGGGCAATGCGCAGCCAGATCCGGCGGATCGCGCCCAAACGATCATTGAGGACCTCAACCCATGACCACCCGAGTGCTGGTTAAACCCGTCGAGGGGCGCCTGGTGCGGATCCCTGGCACCTATGAGGTGCTGCCTGCAGACGGCAAAGAGCTGGAAATGAACAGCTACTGGATTCGCAAAGAAGCGGCCGGCGACGTCGTTCTTCCAAACGATCAGCCTGCTGGCCAGGCCCCAACCCCGAAAGGTGAGAAACAATGACTATCGGATTCGACACCATCCCTGGGCCCGGCTCGCTGCGCAAACCGGGTACCTACAGCGAGATCGACAACAGCAAGGCTGTCAGCGGACCGCAGTCGGTCACCTACCGCCGGCTGCTGATCGGCCAGAAGCTGACCGCGGGTACAGCTACTGCCAACACCCTGGTCCGCGTGACCAGCTCGGCGCAGGCCGACACCCTGTTCGGCGCCGGCTCGATGCTGTCTGGCATGGTCCGGGCGGCGATGGCCGTCGACACCTACACCGAGCTGCTGGTGCTGCCGGTGGTCGACAATGCCGCTGGCGTGGCGGCTACGGGCACCGTGGTGTTCACGGGCCCGGCCACCGCCTCGGGTACCGTCGAGCTGATGATCGCCGGGCGCCGAGTGTCGGTAGGGGTCATCAGCGGTGACACGCCGACGGCAATTGCTGCCGCCGCCGCTGCTGCAATCACTGCGGCTGCGGATATGCCGGTCACTGCAGCCGCCACCACCGGAACGGTGACCCTGACCTGTCGCCACAAAGGTGAAGCGGGTAACAGCCTCAATGCCCGGGTCAACTACTACGCGGGTCAGGCCTTGCCTGCAGGTGTCGGCGTCACTTTCACGGCATTCACCAACGGCGCGGGCAATCCGGCCTTGGGCCCATCCCTGGCGGCCATCGGTGACGAGTGGCTGCATACCTGGGCGGTGCCGTACACCGACGCTGCCAGCCTGGCCAGCATCAAGACTGAACTGAGCAGTCGGTTCGCCTGGAATCGTGAGATCGAGGCGCATGCCTTTGCGGCGGCACGAGGTACTCAGGGCGCGCTCGGCACGCTGGGCGATAGCCACAACAGCCAGCACCTCACCATTGTGATGGCGAACGACGAGCCCATGCCAGCCTACGAAAAGGCCGCCGAGACGATGGCCATTGCCGCGCACTATGCCGCCATCGATCCGGCGCGGCCGCTCCAGAACCTGGCCTATGCCTGGTG
>NZ_JBIVXC010000053.1:0-3058 GCF_044769005.1 Pseudomonas sp. NPDC090755 | reverse complement strand
CGAACTTTCGGTTCGTTTCGTCTTCACCACCACAATCTGCGTTGCAGATTGCTTGGGTGTTATATGGTCAAGCCTCACGGGCAATTAGTATTGGTTAGCTCAACGCCTCACAGCGCTTACACACCCAACCTATCAACGTCGTAGTCTTCGACGGCCCTTCAGGGAGCTCAAGGCTCCAGTGAGATCTCATCTTGAGGCAAGTTTCCCGCTTAGATGCTTTCAGCGGTTATCTCTTCCGAACATAGCTACCCGGCAATGCCACTGGCGTGACAACCGGAACACCAGAGGTTCGTCCACTCCGGTCCTCTCGTACTAGGAGCAGCCCCTCTCAAATCTCAAACGTCCACGGCAGATAGGGACCGAACTGTCTCACGACGTTCTAAACCCAGCTCGCGTACCACTTTAAATGGCGAACAGCCATACCCTTGGGACCGGCTTCAGCCCCAGGATGTGATGAGCCGACATCGAGGTGCCAAACACCGCCGTCGATATGAACTCTTGGGCGGTATCAGCCTGTTATCCCCGGAGTACCTTTTATCCGTTGAGCGATGGCCCTTCCATACAGAACCACCGGATCACTAAGACCTACTTTCGTACCTGCTCGACGTGTCTGTCTCGCAGTCAAGCGCGCTTTTGCCTTTATACTCTGCGACCGATTTCCGACCGGTCTGAGCGCACCTTCGTACTCCTCCGTTACTCTTTAGGAGGAGACCGCCCCAGTCAAACTACCCACCATACACTGTCCTCGATCCGGATAACGGACCTGAGTTAGAACCTCAAAGTTGCCAGGGTGGTATTTCAAGGATGGCTCCACGCGAACTGGCGTCCACGCTTCAAAGCCTCCCACCTATCCTACACAAGCAAATTCAAAGTCCAGTGCAAAGCTATAGTAAAGGTTCACGGGGTCTTTCCGTCTAGCCGCGGATACACTGCATCTTCACAGCGATTTCAATTTCACTGAGTCTCGGGTGGAGACAGCGCCGCCATCGTTACGCCATTCGTGCAGGTCGGAACTTACCCGACAAGGAATTTCGCTACCTTAGGACCGTTATAGTTACGGCCGCCGTTTACCGGGGCTTCGATCAAGAGCTTCGCGTTAGCTAACCCCATCAATTAACCTTCCGGCACCGGGCAGGCGTCACACCCTATACGTCCACTTTCGTGTTTGCAGAGTGCTGTGTTTTTAATAAACAGTCGCAGCGGCCTGGTATCTTCGACCGACGTGGGCTTACGCAGCAAGTGCTTCACCCTCATCGGCGCACCTTCTCCCGAAGTTACGGTGCCATTTTGCCTAGTTCCTTCACCCGAGTTCTCTCAAGCGCCTTGGTATTCTCTACCCAACCACCTGTGTCGGTTTGGGGTACGGTTCCTGGTTATCTGAAGCTTAGAAGCTTTTCTTGGAAGCATGGCATCAACCACTTCGTCGCCTAAAGGCAACTCGTCATCAGCTCTCGGCCTTAAGATCCCGGATTTACCTAAGATCTCAGCCTACCACCTTAAACTTGGACAACCAACGCCAAGCTGGCCTAGCCTTCTCCGTCCCTCCATCGCAATAACTAGAAGTACAGGAATATTAACCTGTTTTCCATCGACTACGCTTTTCAGCCTCGCCTTAGGGACCGACTAACCCTGCGTCGATTAACGTTGCGCAGGAAACCTTGGTCTTTCGGCGTGCGAGTTTTTCACTCGCATTGTCGTTACTCATGTCAGCATTCGCACTTCTGATACCTCCAGCAAGCTTCTCAACTCACCTTCACAGGCTTACAGAACGCTCCTCTACCGCATCACTTACGTGATACCCGTAGCTTCGGTGCATGGTTTGAGCCCCGTTACATCTTCCGCGCAGGCCGACTCGACTAGTGAGCTATTACGCTTTCTTTAAAGGGTGGCTGCTTCTAAGCCAACCTCCTAGCTGTCTAAGCCTTCCCACATCGTTTCCCACTTAACCATGACTTTGGGACCTTAGCTGACGGTCTGGGTTGTTTCCCTTTTCACGACGGACGTTAGCACCCGCCGTGTGTCTCCCATGCTCGGCACTTGTAGGTATTCGGAGTTTGCATCGGTTTGGTAAGTCGGGATGACCCCCTAGCCGAAACAGTGCTCTACCCCCTACAGTGATACATGAGGCGCTACCTAAATAGCTTTCGAGGAGAACCAGCTATCTCCGAGCTTGATTAGCCTTTCACTCCGATCCACAGGTCATCCGCTAACTTTTCAACGGTAGTCGGTTCGGTCCTCCAGTCAGTGTTACCTAACCTTCAACCTGCCCATGGATAGATCGCCCGGTTTCGGGTCTATACCCAGCGACTAAGCGCCCTATTAAGACTCGCTTTCGCTACGCCTCCCCTATTCGGTTAAGCTCGCCACTGAATATAAGTCGCTGACCCATTATACAAAAGGTACGCAGTCACCTAACAAAGTAGGCTCCCACTGCTTGTACGCATACGGTTTCAGGTTCTATTTCACTCCCCTCTCCGGGGTTCTTTTCGCCTTTCCCTCACGGTACTGGTTCACTATCGGTCAGTCAGTAGTATTTAGCCTTGGAGGATGGTCCCCCCATATTCAGACAAAGTTTCTCGTGCTCCGTCCTACTCGATTTCATGACTAAGAGATTTTCGCGTACAGGGCTATCACCCACTATGGCCGCACTTTCCAGAGCGTTCCGCTAATCTCAAAGCCACTTAAGGGCTAGTCCCCGTTCGCTCGCCACTACTAAGGGAATCTCGGTTGATTTCTTTTCCTCAGGGTACTTAGATGTTTCAGTTCCCCTGGTTCGCCTCTTGTACCTATGTATTCAGTACAAGATACTCAGCTTATGCTGAGTGGGTTCCCCCATTCAGAGATCTCCGGATCAAAGTCTGTTTGCCGACTCCCCGAAGCTTATCGCAGGCTACCACGTCTTTCATCGCCTCTGACTGCCAAGGCATCCACCGTATGCGCTTCTTCACTTGACCATATAACCCCAAGCAATCTGGTTATACTGTGAAGACGACATTCGCCGAAAATTCATGAAAACTCACAAATTTTACCTTAGCCTGAACATACACCAGTGAAAGTG
>NZ_JBIVXC010000052.1:0-3160 GCF_044769005.1 Pseudomonas sp. NPDC090755 | reverse complement strand
ATGGTAGTGTGGGGTTTCCCCATGTGAGAGTAGGTCATCGTCAAGATTAAATTCCGAAACCCCTATCTGCACACGCAGGTAGGGGTTTTGTCTTTCTGGCGCGCTAGCGCCACCGCTCCCACCGATCGCAGCCTCGTGCCTCGGCAGGGGCTACAGGAATCGCTGCCTGGTGGAATATCCAGGCCGCTGTTTTCTATGCAATCCCCACCTGCCTAGCTATCATGCCAACCTCATTATGAGTCGAGATTGGCATGCTGAAGTTGTTGAAGCTCCTCAAGGATGGCCGGTTCCATTCCGGGCAGGACCTGGGGACCGCCCTTGGCGTAAGTCGCAGTGCTGTCTGGAAGCAGCTACAGCACCTTGAGGCTGAGCTGAATCTGCCTATTCACAAAGTGCGTGGTCGCGGCTACCAGTTGGCAGCGCCGCTGTCGTTGCTGGAAGAGGCGGCAATCGCCGAGTTTTCCCTGGGTGAGCACTGGCCCGTATCGATCCACGACTCCATCGATTCGACCAATGCCCAGGCATTGCGGGCCATCGGCGAGGGGCAGGCAGCGCCGTTCCTGGTGCTGGCCGAGCGCCAGACGGCCGGCCGTGGCCGACGTGGCCGCCAGTGGGTCAGTCCATTCGCTGAAAACCTCTACTACAGCCTGGTGCTGCGCATAGAAGGTGGCATGCGCCAGCTTGAAGGCTTGAGCCTGGTCGTCGGTCTCGCAGTCCTGCGTACATTGCAGTCATTTGGTGTCGCAGATGCCGGCCTGAAGTGGCCGAACGACGTCTTGGTCAATAATCAGAAGATCGCAGGCATTCTCCTGGAGCTGGTTGGCGATCCTGCTGATGTCTGTCATGTCGTGCTGGGCATCGGTATCAATGTGAACATGCAGGTCGCCAGTGAGGTTGACCAGCTGTGGACATCGGTGCGCCGGGAAACCGGTGTGAACATCGATCGCAACCTGATGGTCGCCAGGCTCAACCACAACCTGCAGATCGATCTCGAACGCCATCGTCGGGACGGCTTTAGCGCGTTCCAGGCGCAATGGGAGCAGGCACACCTGTGGCAGGGGAGGGCGGTATCATTGATCGCCGGGGTCAACAGGATCGATGGCGTGGTGCTGGGTATCGATGGTCAGGGCGCGTTGCGTCTTGAGATCAATGGCGAAGAAAAGAGCTTCAGCGGTGGTGAGCTCAGTTTGAGGTTGCGTGATGATTCTTGAGCTCGATTGCGGTAACAGCTTCATCAAGTGGCGGATTGTTCGCAGTGCCTTCGCGACCATCGTCGCCGGCGGCGTTGTCGACTCCGACCAGGCGTTGGTCATGGCGATCAAGGCGCTGCCTGCGCCACCCGAACGCTGCCGCCTGGTCAGTGTCCGAAGCGAGGAAGAAACCGCCAGCCTCTGTGCGCTGCTCGCCCAATGCTTCGGGCTTGAGGTGATGGTTGCTCAGCCAGCCCGGGAGGTGGGCGGGGTGCGCAATGGTTATGAAGACTACCAGCGCCTGGGCCTGGATCGCTGGCTTGCTGTGCTGGGTGGCTATCACCTGGCCAAGGGTGCCTGCCTGGTCATGGACTTCGGCACGGCTGCCAAGGCTGATTTCGTCGCCGCCGATGGCGAACACCTGGGGGGCTTCATTTGTCCAGGCATGCCGCTGATGCGCAGTCAGTTGCGCACCCACACCCGGCGAATCCGTTATGACGACGCTTCGGCCGAGCGGGCGCTGTCGAGCATGGCCCCGGGGCGCTCGACGGTCGAAGCGGTCGAGCGCGGTTGTGTGCATATGCTGCAGGGCTTTGTCGGTTCCCAGCTTGCGCATGCAACGGCGCTGTGGGGGAATGACTTTGTGGTGCTGCTGACCGGGGGGGATGCGCCTCTTGTGCAAGAAGCGGCACCTGGCGCCCGTGTCGTGCCTGACCTGGTATTCGTTGGCCTGGCTCTGGCCTGTCCCCTGGATTGAGGTGGCTATGCGTTGGTTGTTTCTGTTGTTGGTGGTGCTCAATGGCGTCTATTACGTCTGGCATCAGCAGGAGGCACCGCTGAAGGCCAAGGAAGTGGCACCGTTGTCGTTGTACAAGGGGAATCAGCAGGGTATTCGCTTGCTGAGCGAGTCTCAGGGCGGCAAGCAGGTGCCTGAGCGTGGCCAGGAGTGCCTGTATGTAGGTGGCCTGGCTAGCAAGGAACAGCTCGCAGCCTTGCGTCAGCGGTTGCTGACCCTCGATATAGGGGCTGTTCCGGTGGTTGGGCGGCTTGGAGATGCAACCGGTTTGTGGTTGCAGATTGCGCCGCAAAGCCAGCGTTTGCTGGACCAAACCGTGCTCGGAACACTTTCTAGGGATTTCAAAGACTTAAAACATAAAATAATGTTGTGCGAGGGTATTGCAACTGGCGAATAGCTTGATAGAATGGCGCCCGCTTCACAGGGAACACCACTCAAATGGTAGTACCGGAGGCGGTGTCAAAGCAGCTAAGTTTCAGATTTGATTGAAAAAATTTGAAAAAACGCTTGACACTAGGTTGGCAGACAAATAGAATGCCGGCCACATCTGGAGGGATTCCCGAGCGGTCAAAGGGGACGGACTGTAAATCCGTTGCGAGAGCTTCGAAGGTTCGAATCCTTCTCCCTCCACCAGTTTAGCGAGAGCCGCAAGCTCCGCGGGTATAGTTTAGTGGTAGAACCTCAGCCTTCCAAGCTGATGATGCGGGTTCGATTCCCGCTACCCGCTCCAGGTTTGCTGTTTTTGCACAGTGTTACGCTCTTGTAGCTCAGTTGGTAGAGCACACCCTTGGTAAGGGTGAGGTCAGCGGTTCAAATCCGCTCAAGAGCTCCATATAACAAGGCAGATATGAAAATATCTGCCTTTGTTTTAATGGTCGTATTCACTTGCTTCTTTCTTCTTGCTGAGGATTTTCTCGATGGCTAAGGAAAAGTTTGATCGTAGTCTGCCGCACGTGAACGTCGGCACCATTGGTCACGTTGACCATGGCAAGACCACGCTGACCGCAGCGCTGACTCGCGTTTGCTCCGAAGTTTTCGGCTCGGCCGTTGTTGAATTCGACAAGATCGACAGCGCTCCGGAAGAAAAAGCTCGCGGTATCACCATTAACACCGCGCACGTCGAGTACAACTCGAACATTCGTCACTACGCTCACGTTGACTGCCCAGGTCACGC
>NZ_JBIVXC010000051.1:0-3306 GCF_044769005.1 Pseudomonas sp. NPDC090755 | reverse complement strand
GCGTGACCTGGGCAGTCAACGTGAGCGTAGTGACGAATGTTCGAGTTGTACTCGACGTGCGCGGTGTTGATGGTGATACCGCGAGCTTTTTCTTCTGGAGCGCTGTCGATCTTGTCGAATTCAACGACTGCCGAACCGAAAACTTCGGAGCAGACGCGAGTCAGAGCTGCGGTCAGAGTGGTTTTACCGTGGTCAACGTGACCGATGGTGCCAACGTTGACGTGCGGAAGGGAACGATCAAATTTTTCTTTAGCCACGACAGTGATCCTCTTGCCTAAAGGGCTGGATTAGCCTTGTTTTTTAACGAGCGCTTCGACGATGTTCGACGGAGCTTCGGAGTACTTGGAGAATTCCATGGAGTAGCTGGCGCGACCCTGAGACATGGAACGAACGTCGGTTGCGTAACCGAACATTTCGCCGAGCGGAACTTCAGCACGGATTACCTTGCCGGAGACCGAATCGTCCATACCCTGGATGATGCCACGACGACGGTTCAGGTCACCCATCACGTCACCCATGTAGTCCTCTGGGGTTACTACTTCAACCTTCATGATCGGCTCAAGCACAACACCGCCGCCCTTCTGGGCCAGCTGCTTGGTCGCCATGGAGGCCGCCACCTTGAACGCCATCTCGTTGGAGTCGACGTCGTGGTAGGAACCATCAAACACGGTAGCCTTCAGGCCGATCAGCGGATAGCCGGCAACAACGCCGTTCTTCATCTGCTCTTCGATACCCTTCTGGATAGCCGGGATGTATTCCTTCGGAACCACACCACCTACAACTTCGTTGGTGAAGACCAGGCCTTCAGTGATGTTGCCCTTTTCGTCGGTATCCGGCTCCGAGAAACGGATCCAGCAGTGACCGAACTGGCCGCGACCGCCAGACTGGCGTACGAACTTGCCTTCGATCTCGACGTTGGACTTGCTGATCTTCTCGCGGTACGAAACCTGCGGCTTGCCGATGTTGGCCTCGACGTTGAACTCGCGCTTCATGCGGTCAACGAGGATGTCCAGGTGCAGCTCACCCATACCGGAGATGATGGTCTGACCGGTTTCTTCATCGGTCTTGACGCGGAACGACGGGTCTTCCTGGGCCAGTTTGCCCAGTGCGATACCCATCTTTTCCTGGTCCTGCTTGGTTTTCGGCTCAACAGCTACCGAAATTACCGGCTCAGGGAAGTCCATACGCTCCAGGATGACTGGCTGGTCGGCGTTGCACAGGGTGTCACCGGTGGTGACGTCCTTCATGCCGATCAGTGCGGCGATGTCGCCGGCGAGAACTTCTTTGATTTCTTCACGCTGGTTGGCATGCATCTGCACCATACGACCAACGCGCTCTTTCTTGCCCTTGACCGAGTTGATCACGGAGTCGCCCGACAGCAGCATGCCCGAGTAAACGCGCACGAAGGTCAGGGTACCCACGAACGGGTCGGTGGCAATCTTGAACGCCAGAGCCGAGAACGGTTCTGCGTCGTCTGCATGACGCTCGATTTTCGGCGCGTTTTCGTCTTCAACGTGATCCGGATGGATACCCTGGATTGCAGGGATCTCGGTCGGAGCAGGCAGGAAGTCGATAACGGCGTCGAGAACCAGAGGAACACCCTTGTTCTTGAACGAGGAACCGCAGACAGCCGGAACGATCTCGCTAGCCAGGGTGCGCGCGCGCAGGCCGGCCTTGATTTCTTCGACGGTCAGCTCACCTTCTTCAAGGTACTTGTTCATCAGCTCTTCGCTGGCTTCTGCAGCGGCTTCGACCATGTTGGCGCGCCACTCTTCAGCCAGCTCCAGCATATCGGCAGGAATTTCTTCCTCGCGATAGGTGGTGCCCTTGTCGTCGTCGTTCCAGTAGATAGCCTTCATCTTGATCAGGTCGACCTGACCCTGGAAGTTATCTTCCGAACCGATAGCCAGCTGAACCGGGACCGGGGTGTGACCCAGGCGGTTCTTGATCTGACCTACGACGCGCAGGAAGTTGGCACCGGCACGGTCCATCTTGTTCACGTAGACAACACGTGGAACGCCGTACTTGTTGGCCTGACGCCATACGGTTTCGGACTGTGGCTCAACGCCGGAGGTGCCGCAGAATACAACGACCGCGCCGTCGAGTACGCGCAGCGAACGTTCTACTTCAATGGTGAAGTCAACGTGGCCGGGGGTATCGATGACGTTTACGCGGTAGTTGTCGTACTGGCCACGGGAACCTTTCCAGAAGGTGGTAACGGCAGCGGAGGTAATGGTAATACCCCGCTCCTGCTCCTGCACCATCCAGTCGGTGGTCGCGGCGCCGTCATGCACCTCGCCCATTTTGTGGCTCAGACCTGTGTAGAACAGGATCCGCTCGGTAGTGGTAGTTTTGCCCGCGTCAACGTGCGCGCAAATACCGATGTTACGGTAGCGGTTGATTGGTGTAGTACGAGCCATAGAGCCCTCGCAAAAATAGTGATGCCTGAATTAGAAGCGGTAGTGCGAGAACGCTTTGTTGGCTTCGGCCATACGGTGTACGTCTTCACGCTTCTTGACTGCAGCACCTTTGCCTTCAGCAGCATCCAGCAGCTCGCCAGCCAGGCGCAGAGCCATGGACTTCTCGCCACGCTTGCGGGCGTAGTCTACCAACCAGCGCATTGCCAGGGCGTTACGACGGGAAGGACGCACTTCAACAGGAACCTGGTAAGTAGCACCGCCAACACGGCGCGACTTCACTTCGACCAGCGGAGCGATGGCGTCGAGAGCTTTCTCGAAGATTTCCAGGGGATCGCTGTTCTTGCGTTCCTTGACCTTGTCCAGTGCACCGTAAACGATACGCTCGGCAACGGCTTTCTTGCCGCTTTCCATTACGTGGTTCATGAACTTGGCGAGAATCTGCGATCCGTATTTTGGATCGTCCAGAATCTCACGTTTGGCTGCTACACGACGACGTGGCATTGATAAGCCCTCAAACGGTCTTCAGGTTAGCCCGGGACAGTGCCCCTAAGGGTGCGTGCCCGACCTTACTCTTATCGACTCAATAAAATGAATAACTGCAAACTGCTGCAAACGGCCGATTACTTCGGACGCTTGGTACCGTACTTCGAACGACCTTGGTTACGACCTTTGACGCCGGAGGTATCCAGGGAGCCGCGAACGGTGTGGTAACGAACACCTGGCAAGTCTTTTACACGGCCGCCACGGATCAGGACGACGCTGTGCTCTTGCAGGTTGTGGCCTTCACCACCGATGTACGAGGAAACCTCGAAACCGTTGGTCAGACGCACACGGCATACTTTACGCAGTGCCGAGTTAGGTTTTTTCGGCGTGGTGGTGTACACGC
>NZ_JBIVXC010000050.1:0-3918 GCF_044769005.1 Pseudomonas sp. NPDC090755 | reverse complement strand
ACGAAGATTGCTTTGCCGTCGGTGTAGTTCGGGTTGCTCAGCAACAGGTTCCACACCAGGTTGGATTCGGTCTGCGCGGCAGCCAGGCCATAGGCGCGCGGGATGCGGGTCAGCGCACCCAGGTCATCGTTGATAATCGATTCCCAGGTGATGGCGATGATCTTGCCGAACTTCGTCACGCGGATCGGTGCGCCTTCCTCTTCAAGCTTGCCGTACTTGTACTCACCGTGCTCCTTAACCTCCTCGAGCGCGGAGATATCACCCAGCGCGGCACGAGTGGTGGCACGGAAGTCCGGCACGGTAGTGAGCTGGCCCAGAGGCCGCCAGGTTTGCGGTGCCTGGGCATAGGAATCGCGCAAGGTGCGAGTCACCGCGCCGCCGAGCAGGATCGGGAAATCACTGGTGGTGTGCATGCCAGCGGCGCGCACAGCCTGACGATCGCAACCGAGCGCGGCGCGGGCGATCTCTTGGGGCATCATGCCGCGCGAGTTGCCACCGACCAGCTCAATGGCCTCACGGGCCATATCCAGAAGGCGCATGCCGCGGAACTCGCGCGCCGCATCAACCAGTGCGATCTGCGGATTGCAGCGGTTCAGCAGAGCGTTCTGCATGGCTTCGCGCTTGGCGGTGATCAGCGCGACATCCTGGCCGCCGGTAACGGTTGGCTGACTGTTGCGTCCCAGCGGCTGATCACCCTGTTGACGCTCGGCCAGCTTGTCGATCATCGCGGCACTCGCAGCATCGACGCTCAGACCACGCTCGACCAGCTCGTCGGCGAAGGCCTCGTCCAGGCCGACTTTCCGAGCCATTGCGCGGATGCTGGTGCCGCGCTTGCGCTCAGCTTCAGCTGCCTCGCGACGAATCAGCTCATCAGCCGCGCGCTTCTCTTCTTCGGTCATCTCAATTTCCTCATTGGGGGTGGCCACGGCGGCCGGCTGCACGGCAGGCACTTCGTCCTTCCGAGTTTCAAATAGGGTGTTGAATCGACGTCCCTCGTATTCGGCGGGCGTCTTGGCGCTACGCACCTTGGCACCGTCGTCGAAGCCGACCGGGACAATGGAGATTTCCATGGGCTCCCAATCCACCGCACGGTAGATCGGCATGGTGTCGTCACCGCCCTCAACCAGTACGTAACGGTGCACGCTGTAACCAACGGAGATATTCCGCAGAATGCCGTCCTTCACGTCGCGGAACACCTCGTCGGCGTCCTCGCGCTGGCTGAAGCGGACAATCGCGTGGCCCTCTCCATTGTCGAGCCAGGCACGCTCCACCACCGCCAGAACCGAGCGGAGCTCCCACTGGTTGTGCACGCTGAGCAAGGGCGCGCCATTGTTCATTCGCTCGAGTCGGACGGCGGTATCGCTGACCTCAAGTTCCTCGAGGTAGTAGCCGACGTCCCAGTTCCAGCGCCGACCTTGGGCGCCAGTTGTCCAGGTCAGTTCAACGGTTCGCGCTTCGATATCGACCGTGTCCGGCCGCACCGCCGCGCGCAGCGAAAGCATCGGCGTGTCATGCTGCTTCGTCATCGTCTGCGGCATCGTCCGGTTTCTCTTCAGTAGGTTGTGGTTGGCTGGAGGCTCCAGCAGCAGCAACCCGGCGCGGGTCGCAGTCGAGGATCAGCCCCAGGCTGTCGAGCAGGGCGTTGGCCTCCTGGATGTTCTTGGCGTGGTCATAGGGATCGGTGATACCGAGCTCGCGCAGCGCGTCCGGCCAGGTGACCAGGCCATTACGCAGACGCTGTTTGACGGCTTCGATCTCGGCCTTCGGGTCCACCATGTCGCGGCGCGGTGGGGTCCACTCGGCGCCGGCTGGCTCGAGCACGGCGCCTGGCACCAGCATCTGCGCCTCCATAAACCAGGCCCACACCCCTTCACAGAGCTGGGGGATCACCATTCGCCACTGCCACACGTCGACCCGGCGGGCAAAGTGCAGCCAGCCCATACGACCACTGGAAAAGTTCACGCCCTTCAAGTCGCCGGTGACCAGCTCGTAGGGCACACCCAGACCGACCGAAATGGCGTGCAGGCCTTGCCAGGAATAAGTGCTGTATCCGTTGAACACCGGCGGTGTGCCGAAGCTCACCGTCTCCCCTTGGCCCAGCTCTTGGATGATCCCGGGCTCGACGCGCTCCACCAGCGGCGGCCGCTTGTTGCCTCCCGTACCGGTATCGTCCTTGGTGACGAAGGCGGCGAAACAGGCGGCGATCTTGGCCTGCTCCATGATCGCGTCTTCCATCTCATCGAAGTTGCGCAGCCGCTGCATCACCGGTGCAAACCAGCTGTAACCGCGGGCCTGGCCGGGACGCTTGGGGAGAAACACGTGGATCACGTCCGCTGCATCTACCCGACGGGAGCTGATCGACTTCCAGACGTTGCTCGCACCCGGGTGCTCGTCGAACAGCCAGTAGGCCACCCGCTTGCCGAGTGGGTCGAACTCGATGCCCTGAATAATCTGGTTGTTGCCGTTGGGACCGTTTTTCTCCTCGTCGAGGAAATCTGCTTCAAGGACCTGCAGTTGCAGGGGCACCGGCAGTTTATCCTCGCTCTTGCGGCGCCGGCGGCGGACCAGCACTTCGCCGCCTTCGGGCACAGCCTCCATGATCTTGTGCTGCAGGCCGTAGAAATTCTCCAGGCCGTCGGCATCGCACAGCATGGTCTCGCCCCAAGCCTTCCAAAGCTCGATCAGCCGCTTGTTAGCACGAGCGCTCTTGGCCAGAGGTCTGGGCACGATGCCTGCCCCGACCACGTTGTCGGCTATGCCCGTGACGGCGCGCTCGGCGTAGGGGTTGTTGCGGCGCAGATCGCGGGCCCGGTTCCGCAACCGGGCGAGCGCCGGGCCGATCTCCGCATTCGCATCGGTACCGGAACTACGCCACCCATCGTTGCGCCGCCCGCCGGCCGCGCCTTCGAAACGACGCTCCAGCAGCTTGACCTGCATGTCTGCCCGCATTTTCTTCAGGCGCGACTCGGCGCGCTTCGCGGCCCTGCCGGGAAACCAGGTATCGAGTAGACCCATTTCAGTAGCCTTTGGAGAAGGAGGCGTAGCGGCGACCGCCGTCATTGTTGGCATTCAGGCCGAGCTCGTCGGCCATCAGCTTCCTGATGCGCAGCATCTCGTCCAGCGATCGGTAGGTAACGCTCTTGTCGGCATAGCGCACACTGAGCGCACCCTCGGCGATGGCCGCCGAGATGGCGGCGTACTGCTCGTGCGTGTAGGTCGTCATGACTTGTTCCAGTAGGAGGATTTGCGACGCGGGCGCTCTTCAGCAGTATCCGTAGCAGCGGAACCGCCAGGCTCCGGCTGCTGTGCCAGGGCATTGAGGTCTAGGCCAAAGCGTTGCTGGCTAATTCGAAGAGCCGCGAGCGCGTAAACGAAGCAGTCCAGGCCTTCGTTACGGCGGCCGCCGGCATCCCAACGGAGCTCTCGCTTACCTTTCACCATCACAGGCTTCTTACGCTCAGCGGTGATCTGCTTGAGTTCATCCTCGTCGCAAATGTCGTCGTTGGCCGGGAAGTGGATGGCACCAGGCTGCGTTTCGCCGGACTGGGATTTCGCCATATCAATGGCGATCTTCAACCGGCTATAGATCAGCTCCTTCGCGTTGTCGGTACCGACCTCGGTCTTGTAGATGCCGTCCTTGCGCTTCTTGGGGAAATTGGCGATCGGTTTGCCATAGGTGCTGGCCCCGAAGATCGGGACTACCCACTGCACGCCATGGCGTCTGCTCTCAGCTGCGACCTCATCGGATGAGTGGCCACCGGCATCCCAGCACCAGCGCTCGACACGCATAATCAAACCATCAGGCCGAGTGAACTGCCGATGAACCTGCAAGCCCACTTTGCGGCGTAGCTCCTCGCTGGCCGGATCACCGGTGAGAATGAAGCGGTGGACCAGCCATGCCTCCTCTCCCGGTCCGAA
>NZ_JBIVXC010000049.1:2064-4017 GCF_044769005.1 Pseudomonas sp. NPDC090755 | reverse complement strand
TCTCTCGGTGTCACTCGGGCAATCGATGCAGCAACTACGGCATTCACCGCCACGCTCACCGAGCGGTGGGAGGGAAGCGAGAGCTCGGCCGCGCAGGTCGAGCCGTGGCCGATCCTGCCTGGTGATGCGTGCGAGGTAAGGCTGGCTGGGTTCCCGATGGTTGTTGGCTATGTCGACATCTTCCGGCCCTCGTACAGCGCCACCGATCACACCATCAACATCCAGGGGCGGGACAAGGTTGCTGACCTGATCGATTGCAGCGCCGTGCACGCGCCGGACGAATGGAAAAACATCGACTTGCTCAGGTTTGCCCAGACCCTCGGGGCGCCTTTCGGCGTGACTGTGTCAGCGGATATCGACGTGGGCGAGGCGTTTCCGGTGTGCAAGCTGCAGCAGGGTGAAACCGCTTTCAAGGCAATCGAGCGATACGCCCGCCAACGCAAAGCGCTCCTGATGCCCGATGGTGCCGGCGGCCTGCTGATCACGCGCGCTGGCGTGCGCCGCGCCACGACCGCGCTGATTCAGGGCGAAAACATCCTGAGCGCCAGTGGTTCGATCGATCACAGCCAGCGCTTCAGCAGCTACCTGGTGAAGGGCCAGGCCAGCTACAGCCCCGACAGCACGGGCGAGACCGAAGCTCATATAGAAGGTGCGGTGACCGACAGCGGGATCAAGCGCTATCGGCCGATGCTGTTGGTCGCAGAGACCGGCGGCACGTCATCGAGCCTGCATGCCCGCGCAACGTGGGAAGCGAACACCCGGATCGGCAAGGCCGCGGCAGCCAGCGTTTCCGTGTATGGCTGGCGGCAAAGTCCGGCCGGGGCGCTATGGGAGCCGGGCCTGCTGGTCTACGTGCGGTCATCCTGGCTGCGCATGGACGGCTGGATGCTGATCCGGCAGGTGACCTATGAGCGCGGGGAGGGAGGCACCACCGCAAAACTGGAAATCGTCAGTCCCCAGGCCTTTGATCCCGAGCCCCCTGATGGGAAGAAGGCGAAGAAAGAGAAGGCCGGGAAAACCGGCAAACGGAACATATGGGCCGAGGCCATAGGGGAAGAGGATCCGCCGCAATGAATGATGCACTCCGAGACCTTGGTTCCCGGGTCATGATGATGTTCGGGCGTGGGGTGCTGCGCTCTGTCAATGACACCGGGCAGCGGCAGCAAGTCCAGGTGGAACTGCTCAAGGACGAACTCCGCGACGGCCTGGAGCATATGCAGAACTACGGATTTACCAGCCACCCGCTTGGTGGTGACTGCGCCGTTTCCTTCACGGGTGGGAACCGAGAGCAGGGGATAGTTCTGGTGATTGATGACCGCCGGTACCGCATTCCCCTTCATGCTGGCGAGGTGGCCATGTACGACGACCTGGGCAACAAGGTCGAGTTGCTACGCGAGATGGTGAAGATCACGGCCGTGCAACACGTTGAGGTGGAGGCACCGACAATCAAGCTGGTCGGCGATCTGGAGGTGATCGGCAACATCAACACCACCGGCACCATCACGAACAACGGGAAGAATATCGGCAGCACCCACCAGCACGACGGTGTGACTGTCGGCAGTGACAACTCAGGAGCGCCCATCTAATGGCCGATGCCGCAATGAAAATGACCGATGCTGGCGGCGAACTGGTGTTGTCGGGTTTCGACCTGGCGCGCGACGATGGCTTGGAGACGGCTGTGATCATCAGCCTTTTCACCGATCGCCGGGCCAGCAATGAGCAGATCCCTGCTGAGCTGCCGCAAGGCGACTTGCGCGGCTATTGGGGGGACGTCAGCAATGCCTCACCGTCGGATCAAACCGGGTCGCTGCTGTGGTTGCTGGCGCGTGAAAAGCAGCTATCTCCGGTGCTCAGCCGTGCACAGCAGTACTGCCGAGAGGCCTTGGCCTGGATGATTGAAGACCGTGTCGCCACGCGCGTCGAGGTGGCTGCAGAGTTCATCGCTCAGGGCTG
>NZ_JBIVXC010000049.1:0-1968 GCF_044769005.1 Pseudomonas sp. NPDC090755 | reverse complement strand
CCGTGCACAGCAGTACTGCCGAGAGGCCTTGGCCTGGATGATTGAAGACCGTGTCGCCACGCGCGTCGAGGTGGCTGCAGAGTTCATCGCTCAGGGCTGGATGCTGATTTTCATCGAAATTTACCGGCCGACCGGCTCACCGGTTCGCTATCGATTCAACTATGAATGGTCGGCGCAAGCCGCGAAGAGGTCTGCCTGATGCCATTTGCAAGACCCACCCTGACTGAACTTATCACCCGGGTAACCACCGACATCAGCAGCCGTATAACGGGTGTCGACAGTGCCGTGCTTCGTCGTTCGCTGCTCGGCATCATCGGCCAGTCTGAGGCCGGCGCCGTCCACCTGCTGTATGGATACCTCGACTGGATTGCCAAGCAATCGATCATCGATACATCGACTGGCGACTATTTGAAGCGCTGGGCTGCCATCTGGAAGGTTACTCCCAAAACGGCTGGCTTCGCTGTCGGCGGGGTTGGATTCAGTGGTGTTGTTGGTTCCACAATTCTTGACGGCACCATCGTGCAGCGCCAGGACGGCGTCCAGTACAAGGTGCTTGGGGATTCAGTGTTTACCGGGCCCACGCTGGTGGTGTCGGTGCAGGCGATCGAAGCGGGGGAGGCCGGCAACTTTGACACAGGCCTGCCGATTTTCCTGCTTTCCCCGATCTCAGGCGTGCAATCCACTGGGACGACTGCTACCAAGCTTGAAGGTGGAGTCGACGCCGAGTCTGACGAGCGCCTGCTGGCGCGGCTGCTGGCAAAGATCCAGCAGCCGCCGCATGGCGGGGCGTCGTTCGATTATGAGCAATGGGCGCTGGAGGTTACTGGGGTGACCCGGGTATGGGTTTATCCGCGCCAGTTGGGGGCCGGCACCGTCAGCGTGCTGTTCGTGTGTGACGAAGACGTCAGCATCATCCCTGGCCCGGCGAAAGTTGCTGAGGTCCAGGCATATATCAATGCCCGCGCCCCGGTAACCGCGGAAGTATTCGTAGTGGCGCCAGTGGCTGATCCCTTGGACTTGAGCATCAAGCTCTCTCCGAACACCGTTGCGGTGCAGAACGCGGTCCGCGCCGAGGTGGCGGATCTGATTGAGCGCGATGCTGCACCTGGTGGGCTGATACTCATCAGTCGCCTGCGCGAGGCCGTTTCGCTCGCCGCTGGGGAGGAAAACAACCAGATCGTTACCCCAACGGTAGATGTGCCCCATGCAATAGGTCACATGGCGACGCTCGGGACTATTACCTTTTCCAGCTTGTAGGAGGCGTGATGCCGACAGCTGCTGAATATAGGGAGCAGCTGAAAGCGCTGCTTCCGCCAGGTCAAGCCTTCCCGCGCGACCCAGGCACCACGCTGCACAACCTGCTGGATGGAATGTCGACTGAGCTGGCGCGTGTCGATGCAAGGGCCGAGGTGCTGCTTCGAGAGGTCAACCCGGACACATCCTTGGAGTTGCTCGCGGACTGGGAGCGCGTGGCGGGCCTGCCCGATAAATGCGCTGGCACGCTTGAGACCACAGTGCAGGGGCGGCGCAATGCACTGCTGGCCAAGCTGACCGCTACCGGCGGCCAGTCCAAGGCGTACTTCATCGCGCTTGCGGCCGCGCTCGGTTACCAGATCACCATTGAGGAATTCCGCCCGTTTCGTGCCGGTATGTCGGCGGCGGGCGATGCGCTCACCAATGGCGACTGGATATTCACCTGGCGCGTGCGTGCGCCAGAGGTGACGGTGATCCCATTCCGAGCCGGCCGCTCGTCTGCTGGCGAACAGCTGCGCGCCTGGGGCAACGATACGCTTGAGTGCAAGATCCGAAAACTTGCCCCGGCACACACGGTGGTTCTGTTTGCCTACGAGAACTAGCACACATGTCGGGGCATCTACGGCGCATCCGCTATTCCTCACGCCGCTTTAGCGAATCTGAATTAGTCGCCTTCACCACTTCTTAGGAAAAGCCCATGCATAGAATCGATGG
>NZ_JBIVXC010000048.1:0-4094 GCF_044769005.1 Pseudomonas sp. NPDC090755 | reverse complement strand
ATGGTAGTGTGGGGTTTCCCCATGTGAGAGTAGGTCATCGTCAAGATTAAATTCCGAAACCCCTATCTGCACACGCAGGTAGGGGTTTTGTCTTTGTGGCGCACCGCCGCCCCTGTAGCCGCTGCCGCCAGGCTGCGATCGACTGCGCAGCAGGCGCCTGCCAGTCCGGGGCTGATCCTCAAACACTGCGCTGCCTGGCTGGCGGTCGCTACGCGACCGATCGCAGCCTCGTACCTCGGCAGCGGCTACGGGTGTGCGGCAGTAGCGGCTACTGTCGAGGGCGAGTTGCTCTTCGATCAATGGGTTAGAATACCGCCCTTGTGTTGACTCAGAAGTTCACTATGACCGAACCTGTCGATTCCAACCGGCTCGCCGACTTGCCCCTGGAGCAATTGGTGGGCTGTCATGAATGCGACCTGCTGATGCGCAAACCTTTGCTCAAGCAGGACGAAAAGGCGCATTGCCCGCGTTGCGGGTACGAGCTGTATGCGCACCGCCACAATGTCGTCCAGCGCAGCCTGGCGCTGGTGCTCGCCGCCTTGTTGCTTTACATACCCGCCAACTTTCTTCCCATCATGCAGCTTCACCTGTTGGGCCAGAGCTCCAACGATACGGTCTGGAGCGGCGTAGTGGGTTTGTACAACACCGGGATGGCTGGGGTGGCAGTGGTGGTGTTCCTCTGCAGCATGGCTATCCCCTTGCTCAAACTACTGTGCCAACTGACGGTACTTTTGAGTATTCGTCTGAATATCGGACGCAGTTACGGCCTGTTGTTTTACCGGATTTATCACCATCTGCGCGACTGGGGCATGCTCGAGGTGTATTTCATGGGCGTGCTGGTCGCGATGGTCAAGCTGGTCGAACTGGCAGAGTTGAGTCTCGGCCTGGGGCTGGCCTGTTTTATCAGTTTGCTACTGGTTCAGGTATGGCTGGAGGTGGTGATGTCGCCTCACCAGATCTGGAGTGCTTTATCGGGGGAAGACCTGCATGCGTGCGATTGATGCTGGCATTCTGATTTGTGGCGAGTGCCACGAACTGAATCGCCAAGAGCCGGAGTGTGACGCGCAAACCTGCACGCGTTGCGGAGCGATTGTGCATGCACGGCGGCCAAACAGCCTGGCACGAACCTGGGCCTTGCTGCTGACCTCGGCAATTCTGTACATCCCGGCCAACGTGCTGCCGATCATGACAGTGAGCACGCTGGGCCAGGGGGCGCCGGATACCATCATGTCCGGTGTCATCACCCTGATTAAGTTCGGCATGTTGCCGATTGCTGCCGTGGTGTTCATTGCCAGTATTCTGGTGCCTACCTTCAAGTTGGTAGGTATCGGGCTGTTGCTCTACTCGGTACAGCGCAGGCAGCCACTGTCTGCGCGCCAACGGATTCTGATGTATCGCTTCATTGAGTTTATCGGACGCTGGTCGATGCTGGACATCTTCGTGATCGCCATTCTGGTGGCGGTGGTGAATTTCGGCAGGATCGCCAGCATCGAAGCAAACCTGGGCGCCGTCGCCTTCGCCAGTGTGGTGATTCTGACGATGCTCGCTGCAGTAACTTTCGATCCCCGACTGATTTGGGATAACACGGAGTCGGATGACGACCATGAGTGATTTGCCTACGGCTAAAACCCGCCCAGCTTCGAACTGGTCGGCTATATGGATATTGCCTCTGATCGCCCTGGTCATTGGTGGCTGGCTCGGCTGGCAGGCTTACCGCGAATCCGGGGTGAATATCCAGGTTCGCTTTGAAAGCGGTGAGGGCATCGTCGCCAACAAGACCGAGGTGGTCTACAAGGGCATGTCGGTGGGCAAGGTGAAGGAGCTGGTGCTGGATGCCAAGGGCAGCAACACCGGTGTGATCGCCACCATCGAGATGAACAAGGAAGCCGAGCCCCACATGAACACCGGCACCCGCTTCTGGCTGGTCAAGCCGAGTGTGAGCCTGGCGGGTATCACGGGCCTCGAGACCCTGGTATCCGGTAACTACATCGCGGTGAGCCCGGGGGAGGGCGAGCCTACCAAGCGCTTCAAGGCGCTGGCCGAGGCGCCTCCGCTCTCGGATACCGAGCCAGGCTTGCACCTGACGCTCAAGGCTGACCGCCTCGGCTCGCTCAATCGCGACAGCCCGGTGTTCTACAAGCAGATTCAGGTAGGGCGGGTGAAAAGCTATCGCCTGGCCGAAGACCAGGCGACGGTGGAGATCAAGGTGTTCATCGAGCCGGCCTATACCAACCTGGTGCGTAAACATACGCGCTTCTGGAACGCCAGCGGCGTCAGCATCGATGCCGACCTCACCGGGGTCAAGGTGCGCAGCGAATCGCTCTCCAGTATCGTCGCCGGCGGTATCGCTTTTGCCACGCCCGAGCACCGAAAGGACAGCCCGCCGACAGATCCGAGCCTGCCGTTCCGCCTGTACGAAGACTTCGACGATGCCCAGGCGGGCATCCGCGTCAAGGTCAAGCTGGGCGACTTCGAAGGCCTGCAGGCCGGACGTACGCCGGTCATGTACAAAGGCATCCAGGTCGGTTCGTTGAAAGCCCTTCAGGTCGATGCCGACCTGAGCAGCGCCATGGCCGAGCTGACCCTCGACCCGCTGGCCGAAGACTACCTGGTGGACGGCACGCAGTTCTGGGTGGTCAAACCGTCCATCTCGCTGGCCGGGATCACCGGTCTGGAAGCCCTGGTCAAGGGTAACTACATCGCCATCCGCCCGGGTGACAAAGGCGCTTCGCCGCAACGCGAGTTCGAGGCGCGGCCCAAGGCGCCGCCGCTGGACCTCAAGGCGCCGGGCCTGCACCTGGTGCTGTTCAGCGACAACCTCGGCTCGCTGGAAGTCGGTAGCCCGATTCTCTACCGCCAGGTGAAGGTCGGTACCGTGCAGAGCTATCAGTTCTCCAAGAAGAGCAAGCGCCTGCTGATTGGCGTGCACATCGAGAAGGAGTACGCCGGCCTGGTCAATGGCTCGACACGCTTCTGGAATGCCAGCGGCATCACCCTCACCGGTGGCCTGTCGGGTATCCAGATCAAGAGCGAATCCCTGCAGAGCCTGATGGCGGGTGGCATCGCTTTCGATACGCCGACCCCGAATGTGCCGCTCAAGCGCCACATTCCGAGTTTCCGCCTGCATGAGAACCAGGAAGCCGCCAATCGCAGTGGTACCACCGTTACCATTCGCGTCGAGCGAGCCGACGGCCTCAAGGTCGGTACGCCTGTTCGCTTCAAGGGGCTGGATATCGGCAAGGTCGAGCAGGTCGATCTGACCGACGATCTGCAGGCGGTATTGCTCAAGGCGCGTATTACCGAGGTGCCGGAGCGTATCGCCCGTGAAGGCACGCAATTCTGGGTGGTCAAGCCTGCCCTGGGCATCGTCAAGACGGCCAACCTGGAAACCCTGGTGACAGGCCAGTACCTGGAAGTCCAGCCGGCCGTGAAGAACCTGGGGCCTCAGCGCAACTTCACTGCATTGGCCCAGGCACCGGACTTCTCGTCGCGTGAACCAGGCCTTGCGCTGGTGCTCAGTGCCCCGCGCCGCGGTTCGATCAAGCCGGGCGTACCGGTCACCTACCGGGAAATTCCGGTAGGCAAGGTGACCGGCTTCGAGCTTGGCCAGACAGCAGACCGGGTGTTGATCCGCATCCTTATCGAGCCGCGCTATGCCACGCTGGTGCGTGGTGGCAGCCGCTTCTGGAACAGCAGTGGCTTTGGCTTCGACTTCGGTCTGTTCAAGGGCGCGACAGTGCGCACCGAGTCGCTGGAAACCCTGATCGAGGGCGGTATTGCCTTCGCCACGCCGGACGGCGACAAGATGGGCAACCCGGCCAGGCCCCAACAGACCTTTGCCTTGTTCGACGAGGCTGATCCTGAATGGCTGCAGTGGGCGCCGAAGATTCAAATCGGCAACTGATGTAAGCGATCGCGGGGCAAGTCGAGTCGTGGGGGGGGGGGGGGGGGCGGCCGGGGGGGGGGGGGGGGGGGGGGGGGGGGGGGGCGCGGGGGGGGGGGGGGGGGGCGGGGGGGGGGGGGGGGGGGGGGGGGGGGGTGGGTGCAGTGGGAGGAGGCGGAGGGCGCGGGGGGGCCCGGGACGCCCCCCCCCC
>NZ_JBIVXC010000047.1:0-4680 GCF_044769005.1 Pseudomonas sp. NPDC090755 | reverse complement strand
AAAAGATTTAACAATTATGCTGCTATGACATTCGTTATAGCGTGGCGACTATTCATTTTTTTCTGTGAAATACGAAATATGCTGAAGCGTCAATTGGTTGTTTCTATTTTTGTTGCGTTGCAAGTGCCGTTTTGTTTGGCTGGAGCAGTGGACTCGGGTTATGAAGTTAGTTTGGAAGGCGCCATTCAAAAGGCGATAAATTATTATCCAACTATTATGCAGGCAGAACAGCAGCGTTTTGCCCAAAACCAAGAAGTGTTAGGCGCCGAAGCGAAACATTGGCCGACCGTTGGGCTTGAATCCAATACCAGCTGGTACGCTGATTCCGATCAGGACGCCGGTGATAACACGGGTGTCTTGGTCAAGGTGCCGGTGTACTCAGGTGGTCGTATTGAAGCGGGTGTCCGCGTGCAAAAAGCCTTGTATGAAAAGGCCGGAGAGCAAGTTACGCTGGCTGAGGATGATGTGGTATTGAAAGCCAGTTCTGCCTACCTGGGCTGGTACTACGCGGTGCGTGCTGTGCGTTTGGCTGATGCCAACGTGGAAACTATCGATTCTATCGTCAAGGACGTCAAGTCGGTCGCCGAATATGATCCTGGTCGCCAGGCTGATGTGTATCAAGCGGTTGTGCGCCAAGCCAAGGCTCAGCAGGAAGTCGATCGCCAGCGTGCGGTCTTGCAGCAGGCTGAAGCTACTTACAATCGCTTTATCGGGGAGTTGCCGTCGGGGGAGGGTGAGCTGACGGATGCGTGGACTATGTCTGCGCTACCTCCTTCTCTGGATGTTGCATTAAGCCGAGTGGCGTATGGCCATCCGCGTATTCTGGCGGCGGAAGCCGAGGCCCGTGCTGCGCAAGAAAATATTGATGTCGCCAAGGCGCAAACAAAACCGGAGTTGTCTCTCGATGTGCGCAGCGCCCATGGTGGCTCAGCAAGTTTGAACGTGACATGGACTGGTTTTGATCTGTCAGCACGGCATGCCGTGTCGGCAGCGTCATCTTCATCCATTGCCGCACAAAATGCAGTGGCGGACATTCGCCTGGAGGTAGAAGAGAGCCTGCGCCGAAGCTGGGCCGCGATGGATAGCGCAAGGGCCAGACAGTCTTCTGCGCAGACCCAGGTCAAGACCGGAGAAAAAGTTCTCCAAGCCTACAAGGATCAATTTCAAGTTGGGCGGCGCTCGCTGTTGGACCTGCTGAACGCCTCAGATGAAGTTTATACCAATCGCCTGTCAGCGCTTAATGCTGAGGGTGATCTGTATTTCGCCAGGTACCAAGTGCTGGGGACACTGGGTCGATTGGCAGAGCACTATTGAGATGAGCATCATGAGTACAGTACAGGTAATACCCGCTGCACCTCTTCAGGGGCGGGCCGGCGAGTGCGACAGCTTGTGTTTGACCTTGGCAGAACTTAGCGAACGCTTGGGGCATCCACTGCCCGCGGAGTCTTTTTCTGAAAATGCGGCGCGCTGTGATGAGGGCCGGGTAGCCGTTAGCGATGTTTTGCAGAATATGCGCACGCTGAGCTTTGAGGGCCAGTTGTTGGAGTGCGCGTTGGCAAAGATTCCCGATGAGGCATTTCCGTTAGTTGTGTTTCGACACAGCGGAGAAGCGTTATTGCTCCACGCCCGTCGCCAGATGAAAAATCAGGTGGCTTACGATGTATGGTGGCCTGAAATTCAAGCCTCTACTCATCTTGGTGCTGAGGAACTTGAGGAACAGTTGGTCAAAACCTGTCTTTTGGTTAAACCGCCTTTGCATGAGGCGCCTGCCAGAGGGTTGGTGCCGCATAGTCATTCGAAAACGGGTTGGTTCTGGAAAACACTGTGGCGCTATCGCGGTTATTATGCCGAAGCGGCACTGGGGACGCTGCTGATCAATGTGCTGGCGCTAGGCGGATCATTTTTCAGTATGACGGTGTATGACAAGGTTTTACCCAATGAAGCATATGCATCGTTATGGGTGTTGGCGATAGGCGCTTTGATTGCAGCGGTTTTCGAGTTTTTTCTTCGGAATTTGCGCGCCTGGGTCGTTGATAAGGGCGGGAAAAAGGCGGATTTGGTAATCAGTTCCATTCTGTTTCGTCATTCAATGGCGTTGCGCATGGAAGGTCGGCCAGGTTCGGCCGGTGCCTATGCCAGTAATATGGGAAGTTTTGAGGGGCTGCGTGAATTTTTCTCCTCCGCGGCCGTATTGGCTTTGGCCGATCTGCCGTTTGCCTTGCTGTTTGTCGCCGTCATCGGGGCAGTATCGGGTGTGCTCTGGATTGTTCCCGCCGTGGCGATACCTGTTTTGATTTTTGTTGGTCTTATTGCCCAGATTCCGCTTAAGCGTTTGGCAGTAGAGCATATGAAGGTTGCAGGTGACAAACATGGGTTACTGGTTGAAAGCATTGATGGACTGGAAGAGATCAAGGCTGCCCGTGCTGAAGGCTGGATGGTGCGGCGCTGGGAGAATATCAATGCACTGAACGCCAAATCTGCCAGCCAGTCGCGCTTGGTTGTTTCTTTGGTCAGTACCTTCAGCAGTCATGTTCAACAGCTGTCGACAATGGCGCTGGTGGTCTGGGGCGTTTACTTGATCAATGCCGGGGATATGACCATGGGTGGCTTGATCGCCGCCACCATATTGTGCGGCAGGGCGTTGAGTCCCTTTGCCAACGTATTGGCATTAGCGGGGCGATGGCAACAATCTCGTAGTTCCCTGGAAGCACTCTCGATGTTGATGCAACGCCCCGTAGAGCGTGAAGAAGGAAAACGTTATGTCACATTGCGCCATGTGCGTGGTCGTATGGGCCTGAAGGGTGTTGATTTTAAATACCCGAATACTGAACTTCCTTCGTTGGCGGGTTTCGATTTGAGTATTGAACCTGGCCAGAAAATAGGACTGCTGGGCAAGGTGGGCAGTGGAAAGTCCACACTGTTGCGGATGATGGCAGGCTATTACTGGAGTGCTGAGGGGCAGGTAACGCTGGATAATATTGATCTGAGACAAATTGATCCTGCCCTGCTACGTAAACACGTCGGTCTGATGGGGCAGGATGCAAGGCTGTTTAAAGGAACGCTTCGAGACAATCTGGTGATGGGGCATACGGAAATTGAAGAGGCCTCGGTGTTCGATGTGCTGAAAAATTTGTGCCTTCTAGATTGGATCAATACATTGCCGGATGGGTTGGATACACAGTTAGGCGAAAATGGTGCAGGGCTTTCCGGTGGGCAGAAACAACTATTGGCACTCGCTCGACTGATGCTCGGCAATCCCTCCGTTGTGCTGCTGGATGAGCCTACCAGTGCGCTTGATAAAGCGACCGAAGCAAGTGTTATTGCAGCGCTGAAAAACTGGATAGGGGGGCGCACGTTGGTGTTGGCTACGCATCGCCCTAGCATGCTTGAGTTGGTAGAAGCTGTGGTAGTTATAGAGCAAGGTCAGGTTGTTCGGTCCGGTAGTCGGGAACGACTGAGTGAAGGTTGAGGGTTTTCCATGTTCGGTCGACGTAAAAATAGTGTTGCACCTTATATTCATGATTTACAGGCCGCGTTGATAACGTCTCGTCATCCGCTGAGTGGTTTCATGGTCGTTTTCGCGCTTGTGATTATGCTGGTGTTTTATGTCTGGGCTGCTAATTCTGAGCTTGAAGAAGTGACGGTGGCGTCAGGTGTTATTATTCCGATGGGGCGCGAGCAAGTTATTCAAAGTCTGGATGCCGGGGTGTTGAAAGAGCTCTATGTGAAAGAGGGTGATATCGTTCAGAAAGGTCAGAAGCTTCTGCGAATTGACGACACCCGGAGTGGCGCGTTGCTGCAGGAATTTGAAAATAAAGGGTTGGCGCTGAAAGCTAGTAAAGCGCGTCTGTTGGCTGAGCTAAATGGCACTACTCCAGATTTTCCACCCGAGGTGGCGTCCAGGCCGGAGTTGGTGATGGGGGAAATGGCTGCTTATAAATCAAGAAAAGAGGCGCTTGAGTCGGCAGAGGAAAATTTTCGCAAGACATTGTCTTTGCTGGGTAGCGAAATCGCTATTACTGAACCCTTGACCAAGAAGGGCGTGATTTCGGTCGTTGAGCTCTTGCGCCTTAAGCGCCAGCAGGCTGAGACGTTGCAACAACTTGATGAGCGCCGTAATAAATTTAAAGTTGAGGTGACCGCAGAGCTTACGCGGGTCGAGTCTGATCTGTCGCAAGCCCTCGAAGCGGCAAAGGCTCGGGCAGATACAGTAGACAATGCCGTTGTCACCTCGCCCGTACGTGGCACTATCAAGAATGTCGAGCTGGTCACGATAGGTGGGGTGGTGCAGGCTGGCCAGCCATTGATGCAGATCGTGCCTATCGGTGATCAATTGTTGGTCGAGGGTTTTGTCAAACCATCAGATGTAGCCTATTTGCGTCCAGGCTTGCGCGCGACGGTCAAACTATCTGCTTATAACTACACCACGTATGGTTCGCTCAAGGGCGAGTTGACCCTGGTGAGCCCCGATACCCTTCGGGATGATCGTCGCAGCAAGGATCCGAACAAGCCTGACGAAGGCTACTATCGAATATTGGTTCGGACTGATGAGGCTGAATTGGTTCGAGGTGAAAATCACCTCCCTGTTATTCCGGGGATGACGGGGACTATTGAAGTGAAGACGGGCACCCATACTATCTGGGAATACCTGACTACACCGATATCGCGGGTTAGCGAAGC
>NZ_JBIVXC010000046.1:0-4715 GCF_044769005.1 Pseudomonas sp. NPDC090755 | reverse complement strand
GGCAGCGTGACCATCGCCGCCCCAGACGACGATGTGTACATCGACGCCGGTCAGGTCGAAGCGACCATCACCGGTACCTCCGGTGGTGACTTCGAAAACCTGGCTGTGGATAACACCCCAGCCGTCACCGAGGTGAAAGACACCCTCGATCCGTCGACGGTGAAACTCACCGCCGACGTCAGCACCATCGGCGAAGGCGGCGTGATCACCTACACCGCCACCGTCAGCGCCCCGGTCACCGGCAGCCCGCTGGTGATCAACCTGACCAATGGCCAGCAGATCGTCATCGGCGTCGGCCAGAGCAGCGGTACCGTGCAGTTCACTGCACCGGACAACGTGCATAACAGCAACCTGGACCTGACTAACGCGATCAAGGACGTTTCGGGCGGCAACTACGAGCAACTGACCGCTTCCGGTGAAACCACTGTGACCGTTACCGACGGCCCAGGTACCGAAGACAGCACCGGCCTGAAGCTGACTGCGACCCCGTCGGTCAACGAAGGTGGCGAGATCACCTACACCGCGACGCTGACCAATCCGGCTGGCACCGCCATGACCATCACCCTCAGCAACGGTGAGTCGATCACTATTGCTGCCGGTGAGACGTCGGGCAGCGTGACTGTCGCGGCACCAGACGACGACGTGTACATCGATGCCGGCCAGGTGGAAGCGACTATCACCGGTACTTCCGGCGGCGACTTCGAAAACCTCAACGTCGACCCGTCGGCGGCCGTGACCGAGGTCAACGACACCATTGACCCGTCGACGGTGAAACTCACTGCCGACGTCAGCACCATCGGCGAAGGCGGCGTGATCACCTACACCGCCACCGTCAGCGCCCCAGTCACCGGCAGCCCGCTGGTGATCAACCTGACTAATGGCCAGCAGATCGTCATCGGTGTTGGTCAGAGCACCGGCACCGTGCAGTTCACCGCACCGGACAACGTGCATAACTCCAACCTCGATCTGACCAACAGCATCAAGGACGTCAGCGGCGGCAACTACGAGCAGCTGACCGCTTCCGGTGAAACCAGCATCACCGTTACCGACGGTCCAGGCACTGAAGACACCACCGGTCTGAAGCTGACCGCCACCCCGTCGGTCAACGAAGGCGGTGAGATCACTTACACCGCCACGCTGACCAACCCGGCCGGCACCGCCATGACCATTACCCTCAGCAACGGTGAGTCGATCACCATTGCTGCTGGCGAGACGTCGGGCAGCGTTACCGTAGCGGCTCCGGATGATGATGTGTACATCGACGCTGGCCAGGTCGAAGCGACCATCACCGGCACCTCCGGTGGCGACTTCGAAAACCTGGCTGTGGATAACACCCCAGCCGTCACCGAGGTGAAAGACACCCTCGACCCATCGACCGTCAAGTTGACCGCCGACGTCAGCACCATCGGTGAAGGTGGCGTGATCACCTATACCGCCACTGTCAGCGCCCCGGTCACCGGCAGCCCGCTGGTGATCAACCTCACCAATGGCCAGCAGATCGTCATCGGTGTCGGCCAGAGCACTGGCACCGTGCAGTTCACTGCACCGGACAACGTGCACACCAGCAACCTCGATCTGACCAACAGCATCAAGGACGTCAGCGGTGGCAACTATGAACAGCTGACCGCTTCCGGTGAAACCACCGTCACCGTTACCGACGGTCCAGGTACCGAAGACACTACCGGCCTGAAGCTGACCGCCACCCCGTCGGTCAACGAAGGTGGCGAGATCACCTACACCGCGACGCTGACCAACCCGGCTGGCACCGCCATGACCATCACCCTCAGCAATGGTGAGTCCATCACCATCGCTGCCGGCGAAACCTCGGGCAGCGTGACCATCGCTGCTCCGGACGATGATGTGTACATCGACGCTGGCCAGGTCGAAGCGACCATCACCGGTACTTCCGGTGGTGACTTCGAAAACCTGGCTGTGGATAACACCCCAGCCGTCACCGAAGTGAAAGACACCCTCGATCCGTCGACGGTGAAACTCACCGCCGATGTCAGCACCATCGGCGAAGGTGGCGTGATTACCTACACCGCCACTGTCAGCGCCCCGGTTACCGGCAGCCCGCTGGTGATCAACCTCACCAACGGCCAACAGATCGTCATTGGCGTCGGTCAGAGCACTGGCACCGTGCAGTTCACTGCACCGGACAACGTGCATAACAGCAACCTCGACCTGACCAACAGCATCAAGGACGTTTCGGGCGGCAACTACGAGCAGCTGACGGCTTCCGGTGAAACCACCGTCACCGTCACCGACGGTCCAGGTACCGAAGACAGCACCGACCTGAAGCTGACCGCCACGCCATCGGTCAACGAAGGTGGCGAGATCACCTACACCGCCACGCTGACCAATCCGGCTGGCACGGCCATGACCATCACCCTCAGCAATGGTGAAAGCATCACCATCGCTGCCGGCGAAACCAGCGGCAGCGTGACTGTCGCGGCACCAGACGACGACGTGTACATCGACGCTGGCCAGATCGAAGCGACTATCACCGGTACTTCCGGTGGCGACTTCGAAAACCTCAACGTCGACTCGTCGGCGGCCGTGACCGAGGTGAAAGACACCATTGACCCGTCGACGGTGAAACTCACTGCCGATGTCAGCACCATCGGTGAAGGTGGCGTGATCACCTACACCGCCACCGTCAGCGCCCCGGTCACCGGCAGCCCGCTGGTGATCAACCTCACCAACGGCCAACAGATCGTCATTGGCGTCGGTCAGAGCACTGGCACCGTGCAGTTCACTGCACCGGACAACGTGCACAACAGCAACCTCGACCTGACCAACGCGATCAAGGACGTCAGCGGTGGCAACTATGAACAGCTGACGGCTTCCGGTGAAACCACCGTCACCGTCACCGACGGCCCGGGCACCCAGGATGAGACGGGCCTGAAACTGACCGCCACGCCATCGGTCAACGAAGGTCGCGAGATCACCTACACCGCGACGCTGACCAACCCGGCCGGCACCGCGATGACCATTACCCTCAGCAACGGTGAAAGCATCACCATCGCTGCCGGTGAAACCAGCGGCAGCGTGACCATCGCCGCGCCGGACGATGACGTATACATCGACGCTGGCCAGGTCGAAGCGACCATCACCGGTACTTCCGGTGGCGACTTCGAAAACCTGGCTGTGGATAACACCCCAGCCGTCACCGAGGTGAACGACACCCTCGACCCATCGACCGTCAAGTTGACCGCCGACGTCAGCACCATCGGTGAAGGTGGCGTGATCACCTATACCGCCACTGTCAGCGCCCCGGTCACCGGCAGCCCGCTGGTGATCAACCTCACTAATGGCCAGCAGATCGTCATTGGTGTCGGTCAGAGCACCGGCACCGTGCAGTTCACCGCACCGGACAACGTGCATAACTCCAACCTCGATCTGACCAACAGCATCAAGGACGTCAGCGGCGGTAACTACGAGCAACTGACGGCTTCCGGTGAAACCACCGTCACCGTTACCGACGGTCCAGGTACCGAAGACAGCACCGACCTGAAGCTGACCGCCACGCCATCGGTCAACGAAGGTGGCGAGATCACCTATACCGCCACCCTGACCAACCCGGCCGGCACCGCCATGACCATTACCCTCAGCAATGGTGAGTCCATCACCATCGCTGCCGGTGAGACGTCGGGCAGCGTGACTGTCGCGGCACCAGACGATGACGTGTACATCGACGCTGGCCAGGTCAAAGCGACCATCACCGGCACCTCCGGTGGCGACTTCGAAAACCTGGCTGTGGATAACACCCCAGCCGTCACCGAGGTGAAAGACACCATTGACCCGTCGACGGTGAAACTCACTGCCGACGTCAGCACCATCGGCGAAGGTGGCGTGATCACCTACACCGCCACCGTCAGTGCGCCGGTCACCGGCACGCCGCTGGTGATCAACCTCACCAACGGCCAGCAGATCGTCATCGGCGTCGGCCAGAGCACTGGCACCGTGCAGTTCACTGCACCGGACAACGTGCACAACAGCAACCTCGACCTGACCAACGCGATCAAGGACGTCAGCGGTGGTAACTACGAGCAGCTGACCGCTTCCGGTGAAACCACCGTCACCGTCACCGACGGTCCAGGCACCGAAGACAGCACCGGTCTGAAGCTGACCGCGACCCCGTCGGTCAACGAAGGCGGTGAGATCACTTACACCGCGACGCTGACCAACCCGGCCGGCACCGCCATGACCATCACCCTCAGCAACGGTGAGTCCATCACCATCGCTGCCGGTGAGACTTCGGGCAGCGTGACCATCGCCGCGCCGGACGACGATGTGTACGTCGATGCCGGCCAGGTCGAAGCGACCATCACCGGCACTTCCGGTGGTGACTTCGAGCAGTTGGCTGTGGATAACACCCCAGCCGTCACCGAGGTCAACGACACTCTCGACCCGTCGACCGTCAAATTGACCGCCGATGTCAGCACCATCGGCGAAGGCGGCGTGATCACCTACACCGCTACCGTCAGCGCCCCGGTGACCGGCAGCCCACTGGTGATCAACCTCACCAACGGCCAGCAGATCGTCATCGCTGTCGGTCAGAGCACTGGCACCGTGCAGTTCACCGCACCGGACAACGTGCACAACAGCAACCTGGACCTGACCAACAGCATCAAGGATGTCTCGGGTGGTAACTACGAGCAGCTGACTGCCTCGGGCACCACCACTGTGACCGTTACCGACGGTCCAGGCAC
>NZ_JBIVXC010000045.1:215-4978 GCF_044769005.1 Pseudomonas sp. NPDC090755 | reverse complement strand
GCCTACAGCCACACCCGTCGACGTGTAACGCTGCTGGTAAACCCCCCAGCCAGTCTCCTGAAAAAGGCTACTCCATGTCACCACCCAGCCACCGTCGCTCAGCCCTGTGACGCTTGGATAGCTCTGTATGTTTGCCGTGTATGTATTGACCTGAGTCTCGGCGCCTGAAGCCACTCCAGCCGAGGTATAACGTTGCTGATAGATGCCGTCAGCCGAACCGTCTTGCTTGAAGCTTATCCACGTCACGACCCAGCCACCGTCGCTCAGCCCTGTAACGCTTGGTAATTGCTGGCCGTTTAACGTCGTCGAATTGACCAAAGTCTCGACGCCTGAAGCCACTCCAGCCGAGGTGTAACGTTGCTGATAGATATCCTGGCTGCTTTTCCACGTCACGACCCAGCCGCCATCGGCCAGATTGGTAACGTTTCCGTCCACCTGATCCCCAGAGGCGGTCGTATTGACCGACGCCGACAGCCACACCGAACGGGTGGCCGGCGCCGAGACATTACCGGCCGCATCCGTGGCCGTCACAGTAATGACTTTGGCGTAAGCGCCTGTCAGGTTCGCCGCCGGAACAACCACGCCCCAGTTCCCGCTAGCGTCCGCGACAGCGGAGTAGTCGTAACCATTGAAGTTAATGGTCACGCTAGCACCGGCTTCTGCCTTACCCGTGATGTTTTGTGCTTTCGAGGCTTCTGCAGCAGACATATCATTATCAACTGCCATTACGTCGATGGTCGGCACAGCAATGTTGGTGTCCAAGGTGAAGGTGTAAGGTGCCGAGGTGACAGAGACGTTACCGGCGGCATCGGTCTGACGCACCACCACGCTCTTGGCACCATCGCCCGAAAGGGTAAAGCTGGTACCACTGCCGGCAGTCCACGTGCTACCGCCGTTGGTGCTGTATTGCCAGGTTGCCCCCGCTTCCAGACCGCTCACATTGACGGTACCGACGTTGGTGATCTTATCGCTGTTGCTGCTGCCGGTGTCTGTAGCCAAGACCAGGTTTGGAGCACCGGGCGCCGTCAAATCCACGGTAACGCTCGTTGATACTGAGCCGTTTCCGATATCTATCGGGTTACCAACACTGTCTTTCAGGTCATAGATGAGGGTAAAGGTGCCATCACTGATCGCACTGGCATCCACGTGCAAGGTGATCCCTTTGCCGGCATCCACTTCAGCCTGTGTAACGGTGTGAAGATAATGGGTACCTTGCCAGAGCAGATCAATCTGATCGCCTTCGGCCATTACGCTATACGGCAGAATAATGACATCTACACCGTCGGCTGCTTCGCTAGCATTAATACCATTAGTGCTGTCAATAACTACCGGCGCTTTTGGGAACGCTGGCGGGGTGGTATCGACCAGCACCGATAACGGTGGGCTGCCAGCACTGTTACCAGCGATATCCGTCACGCTATAAGTAACAGCCAGTAATCCTTCATGTGCGTTCAATGTGGCGGTATCAACCAGGAAGGTAATGTCCTGCCCAACTTCGCTCGCAGTCACTGTATGAGAGAAATGGACACCTGCCCAATCAAGATCAATGACATCACCTTCAGCCATTCCGCTGTATGCCGCAATGATGACTTCTGTCCCACCGTCGCTCGCAGCCTCGGCCGCATTGATGTAGGTGCTTGAAATTTCAGGCCCCGACACGACCAACGGGACGGGCGCTTGCTTGTCCAGGGTGAAATCAATAGAGGACGACGGCTGGGAAACATTGCCAGCCATATCAGTTTGGCGGACCAAATAGCTGTGTTTACCATCCAGCAATTCAAACGTCTTGTCTGCCCCGGCGATCCAGGAAGCTCCGCCGTCAACGCTGTATTCCCAAGTATTACCAGCCACGATACCAGTGACATCGACAGTGCTGACGTTAGTGATGCCATCGACCGCGCTGCTGCCGCTATCAGTCCTCAAGCTCAAGGCGAGAGTCTCTACCGAAGTAGCAATGCTCACGTTAAGCGCCCCGCTTGGCGCACTTTCATTACCTGCCACGTCGGTCAAGGTCCACGTGAAAGCGTAAGTGCCATCGGCCAGCCCCACATCCGGTGTCAACGTCCCTGCCACCGAATCGTAAGTAGCAGATACCAGCGAGCCATTCACATAAAGTTTGGGGGCACCGGTCAACCCGGCACCTACGTTTATACCTGGACGAGTGTCATCTGTGACCAGCGCGGTGCTGGTTGGGTTCTTTACACTACCGACATCATCTGCATAGGTGGTTGGCGCAACTGGCATGCTCGGTGCCACGCTGTCGATGACGATCACCTGGCTGGCCAGGCTGCCGGCGTTGCCGGCGGCGTCGACCACGCGGAACTGCACGGTGGTGCTGCTGGTCAGCGCGTCGTCGACGTAGCTGACCGCGGTGCCGGTCACCGACGAGGTGACGTCGATCCAGGTCGCGCCGTTGTCGTTCGAGTAGAACAGCTTCTCGCCCGCCGCCAGGGCGGCCGACAGGCTGGCATTGACGGTCAGGCCGTCGCTGTCGCTGGTGATAAAGTCACCGGCCACACCGGTGTCCAGGCTGATGCTGTCAATGGCCACGCTGGTAGTCGGGGCGGCGGTATCGATGACGATCACCTGACTGGCCAGGCTACCGGCGTTGCCGGCGGCATCCTCAACGCGGAATTTCACCACCCCGGTATGTACTGCGTTGGGGCTGCCGGTCAGCGCGTCGTCGACGTAGCTGACTGCAGTGCCGTTGACCGACGAGGTGACGTCGATCCAGGTCGCACCGTTGTCGTTGGAGTAAAACAGTTTCTCGCCAGCGCCCAAGGCGGCCGACAGGCTGGCATTGACGGTCAGGCCGTCGCTGTCGCTGGTGATAAAGTCACCGGCCACACCGGTGTCCAGGCTGATGCTGTCAATGGCCACGCTGGTAGTCGGGGCGACGGTGTCGATGACGATCGCCTGGCTCGCCAGCGAACCAGCGTTGCCAGCAGCGTCGACCACGCGGAACTGCACGGTGGTACTGCTGGTCAGCGCGTCATCGACATAGCTGACAGCGGTGCCGTTGACGGACGAGGTGACGTTGACCCAGGTGGCGCCGTTGTCGTTGGAGTAGAACAGTTTCTCGCCGGCACCCAAGGCAGCCGACAGGCTGGCATTGACGGTCAGGCCGTCGGCGTCGTTGGTGATGAAGTCACCCGCCACGCCGCTGTCGAAGCTGATGCTGTCGATGCTCACATTGACGGTCGGGAAGCTGTTGTCGATAACGATCGCCTGGCTGGCCAGCGAACCAGCGTTGCCGGCGGCATCCTCGACGCGGAATTGCACGGTGGTACTGCTGGTCAGCGCGTCGTCGACGTAGCTGACCGCGGTGCCGGTCACCGACGAGGTGACGTCGATCCAGGTGGCGCCGTTGTCGTTGGAGTAAAACAGTTTTTCCCCAGCGCCCAAGGCGGCCGAGAGGCTGGCATTGACGGTCAGGCCGTCAGCGTCGTTGGTGATGAAGTCACCCATCACGCCGCTTTCCAGGCTGATGCTGTCGATGACCACGGTGGTGGTCGGGGCGGCAGTATCGATGACGATGACCTGGCTGGCCAGGCTACCGGCGTTACCGGCGGTGTCGACCACGCGGAACTGCACGGTGGAGCTGCTGGTCAGCGCGTCGTCGACATAGCTCACCGCAGTGCCATTGACGGCCGAGGTGACATTGATCCAGGTCGCGCCGTTGTCGTTGGAGTAGAACAGTTTTTCCCCGGCACCCAAGGCCGCCGACAGGCTTGCATTGACGGTCAGGCCGTCGGCGTCGTTAGTGATGAAGTCACCCGCCACGCCGCTGTCGAAGCTGATGCTGTCGATGCTCACATTGACGGTCGGGAAGCTGTTGTCGATAACGATCGCCTGGCTGGCCAGCGAACCAGCGTTGCCGGCGGCATCCTCGACGCGGAATTGCACGGTAGTACTGCTGGTCAGCGCGTCGTCGACGTAGCTGACCGCAGTGCCAGTCACCGACGAGGTGACGTTGACCCAGGTCGCGCCGTTGTCGTTGGAGTAAAACAGTTTTTCCCCAGCGCCCAAGGCGGCCGAGAGGCTGGCATTGACGGTCAGGCCGTCAGCGTCGTTGGTGATGAAGTCACCCATCACGCCGCTTTCCAGGCTGATGCTGTCGATGCTCACGGTGGTGGTCGGGGCGACGGTGTCGATGACGATCGCCTGACTGGCCAGCGAACCAGCGTTGCCAGCAGCGTCGACCACGCGGAACTGCACGGTGGTGCTGCTGGTCAGCGCGTCGTCAACGTAGCTGACGGCGGTGCCGTTCACCGACGAGGTGACGTCGATCCAGGTCGCGCCGTTGTCGTTGGAGTAAAACAGTTTTTCCCCAGCGCCCAAGGCGGCCGAGAGGTTGGCATTGACGGTCAGGCCGTCGGCGTCGTTGGTGATGAAGTCACCCATCACGCCGCTGTCGGTGCTGATGCTGTCGATGCTCACGGTGACGGTCGGGAAGCTATTGTCAATGACGATGGCCTGGCTGGCCAGGCTACCGGTGTTGCCGGCGGCGTCGACCACGCGGAACTGCACCGTGGTGCTGCTGGTCAGCGCGTCGTCGACGTAGCTGACGGCGGTGCCGTTGACGGCCGAGGTGACGTCGATCCAGGTGGCGCCGTTGTCGTTCGAGTAGAACAGTTTTTCCCCGGCGCCCAAGGCGGCCGACAGGCTGGCATTGACGGTCAGGCCGTCGGCGTCGTTGGTGATGAAGTCACCCATCACGCCGCTGTCGGTGCTGATGCTGTCGATGCTCACGGTGACGGTCG
>NZ_JBIVXC010000045.1:0-116 GCF_044769005.1 Pseudomonas sp. NPDC090755 | reverse complement strand
ACCGTGGTGCTGCTGGTCAGCGCGTCGTCGACGTAGCTGACGGCGGTGCCGTTGACGGCCGAGGTGACGTCGATCCAGGTGGCGCCGTTGTCGTTGGAGTAGAACAGTTTTTCCCC
>NZ_JBIVXC010000044.1:0-6592 GCF_044769005.1 Pseudomonas sp. NPDC090755 | reverse complement strand
AATGGTGCGGCCAGCCCTATCGGCCTGCCGATCCCCGACCTGTCCTGGTATGTGCTGGATGCCGAGCTGAACCCGGTGCCGGCGGGTTGCGTCGGCGAGCTCTATGTCGGCCGCGACGGCCTGGCCCGGGGTTACCTGAACCGGGGCGACCTCAGCGGGGCGCGCTTCATCCCCGACCCGTTTGGCGGCAATGGCGGTCGCCTGTACCGCACCGGCGACCTGGCCCGCTACTGCGCCGATGGCGCGGTGGAGTACATCGGGCGTATGGACCAGCAGGTGAAGATCCGCGGCTTCCGTATCGAACTGGGCGAGATCGAAGCCCGTCTGCAAGCCATGGCGCAGGTCCGCGAAGCCGTGGTGCTGGCCGAGGATGGCCGCCTGCTGGCCTATGTGGTGCCGAGCGTGGCGCAGGGCGGTCTGCGTGAAATCCTGCAAACGCAACTCAAGGCCGACCTGCCGGACTACATGGTCCCGGCGCACTGGCAGTTCCTCGCCGTGCTGCCACTGACCGCCAACGGCAAGCTCGACCGCAAGGCCCTGCCGCGTCCGGACGCAGCGCAGGCGCAGCAAGCCTACGTGGCGCCGGTTGGCGAGATCGAGCAGCAACTGGCGGCGATCTGGCAGGAGGTGCTGGGCGTCGAGCAGGTCGGTCGCGATGACCACTTCTTCGAGCTCGGCGGCCATTCGCTGCTGGCGACCCAGGTGGTTGCCCGCTGCCGCGACAGCCTGCCGGTGGCGGTGCAGTTGCGCGACCTGTTCAACCATCCGCAACTGGCAGACCTGGCCGCGCACTTGGTGGCGCAACAGGCACCCAAGGCCGGGCACTACCCACGCCTGCAATCCCGGGCATTCACCGGCCAGGCGCCGCTGTCACTGGCCCAGCGCCGGCTGTGGGTGGTCGAGCAACTGGCCGGTGGCAGCGCCGCCTATGGCATGCCGCTGGCCCTGCGCTTGCACGGTGAGCTGTCGGTCGAGCACCTGCTGCACAGCCTGGCGTTGATCGTCGAGCGTCATGACGTACTGCGCACCGCCTACCTGCAGGATGATGAAGGCGACCCGCTGGCGCTGATCCACCCGCACATCGACCTGAATGTGCCGCTGGTCGACCTGTCGACGCTGGATCGCGCGCAGCAGGAAGCCCAGGTGGCCGAAGCGGCCCTGGCCAACGCCAGCCTGGCCATCGATCTGCAACAGGCACCGCTGTGGCGTGCACGGATCCTGCGCCTGGCCGCCGACGAGCATGTGCTGCTGTTCTCCATGCACCACATCATCTCCGATGGCTGGTCCATGGGTGTGCTGGTCAACGAGCTGGTGACCCTCTACGGCCAGCTCAAGCAAGGCCAGGCACCCGCGCTGGCGCCGCTGCCGATCCAGTACGCCGACTACGCATGCTGGCAGACACAGTTGCAGGACAGCGGCGTGCTTGGCCAACAGGCGGACTACTGGCGCCAGCGCCTGGCAGGTTTCGGCGGTCAACTGGCCTTGCCGCTGGACTGCCCGCGGCCGCCCCGTGCGAGCCAGGAAGGCGGGCTGGTGTCGTTCGAACTGCCCGCACCGTTGAGCCAGCGCATCCAGGTCATGGCCCGTGAGGCCGGGGTGACGCCTTACGTAGCCTTGCTGACGGCGTTCAGCCTGTTCCTGCACCGCCTGTGCGGCAGCGACGACCTGGTCATCGGCGCCGACATCGCCGGTCGCCACCAACCGGAACTGGAAGGGCTGATCGGCTTCTTCGTCAACGTCCTGCCGCTGCGCTCGCAGTTCCCGGCCACGGCCAGCTACCGCGAGCGCCTGGCGGCGATGCGCGGCATCACCCTGGAGGCCCTCGAGCACCAGGACCTGCCGTTCGACCAGATCGTCGAGGCTGCCGGCACGCCGCGCCTGCCGGGCATGAACCCGCTGGTGCAGGTGCTGTTCGTGATGAACAACCTGCCGGCCCGTGCCACCCGCCTGAGCGGTATCGAGGTGGAAGAACTGCCGCTGACCCAGGTGCACAGCAAGTTCGACATGGCTTTGTTCATGAGCGAGCAGGGCGAGTGCCTGAGCGGCACCTGGCAGTACGCGGCCGCGCTGTTCAAACAAGAAACCATCGAATCCTTCGTGAAGGCCTGGATCGCCATCCTTGAACAGATTACTGCCGATCAGGCAGCCACAGTGGGAGATATCGACATGGCCCTAGCCGCCAGTGCAGTGCCACCGGGCAACCCGGGCAAAAAGGACAAGCTCGGCAAGTTCCTCACCAAGGGCAAGGCCGCTACCCGTCCCGCCACCGCCAGCGTGCGCGAGTATTGCTTGCTGGCGGGGCAAAGCTTTCCGCTGGTGATCGAACCTGCCGATCCGGGGGTCGACCTGGTGCAGTGGGTCCATGAGCATCGCCAGGCCATCGAACGTCAGCTGGTCGAGCATGCCGGCATCCTGTTCCGTGGCTTCGAGGTCAATGGCATCGAGGGCTTCGAGGCCTTTGCCGAGGCGGTGCAGCCGGGCCTGTACGGGCAGTACGGCGACCTGCCGAAGAAGGAGGGCGGCAAGAACACCTACCGCTCCACGCCGTACCCCGAGCAGAAGATGATCCTGTTCCACAACGAGAGCTCGCACCAGGACCGCTGGCCGCGCAAGCAGATGTTCTACTGCGAGCTGCCTTCGCCAGTGGGCGGTGCGACGCCGGTGGTCGATTGCCGGGACATGTACCGCAAGTTGCCCGAGCCGCTGCGCCAGACCCTGGAGCACAAAGGGCTGCTGTACGTGCGCACCTTCACCGGCAACCTCGATGTGCCATGGCAGCATTTCTTCAAGACCGAGGAGCGCGCCGAGGTCGAGGCGCGCTGCCGTGAAAGCGGCATCCAGTGGTCGTGGCTGGACGATGATGCCCTGCAGATCCGTACCTGGTGCCCGGCGATCATCCGCCATCCGCACACCGGCGAGCATTCGTTCTTCAACCAGGTGCAGCTGCATCACCCGTTCTGGCTCGACGCCGACGTGCGTGACGATTTGTTGGCCCTGTTCGGTAATGATCGCCTGCCGCGAAACGTTTACTACGGAGATGGCAGCCCGATTGCCGAATCCGACCTGCAGGTGATCGGCGAACTGTACGAAGCCTGTGCGGTGCGCTTCGACTGGAGGAAGGGCGACATCATTCTGCTGGACAACATGCTCGTGGCCCACGCCCGCGACCCGTACGAGGGGCCGCGCAAGATCGTGGTGGCCATGGGTGACATGGTGGAGCGCACAAGCCTGGCCCTTGAGCGGGTGAACGATCCATCGCCGGACAAGGAGACAATCGACGCATGAGCACATTGCTACCGCAGGCCGTTGACACCGGTATGGCGCTGAGCCCGCAGCAGGCTGCGCGCCTGCCGCAAGGGCCGGCCACCTGGGCGACGGCGGCTCATACCCTGGTGGTGAACATCGCCGGCACGCCGGAAATGGCGCGCCTGCAGCAGACCCTGGTGCAGGTGCTGGGCAACCAGCCGGCGCTGGGGCTGCGTCTGACGGAAGTGGCCGGTTATCGTGGTTTGCGCCAGCACTTCCTGCCGGTCGACGTTGCGTCGCTGCAGTGGCAGGAGGGGGAGGTCGATGAGGCGGGTCTGCAGGCCTGGTTGCAGCAACCGTTCGACCTCCAGGGGCCGCTGTTGCGCCTCGGTGCCTGGCGCGGGCCTCAAGGTGTTGTGCTGGCGCTGACAGTCGCCGCCTGCAGTTGCGACGAGGCGAGCCTGACGCTGCTCTATCGTCAGTTGCTTGCCGCCTGGCCGCAGGCGCGCGTTCTGGAGGACGACGAAGCCAGCTTCGGCCAGTACCTGGAGTGGCGCGCCGAAGTGGCCCAGGACGAGGACGCCGACACGGCCCGGCACTGGTGGCAGCATCAGCTGGGGCAGGCGCAGGTGAGCAACGGGCTGGCCATGGCCGAGGCCCGGGGCGTGGGGGCGGTGGCGAGTCTTGCCGGATTCGGCGGCATTGCCGAACTGGCCGCGCGCCTGGAACAGTCGCCCCAGCGGGTGTTGCAGGCCGCCTGGTACTGGCTGCTGGCCCGGGTCAGCGGCCGCATGGCGCTCACCGTCGCCTGGCAGCATGACGGCCGGGAAGACTACGAGTACTTCGCCGACTGCGCCGGTGTGTTCAGTCAGGTCCTGCCGTTGAACCTGCGGATCGATGCCCGGGAGTCCTTCACTGCCTGGCTGACGCGCCTGGCCACTGACCTGGATGAACACATCACCTGGCAGGAGTACTGCCCGGCACCCGCCAGCCCCTTGTGGCAGCCGTTCCAGTATCACGTGCAGCCGGCTGGCGGCCAGGGCTGGAATGCCCGCTTGCTCGCAGCCCGGACCGAACCTCAGGGCTTGAGCCTGCAGGCGGTCATCGACGACGCCGGCCAGTTGCTCGAACTGAACCTGGATTACCCGCAGTCCTGCGCATCGCCTGCCGCCATGCAGGCGCTGCTGGTGCAGTACCGGACCCTGCTTGAACAACTGATCGAGCAGCCACAGGCAAGCTTCGACACCCTGCACCTGCTGGGCGCCGATGAGCAGCAGCGCCTGCTGGCGCATTCCAGCGCGGGGCCACTGGCGCACGCCGCCGTGCTGTTGCCCCGGGCCATCGCTGAGCAGGCGCGCCTGCAGCCGCAGGCCGTGGCGCTGGTTGATGGCGATCGGCACTGGTCCTACGGCCAGTTGCTGGCGCAGGCCGAGCGGGTGGCGGCGTACCTGCAGGCGGCCGGGGTGGTTCGCGGTGACCGCGTGGCCCTGGCATTACCACGCAGTGCCGACTGGATCATCGCCATGCTCGCTACCTGGCGCTGTGGTGCTGCTTACGTGGCACTGGACAGGCAGTGGCCGGTCCAGCGGCAGGTACAGATCATCGAGCAGGCGCAGGTCAAGTGTGTGCTGGGCGATGCGCAGGCGATCGCTGGTGTGTCCCGGGCCCCGGCGCCGCTGCTGGACCTCGGGCAGGCGCTGCAATGTGAACATCCGCTGCAGCCGATGGAGGTGCAAGGCAGCGATGCGGCCTACGTACTCTTCACTTCCGGCTCGTCGGGTACGCCCAAAGGCGTGGTGATCGGGCACCGGCAGCTGGCCAACTACGTGGCTGCGGCCAGCGAAGCCCTGGCACTTGAGCAGTGCCGTCACTTTGCCTTCGGCTCCAGCGTGGCTGCCGACCTGGGCCATACCAGCCTGTTCGGTGCGCTGTACCAGGGGGCGACGTTGCATGTCGCCGACGACGCCACCATGCAGGATGGCGACGCCTTTGCCCGGTTCATCGACGAGCAGGGCATCGACTGCCTGAAGATCGTCCCGTCGCACCTGGCCGCCTTGCTCGACGCCCGTGCGCCGGTCTTGCCGCAGACCCTGGTGCTCGGCGGCGAGGCGCCCAGCCAGGCCCTGCTCGAACACATCCTGCAACTGCGTCCCCAGGTGCGACTGTTCAACCACTATGGTCCGACCGAAACCACCGTAGGGGTGATGATTCACCGCATCAGCGCCGCCGAGGGCCAGGTGCCGTTGACCCGGGTGCTGGCCAACAACCGGGTGTATGTCCTGGATGAACAGCGCCGGTTGCTGCCCAGCGGCATCGAGGGTGAGTTGTACATCGGCGGCGAGCAGGTGAGCGCCGGTTACCTGGACCTGGCCGAACAGACCGCCCAGGCCTTCATCGACGATCCGTTCAACCCGGGCGAGCGCCTGTACCGCAGCGGTGACCGGGCACGTTATCGGGCTGAAGGCGGGATTGAGCTGTTGGGGCGCGTCGACCAGCAGATCAAGGTGCGTGGCATTCGCGTCGAGCCTGCGGAGATCGAGCAGTGCCTACGTGAGCATGGGCAGGTCGGCGACGCGTTGGTGCTGGCCCATCAGGATGAGCTGCTGGCGTTCGTCACCACGACAGCTTCCGACAGCGCTGTGCGGTTGCTGGCACTGTTGCGCGAGCGTCTGCCTTCAGCGCTGGTGCCGGCGCGGGTGCTGGTGTTGGCGCAGTGGCCGCGGCTGGTCAACGGCAAGGTCGACCGACAGGCGTTGCTCGGTAATCTGGCGGCAGCAGCGCAGGGTGAGTCGCGGGAGGCTGCCACGGCGCTGGAGCGCTGGCTGGTCGAGCGCATGGGGCAGTTGCTCGGTAATCCGTCGCTGGGGGTCGAGCAGGACTTCTTCGCCGCAGGCGGTCATTCGCTGCTGGTGATCAAGTTGGTGGCGGCTGTTCGGAAGTTGTTGCAGGGGGATATACCTCCGGCCATCGTCTTCGATCATCCCAGCGCTGCCGAGCTGGCGGCGGCCCTGCTCAAGGTGGAGCCGCAGGCCGGCCAGTTCGAGCGCCTGGCCCAGGCGCGCCTGCGTCTGGATGCCATGAGTGAGGAGGAGAGGGCGGCGCTCATCGCCAAGGCGCGGCTGCTCAAGCAGAACCACCCGGCCTGAGTGCTCTCCCGGCAGGCAAGGTGCGCATGTGCGCGCCTTGCCTGTTTTTTTGGGGGCTGTGTGCTTATCCATTTCTTGTGGTGATGCTGCCGGCGCCTTCCGCCTTTACGGCGGCCTACTTTTTTCTTGGAAAAAGTAGGCAAAACCGCTCGCTCCTGCATCCGGCCCTACGCTGCGCTCCGGGTCCCTTCGCTCCGGTG
>NZ_JBIVXC010000043.1:0-8950 GCF_044769005.1 Pseudomonas sp. NPDC090755 | reverse complement strand
GCATCCAGCTGAACAAAGGCTGGTTCGTCGAGCCACAACTGGAGATTACCGCCACCCACACCGAGGGCGGCAGCTATACCGCGAGCAACGGCCTGCGCGTGGAGTCGGATGCGGTCGATTCACTGCAGAGCCGTGCCGGCGCACTGCTGGGGCGTGAGCTGGAGTTGTCCGGCGGCATGCGGGCGCAGCCTTATGTGAAGGCGTCCTACGTCGCCGAGCACGCCGGTGACAGTGAGGTGCGGGTCAATGGCCATTCGCTTGCCAGCGAACTGCCGGGCAACCGCACCGAGGTCGGCGCGGGCGGGGTGCTGCAGGTGAGCGAGCGCAGCAAGATTTCGCTGGACGTGGAGTACGCCACTGGCAGCGATATCGAGCAGCCTTACGCGGTGACGGTGGGTTATCGGTACCTCTGGTAAAACATCTTGATCAGTCAGAGCTCCTGCCAGGGCTCTGGCTGATGCAGCCTGGGCCGTTTCTCGATCTTCCAGGCTGTACAGTCGCTTAGAGCGCTTATGAGTGAACTCCATTCGTTTCGAGGATTTGAGTTGATCTGAGTGTCGCGAAAAGTTAATTGTTGGTCATGATTTGCCAATTAAATTAACTTAATTAAGTAGAGAATGTGCAGCTGCATGGTGTGGTGTGCCACAGCTTGAAAATAAAATTTTCGATTTCTGTATTCGCATTTTTCGGTTTGTTGGGCGCAATCATGGCTGATGACCTTGCGCCATCCTGCGTAGAGTAATTCCAGTTGACTGTTTGCCTGTAGAACCAAGCGCAAATAGTCTGTTCTTTCAAGGAAAGTTACATGATAACCAGAATAAGATGTGCAGTCCTGCCGGTCCTTGCGGCTATCAGCATGGTGGGCCTGTCAGGTTGTGCCACAGAGACTTCTACCGCATTGCCGATACAACAGATCGAGAGTGTCAATCGCCCCTACAGCGGTGTGCGTTCGCCCATCGCAGTCGGCAAGTTCGACAATCGCTCCAGTTATATGCGCGGCATTTTCTCCGATGGAGTTGATCGACTTGGTGGTCAAGCCAAGACCATCCTCATAACCCATTTGCAGCAGACCCACCGCTTCAGCGTGCTGGATCGCGACAACATGAACGAGATCCAGCAGGAGTCCGTCATCAAGGGCCAGGGCCAGCGTCTGATGGGGGCGGACTATGTGGTGACCGGCGATGTCACCGAGTTTGGCCGCAAGGAGGTGGGTGACCGCCAATTGTTCGGCATTCTCGGGCGCGGCAAAACTCAGGTGGCCTACGCCAAGGTGGCGCTGAACGTTGTCAATATTTCCACCTCCGAGGTCATTTATTCGAGCCAGGGGGCTGGCGAATACGCACTCTCGAACCGAGAAATCATTGGATTCGGCGGTACCGCCAGCTACGACTCCACGCTCAACGGCAAGGTTCTCGACCTGGCCATGCGGGAAGCGGTGAACAAGCTGGCAAATGCATTCGAAAGCGGCGCCTGGAAGCCGCAGAACTGAGGCAAAAGGGGGCTACGGCGTGACAATAAAAATGGATAGTTCAGCCGCATGGACGGCAGTGCTGCTGGGAAGCCTGGTGCTTGCGGGCTGCAGTACACCAAGAACGCTGTACCAGTGGGAGGGTTATCAGGAGCAGGTCCACGAGTACTTCAAGGGCGAGTCGAAAGAGGCTCAACTCCAGGCGCTGGAGGCTGACCTGCAGAAGATCAAGGCAAAGAATGGAGCGGTTCCACCGGGCTACCACGCCCAGCTCGGGCTTCTCTACTCCAGCCTGGGTAAGGGAGACCAGATGGCTCGCGAGTTCGAGGCTGAGAAGGCGTTGTTCCCTGAGTCAGCCCCTTACATGGACTTTCTCCTGAAGAACACCCGCGGAGGTGCCAATTGACACGTATCGGCTTTACCCGGCTGCTCATGGGGGCTTCTTTGCTGACTCTGCTCGCTGGCTGTGCGTCGACCAAGAGTGTCGACTATTCGGCATTCAAGCAAGCCAAGCCACGCTCTATCCTGGTTTTGCCACCGCTGAACGAGTCGCTTGATGTAAAGGCGACCTACAGCCTGCTGTCTCAGGTGACCTTCCCGCTCGCCGAAGCTGGCTACTACGTAGTTCCGGTGGCGCTGGCGGACGAAACGTTTCGACAAAATGGTCTGGGCAACGCTGGAGATGTTCATCAGGTATCCCCGGCCAAACTTCGGGAAATCTACGGTGCTGATACCGGTCTCTACATCACGGTCAGGGAGTATGGTACCTCGTATAGGGTGATTAGCAGCGCCACCATCGTTACCGCCAGCGCCAGGTTGGTCGACCTCAAGAGCGGCACCAGTTTGTGGACGGGTACCGCGACGGCGTCCAGCGAGGAAGGCAACAACGGCAACAACGGCAACAACGGTGGTCTGGTCGGCATGCTGATCACCGCTGCTGTGAAGCAGATCATCAACAGCTCGATGGAAGACTCTGGTTACCCCATTGCCGGCATTACAAGCGCGCGCCTCCTTTCGGCTGGCAAACCGGCTGGATTGCTGTTCGGCCCACGATCGCCAAAATACGGCACCGATTGAGCCTTGTGCCAGCGCTTGCAGGCGAGCGCTGGCACGCAAGGGGCAGCGGGCTGGCGGCTAACCTTCTGGTGCTGGGCGACCCTCTTCTCGATGTGGCTGAATCGGTTTCCCATAGGCATTGGATGCTTCGAAGCGTCCGACTGCGGTTGCGCGATCAGCTGAAGGAGTTGGCGATGCAGTGCTTGATCTGTGAACTACCTGCTCTGGCGGTGGATACTGGCAGTGACTATGAGGAACTTGCGTGCCCGGAGTGTGGGCACTATCGAGTCAGCAGGGCGGCTCTCACCTTGTTCGATGTAAGCGGCGGGCGTATCAATGTAGATCGAGCTCGAATGTGGCTGGCCGCGAAGCAAGGGGCAGGAACCATTCCGATCATCAGCCCGCGAACAATTTGCGTGATGATCAAGAGCTAGGCTACCACCAGGTTTTGTACCTAAAGTGCGTGTGACCATTTTTGCGGGAGCGGGCTTGTCCCGCGATCGAGCGCGAAACGCTCGCAAACCGGCCACCCGGTCTTCTGCTCACCTTCTTAGGGGCGTTTTTTTGACATGAGCCCCTGGGGCGGACGGGCCCTGTGCCTCGTAAATTTCCTCTTAGTACAAAGCTGAGCTGTTCAATATTTTTCTACTTCCTGATAATGGACATTGACTGTGGATTCTATTGTGAATTTTAAAGCCGGGGCGCTGTTGGTTTGTGCGAGTATGCTTTTCCAGGGAGGGTGTACCAGCAAGGTCGTTAACCCTGAGCAATATTCAGGTTTTCTCAGCGATTATAATGGCCTTGCAGAAACAAAGTCGCCTTCAGGGGCTGTAGTCATGCGCTGGATACAGCCAGGTGTTGATGCGTCAAAATATAAGAGGCTGTACATAGAGCCAAGTCAGTTCTACCCAAAGCCCCAGGCTTCAGCAACGGTTCCGCAGATGACGTTGGACGGAATAGCAGGATATTACGACCAGGCACTGAATCGCGAATTTTCTAAAACACTACCGATTGTCATGACACCGAGTGCCGGCACCTTGATCGTCAGGCCTGCTATTACGGCTGTGAGTGCAAAGACACAAGGCTTGCATGTTTATGAGGTGATTCCAATTGCGCTGGTCGCGGCGGGAATTAGCGCTGCGACGGGTATCCGCGATCAGGACACCAATATTGCAACGGAAGCCGAGTTCGTCGATGCAACTGATGGGCGAGTAGTTGCGAAGGTTGTTCGTAAGGGCGCGGGTAAGACGTTAGCCAACTCATCTCAAGTGATGAAGGCCGCTGATGTCAAAGCAGTACTGGATGGCTGGGCCTCCGACATGCATTTGTCTTTTGAGAAAATTAAAGATAACTGACTTAAAGCAGTTATCGCCAGGTTCAAAGGTTGTGAGGTATTCGTCGCAACCTTTGATCGCGTGGCCAAGCCCGCTCCAGAGGGCACCTGGGCGGGTAGGCAGTGGTTCGTGGCTATGTTTACGTCACGGGCGCTGCAGAGCCGGTTATTTATTGCAGAAGTTTTTGAATGTTTTCGGCATAGCGACCATCCAACAATACAAAAATCATCCGCGCCATGGCGTCGGTACGATTGCTCCAGGCATGATTGGTGCCACGTTGCACTACAATGTCGCCACGTTTGAGATGAACTTCGCCATCATCAAGCACCAGCCACAGCTCGCCCTCCATGACGATGCCGTAGTCCAGGGTCTCGGTTCGATGCATGAGTTTGTGTTGGGTGCCGGTGGTGTGATGGCTGGAATGGGTTTCACCCACTTGCGCAAGTGCAGCAGCGACGTCTTCTGCGCTGACCTGATTCTGAACAGTGTCTGGAGGGAAGTCGACTACACGGATGACGCTTCCCTGCGGGAGTGGGCTCAGCTTCAAGGGTTGGGCAGTAGGGTCGTCGCTGTTATCCAGAGGCACGGGGCAGGCTGTGCTGTTCCAGATTTCATGGAATGTCATGCCTGGCACGGCCTTGATCGGAACGCTGTGCGTCGTCGGGCCACAGGAAAAGACAATGGCACGACCTTCAGCATCATGGCAGGTGACTACTTTCTTGAAATCAGGTAATCGCTTCATGGGATATCCTTTCAAATGAGGGAACTTCAATTTCTCGGCAGTACACGGGTGAGCCACGGCCCAAGCTATATTATCTTGGGCGCTAAAACGGGAATTGACTTGCGCTGACTTGTTTTTGATATTTAACGACCTGGTTTTTGGCTTCGTCGGTATTATTACATGGACTTTGCTGTTCCTCGGTTCTGCGCGGGGGCCGGTATATCAGGGAGTCGGTCGGCAACGATAGCGAAACCGCTTGCTCGCCTGTGCGGCTTATCACCAGGGCGGCGTGGTGCAAAGAGATAGAGTTGAACTACCGTGAAGAGTAGGGAAGGTCGACGCAAGGCCCTACGCGTGATGGACCGGGAACGAGCTGTCGACACTCCGTATCGTCTCTTGGTAGCGAACAGGTGATGACAACATCATGGCTTCTCACAGGCACTCTTCCACCGAGAAATCCAGCAAAAACGAATCGACTACGGCATTTCGCTCTCGTGAGGAGCGCGTAGCCCACGGTAAGCGATTGCGTGAGCAGGTTCCTCGCGAAGAACATGCCAAGTGGAGGTCATCCAAACCGCGCGACGTCATTGCCATACTGGAAACGTCCAACCGAGACCGTCTTCAGGAATTGGTACCTATCCGCTATGGGCGCATGCTGCGAAGCCCTTTTACCTTCTTGCGCGGTTCGGCGGCACTGATGGCACATGATCTGGCCAGGGGGCCGGATATTGGTGTGAAGGTGCAGGCGTGCGGTGACTGCCATTTGCTCAATTTTGGCCTGTTCGCTACACCCGAGCGCAACCTGGTATTCGACCTCAACGACTTCGACGAAACCCTGCCGGCACCCTGGGAGTGGGACGTCAAGCGCCTGGTCGCGAGTTTTGCCGTGGCCGCGCGTGACGGCGGCGCTGCTGATCCCCGTGCCCGTGAAATCGCCATCGCCTGCGCGCGAGCCTACCGTGAACATCTGCGCCGTTATTCGAAGATGAACCCTCTGGAGGTCTGGTACTCGCGCCTTGACGCTCAGACATTGCTGGAGTCGGCGCCTGACGCCAAGGCGCGCAAGTTTCGCCAGCAATTGTTCGACCGTGCCCGTGAGCGGGTAATGGAAAGTGTCTTTCCCAAGATCGCTGAGCTTGTCGCGGGTCAGCCGCGTATCGTGGATCAGCCGCCGGTGATTCAGCATGTCACCGATCCGGGCTTCATGGACCGTGCCAGACAGGGCCTGATTGACTACCGCCAGAGCCTTTCCGATGAGCGCCGCCTGTTGCTCGATCGCTATCAGTTGGTGGATGTCGCACTCAAGGTCGTTGGTATCGGAAGTGTCGGGACGCGTTGCTACGTTGCGTTGCTGTTTTCCGAAGAGAACCATCCGCTGATCCTGCAGTTCAAGGAGTCATGCCGTTCGGTGCTGGAGCCTTATGCGGGCAAAAGCCAGTACATGAACCAAGGGCAAAGGGTCGTGATGGGGCAGCGTCTGATGCAGTCTTCAAGTGACATCTTTCTGGGTTGGACGCGCGGGCGCGCCGGGTATGATTTTTTCGTACGCCAACTGCGTGACATGAAGCTGTCGGTACCGCTTGAAAACATTAATGCCCTGCAGCTGGAGCGTTATGCAGACTTTTGCGGCCTGACCCTCGCACGAGCCCATGCCAAGTCTGGCGACTCCGCGACCATCGCCGGTTACCTGGGAAAGAGTGATGCGTTCGACGAGGCGCTGGGAGACTTTGCTCTGTGCTATGCCGATCAGACGGAGCGGGACCATGAGCAACTGGTCAACGCGGTGCATGCTGGCCGGGTAAAAGTGCTTACCGAGGAGGAGTGAGCGGGCTTGCGTCGCTTCGCTGTAGACAGGTCTGATTGCTGTTGCCAGCCAGGGTGAACCTGTACTGCCTTGCAAAAGCCATGAGCCCTCAAGTCTCAAGTCGATGCTGATGGCTGGTTTTTTCTGCTGGCGGATAAAAAACAGCGGGCACTCACTTGGGTGTCGCTAAATGTCAAAAAAATCGACGCAAACGTCAATTATTTTTTACCGATTAATTTCAATATTCTCCAAGGGATTCTTGATTTCCGCTGTCGCTCAAGCCCTGTCCAGGTTGGGTGCTTATGGTCAGGGGTGTCCAGGTCTGCAGTGGGTTATTGGGAATTCGCTGGTTTTTAGGAAAGGAATGGCAAGTAGCTAGTTAAAATTCGAGCGTGAATTTAGATGAAGGCGTCGGGAATTAATCATATATATCGGCTCGTCTGGAGTTTTCGGTTGAGCGCCTGGGTAGCTGTTTCAGAAATCAGCAAGGCGCGCGGCAAGGGGGCGACAATCAATACCGTCAAGGTGGCAACACTTTTACTTGCATCTGGTGCAGTTGTTCCGCCAGCAATGGCAGCGTTTACGAGTAACGTTACCGAGACGGTAACGGGCGAAATAGTGGATGCGCAACAGTTCGTGGAAATCGGTGGCGTGGCTAATGACACAAGCATCATTAGTGGTGGCTACCAAGTGAACAGGGGTGGTGTTACTAATAAAGCTACTGTTATAGATGGTGGCAGGCAGGGTGTTGCTTATGGTGGGGTGAGCAATGACACCACGATTAATAATGGTGGCCAACAGGAAGTAGCTATTGATGGTGTCGCCAATAGCGCCATTGTCAATGAGGGTGGTGTGCAGCAAGTGTTTGAGGCTGGGCTGGCTGACCGCGCGGTGGTCAACATGGGGGGGAGGCAGTATGTTGCTGGAGGTGTTGCCAACAACACGCTCATCAATTCTGGAGGTATGCAAGGCGTTGTCAGCGGAGGTATCGCCAGTAATTCCATCATTCAGGATGGCGGCGTGCAGGCAGTTGGGTCCGGCGGTGAACTCCGAGGTGCCACTGTCAATAGTGGCGGGACGCAGTTAGTGCAAAGCAACGGCGTGGCCGGTCATTCCGTTATTAACGGTGATGGTGCGCAGGTTGTTGATGGTGATGCCGCTATCGTGAGCGATACTACGATCAATAGCGGTGGGCAGCAAAGCATTCTCAATGGTTTAGCAAATACAACAATTATTAATGACGGTGGCTTACAGGTTGTCGATGGTGAGGCTGCTAGCGCAAGCGAGACCACAATTAATGTCGGTGGTAAGCAAAGCCTAGTCAACGGTTCGGCAAGCGCAACCATTATTAACGGTGGTCTACAGGCTGTCGATGGTACTTTTGCTCATGCTGTTGATGCCACGATCAATAACGGTGGGCAGCAAAAAATTCGCAACGGGTGGACGCATAAAACCACTATTAATGAGGGTGGCTTGCAGGTACTCGATAATGGATATGCGACTGAGTCAATAATCAATAGCGGTGGTCAGCAACAAATATTCGGTGGCCAGGCCCACGCCACCACGGTAAATGATAGGGGGCTGCAAGTTGTCTATGACGGAGGGACTAGCGAAGGTACGACCCTCCGCTCGGGAGGAAAGCTTCTGGCAGGTGTTGGGTCATATTCCTCGCTTGTTAATCAAGAGGTGGGAGGGATTCTTGTTGCATCTACCGATGCCAACGTGTCCGGCACCAACTCATTGGGTAGCTTCTACATCAATGCCATTACCCATCAAGCCGATAACGTATTAATTGAGAAGGGTGGTTCTTTCGTTGTAGCTGAAGAGGGTGATTCTGCTCATGACACCACCATCAATCGCGGGTCACTCAGCGTCAGGTATGGCGCCCTTCTCACCGGCACGACGCGCCTCATCGACGGAACCTTGACCGCCTCAGGTGCAGCCGGGGTGATAACCGACGGTGACCTGGTGTATGACTACTCGGGTGCCATTGGTCAGGACGGTATGTACAGCACCGGCTTGAGCATGTTGGGCGCAGGCTCGGTCATCAAGCAAGGGGCGGGCGGTTTGCACATCGAGCACTCCACCAAGAACCAGGGCTCGGAATTGGCCGGCGGCCTGCAGCTCAAGGGCGGTACCCTGTGGCTGGAAGATGGCTGGCATGGCGGCGCGGTCGACAAGGCGGTGCTGAGCCTGTCGGGTGCTGACAGCATGCATGCGATCGTCGACAAGGCGGTGTTGGAGGGCGGTAGCGGTCTGGTGCTGGCCGACGCTGCCACCAACGCTCAGTTGACCATCAAGGACACTGCACTGCAAGCGGCCAGCGGCACGTTGCTGCTGGAGGCGAAGAACGGCAGCCAGTTGACGACCAACGTCGAACGCTCGACCTTGACCGGCGATATCGCCTTCCGTGACAGCAGCTCGGGCTGGCTGAACCTGCTCGACAACAGCCGCCTGACCGGTACCATCGACCCGGTCAACGTCAAGGTCGATGGCAGCAGCCATTGGGACGTGACCGGCAATTCGGAGGTGGGTGCGCTGATCAATGACGGCATGGTCGATTTCCG
>NZ_JBIVXC010000042.1:0-10080 GCF_044769005.1 Pseudomonas sp. NPDC090755 | reverse complement strand
CGACTCGTCCGGTTCATAACCAAGACCACGATCTACGGTGATCGTCATGTTCAGGGCGCCGAGGGACGCCAGGGTAGCGATTACGTGATAGGGGTTAACGATCTCGACATCATGATCCAGCTGAATATCGGCAGCGGTAACCACCCCCGAACCCTTTTTCGACAAGGTCAGCGTAACTTCGTCACGACCGTGCAGTTTGATAGCCAGGCCTTTCAGGTTCAACAGGATTTCAATGACGTCTTCCTGTACACCTTCGATTGCCGAGTACTCGTGGAGTACGCCGTCAATCTCGGCCTCGACTACTGCACAGCCAGGCATGGAGGACAACAGGATGCGGCGCAGCGCGTTGCCCAGGGTATGGCCAAAGCCACGCTCGAGAGGCTCGAGCGTGATTTTAGCGCGGGTTGGACTGACGACCTGCACATCAATGTGGCGGGGCGTCAGGAACTCATTTACCGAAATCTGCATGGATGCACCTATTTTCTAGCCCTTACTTGGAGTAGAGCTCGACAATCAGGCTTTCGTTGATGTCGGCGGACAGGTCGCTGCGAGCAGGAACGTTCTTGAAAACGCCCGACTTCTTGGCAGCATCCACGTCTACCCACTCAACGCGGCCACGCTGGGCGCACAGTTCAAGGGCTTGAACAATGCGCAGCTGGTTCAGCGATTTCTCGCGAACTGCGACCACGTCACCCGGACGAACTTGGTAGGATGGAATATTTACAGTCTTGCCGTTAACGCTGATCGCTTTGTGCGAAACCAGCTGACGGGATTCGGCACGAGTAGCGCCAAAGCCCATGCGATAAACGACGTTATCCAGACGGCATTCGAGCAGTTGCAGCAGGTTCTCACCAGTAGCGCCTTTCGAGGAGGCTGCTTGCTTGTAGTAACCGCTGAACTGACGCTCGAGAACGCCGTAGATGCGACGTACTTTTTGCTTCTCACGCAGCTGGGTGCCGTAGTCGGACTGACGGCCACGGCGCTGGCCGTGGATACCTGGGGCTGCTTCGATGTTGCACTTCGATTCCAGAGCGCGAACGCCGCTCTTCAGGAACAGGTCGGTGCCTTCACGACGAGACAGTTTGCATTTTGGACCAATATAACGTGCCATTTATCTGTCTCCTGATTACACGCGGCGCTTCTTCGGCGGACGGCACCCGTTGTGCGGGATTGGCGTCACGTCGGTGATGCTGGCGATCTTATAGCCACAACCGTTCAGAGCACGAACAGCGGACTCACGACCTGGACCTGGACCCTTGACGTTGACGTCGAGGTTCTTCAGACCGTATTCCAGCGCAGCTTGACCAGCACGCTCAGCAGCTACCTGAGCCGCGAACGGGGTGGACTTGCGGGAACCGCGGAAACCCGAACCGCCGGAGGTAGCCCAGGACAGAGCGTTACCTTGACGATCGGTGATGGTCACGATGGTGTTGTTGAAAGACGCGTGGATGTGGGCGATGCCATCAACCACTGTCTTTTTGACTTTTTTACGAGGACGAGCAGCAGGTTTTGCCATTTCTAAATTCCTGTCGATTCGCTGGTGCGATTACTTGCGGATCGGCTTACGCGGACCTTTACGGGTACGCGCGTTGGTCTTGGTACGCTGACCGCGTACTGGCAGACCCCGACGATGACGCAGGCCGCGGTAGCAACCCAGGTCCATCAAACGCTTGATTTTCATGTTGATGTCACGACGCAGATCACCTTCGGTGATGTACTTCGCAACTTCAGTACGCAGCGATTCAACCTGCTCGTCGCTCAGATCCTTGATCTTTGCGGCTGGGTTGACCCCAGTAGCTTCGCAGATCTTCTGCGAAGTAGTGCGACCAACACCATAGATGTAGGTCAGCGAGATAACAGTATGCTTGTTATCTGGAATGTTGACGCCTGCAATACGGGCCATTCAGTGGGACTCCAATTGACAGCTACCTACGCCCCGGAAGCCAAGAAATAGGGCGCGAGATAATATCGCTGTAGAAACAATTAATCAACCCAGCAGCACACTAGCTGCTGGGTTTGAAGCGCAGATCACACTCAGCCTTGGCGCTGCTTGTGACGTGGTTCCGCACTGCAAATTACTCGAACGACACCTTCGCGGCGAATAATTTTGCAGTTACGGCACAGCTTTTTCACCGATGCACGAACTTTCATCACCAACTCCTCGAACCTTAAGGGTCTCTCAGCGCAGCAGACCGCTGCCACCGTAGCCTTTCAGGTTGGCTTTCTTCATCAGGGATTCGTACTGGTGCGAAACGAGGTGCGATTGTACTTGGGACATGAAGTCCATCACAACCACTACCACAATCAGCAACGAGGTCCCGCCAAGGTAGAACGGAACGTTTGCCGCGACCACCAGGAACTGGGGAAGCAGGCACACGGCCGTCATATAAAGAGCACCGAACATGGTCAAGCGGGTCAGAACGCCATCAATGTAGCGCGCCGACTGCTCGCCTGGACGGATGCCCGGAATAAAGGCACCGGACTTCTTCAGGTTCTCCGCTACGTCTTTCGGATTGAACATCAACGCCGTATAGAAGAAGCAGAAGAAAATGATCCCTGCACTAAACAGCAGAATATTCAACGGCTGACCAGGAGCGATCGACTGCGAGATGTCCTGCAACCAGCCCATACCTTCGGACTGACCGAACCAGGCACCCAGCGAAGCCGGGAACAGCAAGATGCTGCTCGCGAAAATGGCAGGAATGACACCCGCCATGTTCACTTTCAGCGGCAAGTGGCTGGTCTGCGCAGCGAAGACCTTGCGGCCCTGCTGACGCTTGGCGTAGTGAACGGCGATACGACGCTGACCACGCTCAATGAACACCACAAAACCGATAATCGCTACTGCCAGCAAACCGATAGCGACCAGGGCGAAAATGTTGATATCGCCTGTACGCGCAGACTCGAAAGACTGCCCGATTGCTCTCGGAAGACCGGCGACGATACCTGCGAAGATCAACATCGAGATACCGTTGCCTACACCGCGCTCGGTGATCTGCTCGCCCAGCCACATCATGAACATTGCGCCAGCCACGAACGTGGACACCGCAACGAAATGGAAGCCAAAGTCTGCAGAAAACGCCACGCCCTGACCGGCCAGGCCAATGGACATGCCAATGGCCTGGACCAGCGCCAGGATTACGGTGCCGTAGCGGGTGTACTGGCTGATCTTGCGACGGCCAGCTTCACCTTCCTTCTTCAACTGCTCCAGCTGCGGGCTGACGGCGGTCATCAACTGCATGATGATCGATGCCGAAATGTACGGCATGATCCCCAGTGCAAAGATGCTCATCCGTTCCAGCGCGCCGCCGGAAAACATGTTGAACAAGCTAAGAATGGTCCCCTCATTCTGTCGAAACAGTTCCGCCAGCCGGTCCGGGTTGATACCTGGAACTGGGATGTGCGCGCCTATCCGGTAGACGATGATCGCCAGGAACAGAAAACGCAGACGAGCCCAGAGTTCAGACATCCCGCCTTTGCCGAGCGAAGAGAGAGCACCTTGCTTAGCCATTTATTCCTCGAACTTGCCGCCAGCTGCTTCGATAGCCGCACGCGCACCTTTGGTGGCTGCGATACCCTTGATGGTGACTGCGCGAGTAACTTCGCCCGACAGCATGATTTTCACGCGCTGTACGTTCTGGTTAATCACGTTGGCATCCTTCAGGGATTGCACGGTGACAACGTCGCCTTCCACTTTGGCCAGCTCGGACAGACGCACTTCAGCGCGGTCCATGGCTTTCAGGGAAACGAAGCCGAACTTCGGCAGACGACGGTGCAGCGGCTGTTGACCGCCTTCAAAGCCTGGAGCGATGGTGCCACCGGAGCGGGAGGTCTGACCTTTGTGACCACGGCCACCAGTCTTACCCAAACCGCTACCGATACCACGACCCGGACGATGCTTCTCGCGACGGGAACCCGGCGCTGGACTCAGATCATTGAGTTTCATCGATTAACCCTCGACGCGCAGCAGGTAGTAAGCCTTGTTGATCATCCCGCGGTTCTCGGGAGTATCCTGGACTTCTACAGTGTGACCGATGCGACGCAGACCCAGACCCTTAACGCACAGTTTGTGGTTAGGGAGACGGCCGGCGGTGCTTTTGATCAACGTAACTTTAACGGTAGCCATGATCAGCGGATCTCCTCAACGCTCTTGCCGCGCTTGGCAGCAATGGACTCAGGAGATTGCATAGCCTTCAGACCCTTGAAAGTGGCGTGAACCACGTTTACCGGGTTGGTCGAGCCGTAGCACTTGGCCAGGACGTTCTGAACGCCAGCAACTTCCAGGACGGCACGCATTGCGCCACCGGCGATGATACCGGTACCTTCGGAGGCAGGCTGCATGTACACCTTCGACGCGCCGTGGGCGGACTTGGTGGCGTACTGCAGGGTGGTGCCGTTCAGGTCAACCTGAATCATGTTGCGGCGAGCAGCTTCCATGGCTTTCTGGATCGCGGCTGGTACTTCGCGCGATTTGCCACGGCCGAAGCCGACACGACCTTTACCATCACCTACCACGGTCAGCGCGGTGAAAGTGAAGATACGGCCGCCTTTTACGGTTTTGGCAACGCGGTTAACTTGAACCAGCTTCTCGATGTAGCCTTCGTCGCGCTTTTGATCGTTATTTGCCATAACTTAGAACTCCAGCCCGCCTTCACGAGCACCATCAGCCAGCGCTTTGACGCGGCCATGGTACTTGAAGCCCGAACGGTCAAAGGCAACTTGAGATACACCGGCGGCTTTCGCGCGCTCAGCTACCAGCTTGCCAACCTTAGTGGCCGCGTCGATGTTGCCGGTGGCGCCATCACGCAGGTCTTTGTCCAAAGTCGAGGCGCTGGCCAGGACTTTGCTGCCGTCGGCCGAAATGACCTGGGCGTAGATGTGCTGCGAGGAGCGGAACACGCAGAGACGCACGACTTCGAGTTCGTGCATTTTCAGGCGTGCTTTGCGAGCGCGACGCAGTCGAGTAACTTTTTTGTCGGTCATTTGCTAGGCCCTACTTCTTCTTGGCTTCTTTACGACGGACGACTTCGTCCGCGTAACGCACACCCTTGCCTTTGTAAGGCTCTGGCGGACGGAAACCGCGGATTTCAGCGGCCACCTGACCTACCAGCTGCTTGTCGATACCCTTGATCAGGATATCGGTCTGGCTTGGGGTCTCAGCGGTGATGCCCTCAGGCAATTCGTAATCCACTGGATGCGAGAAGCCGAGCGCCAGGTTCAACACGGTGCCTTTAGCCTGAGCTTTGTAACCAACACCGACCAGCTGGAGCTTGCGCTCGAAGCCTTGGCTTACGCCCTGGACCATGTTGTTTACCAAAGCACGGGTAGTACCGGCCATAGCGCGAGTTTGTTGATCGCCGTTGCGAGCAGCGAAACGCAGCTCACCAGCTTCCTCAACGACTTCTACCGACGAGTGAACGTTCAGTTCGAGAGTGCCCTTGGCACCCTTCACCGAAAGCTGCTGACCGACGAATTTGACTTCGACGCCCGATGGCAGCTTAACGGGGTTCTTAGCGACGCGAGACATGCTTATCCCCCCTTAGAACACTGTGCAGAGAACTTCGCCGCCGACACCGGCAGCGCGCGCAGCACGATCAGTCATCACACCCTTGTTGGTGGAGACGATAGACACGCCCAGACCGCCACGTACTTTCGGCAGATCATCGACGGACTTGTACTGACGCAGGCCTGGACGACTTACGCGCTTGACTTCCTCGATGACCGGACGGCCTTCGAAGTATTTCAGCTCGATGGAAAGCGATGGCTTGACTTCGCTGCTGACCTGGTAGCCAGCGATGTAACCTTCGTCTTTCAGAACTTTGGCAACCGCAACCTTCAGAGTCGAGGAAGGCATGCTTACGACGGACTTTTCAGCCATCTGGGCATTACGGATGCGAGTTAGCATGTCCGCTAACGGGTCCTGCATACTCATGGGCTAGACGCTCCTGATACAAGAAAAATTAGCCTCTCGGCTACTACAGTCGCCTGAGATCGCCAGGTCAAAAAACCCGGGCTCAGGAGAGCCGGTCATTCTAGACAGTTCCCAAAAACGAAACAAGCCCCAGAAGGGGCTTGTTTCGTTGCAAGGTCACCGGTGGTCGGAAGATTGCTCCCCCGCCACCTGGACGCTGCCGGTACGTCTTACCAGCTGGCCTTGACCAGACCTGGAACGTCGCCGCGCATTGCTGCTTCACGCAGCTTGTTACGGCCGAGGCCGAACTTGCGGTAAACGCCGTGTGGACGACCGGTGATGCGGCAGCGGTTACGCAGGCGCGAAGCGCTGGCGTCACGTGGCTGCTTCTGCAGAGCTACGACAGCGGCAAAACGCTCTTCTGGAGTTGCTTCCAGGTTAACGATGGTCGCTTTCAGCTCGGCACGCTTCTTGGCGTACTTGGCAACAGTGAGCTGACGCTTCAGCTCACGGTTTTTCATGCTCTTCTTGGCCATTTTCCTACTCCAATCAGTTGCGGAACGGGAATTTGAAAGCACGCAGCAGAGCGCGGCCTTCGTCATCGTTCTTGGCAGTGGTGGTCAGGGTAATGTCCAGACCGCGCAGAGCATCGATCTTGTCGTAGTCGATTTCCGGGAAGATGATCTGCTCTTTCACGCCCATGCTGTAGTTGCCACGACCGTCGAAGGACTTGGCATTCAGGCCGCGGAAGTCGCGAACCCGAGGCAGGGAGATCGCCAGCAGGCGGTCCAGGAATTCGTACATACGATCACGGCGCAGGGTAACTTTAACGCCGATCGGCCAGCCCTCACGGACTTTGAAGCCCGCGATGGATTTCCGAGCGAAAGTCACAACGGCTTTCTGACCGGTGATCTTCTCCAGGTCAGCAACAGCGTGCTCGATGACTTTTTTGTCGCCGACAGCTTCGCCCAGACCCATGTTCAGGGTGATCTTGGTAACGCGCGGAACTTCCATCACGTTCGCCAGCTTAAGTTCTTCCTTAAGCTTGGGAGCAATTTCCTTCCGGTAAATCTCTTTCAGTCGTGCCATGGTCTTCTACCTAGCAGTGTTCAAGCATCAACCGCTTTTTGGGTCGACTTGAAGACACGAATTTTCTTGCCGTCTTCTACTTTGAAACCAACGCGGTCAGCCTTGTTGGTTTCGCCGTTGAAAATGGCGACGTTGGAAGCGTGCAGTGGCGCTTCTTTCTCGACGATACCGCCTTGTACGCCCGACATCGGGTTAGGCTTGGTATGACGCTTCACCAGGTTGATCCCACCAACGACCAGACGGTCGTCAGCGAGAACCTTGAGCACCTTACCGCGCTTACCTTTGTCTTTGCCGGCGATCACGATGATCTCGTCGTCACGACGAATCTTTTGCATGTCGGATCTCCTTACAGCACTTCTGGGGCGAGCGAGACGATCTTCATGAACTTCTCGGTACGAAGTTCACGGGTCACTGGCCCAAAGATACGGGTGCCGATCGGCTCTTGCTTGTTGTTCAGCAGAACAGCAGCATTGCCATCAAAGCGGATGATGGAGCCGTCAGCACGACGGACACCGTGGCGAGTGCGGACTACAACAGCAGTCATCACTTGGCCTTTCTTCACTTTACCGCGCGGAATTGCTTCCTTGACGGTTACCTTGATGATGTCACCGATGCCGGCGTAACGACGGTGCGAACCGCCGAGAACCTTGATGCACATGACGCGACGAGCGCCGCTGTTATCGGCCACATCGAGCATGGATTGAGTCTGAATCATAAAATTTCTCCGACCCTTAGCCCTTAGACTTCAACAGCGCGTTCGAGAACTTCAACCAGTGCCCAGGACTTGGTCTTGGCCAGCGGACGGGTTTCACGGATGGAAACCTTGTCGCCGATCTTGCACTGGTTGGCTTCGTCGTGCGCGTGCAGCTTAGTCGAACGCTTAACGTATTTACCGTAGATCGGGTGCTTTACGCGACGCTCGATCAGAACGGTGATGGTCTTGTCCATCTTGTCGCTGACGACACGGCCAGTCAGCGTACGGACGGTTTTTTCAGCTTCAGCCATGATCACTTACCTGCCTGCTGGTTGAGCACAGTTTTCACGCGAGCGATGTCACGCTTAACTTGCGAGAGCAGGTGCGACTGCCCCAACTGGCCAGTTGCTTTCTGCATACGCAGATTGAACTGGTCGCGCAGCAAGCCGAGCAGTTGCTCGTTCAGTTGCTGTGCTGATTTCTCACGAAGTTCATTCGCTTTCATCACATCACCGTCCGCTTAACAAAGGAGGTGGCGAGAGGCAGCTTTGCAGCCGCCAGGGCGAAAGCCTCACGCGCCAGCTCTTCAGAAACACCCTCGATCTCGTACAGGACTTTGCCTGGCTGGATCTGGGCAACCCAGTATTCCACGGAACCTTTACCTTTACCCATCCGCACTTCGAGAGGCTTCTTGGAGATCGGCTTGTCCGGGAACACACGGATCCAGATTTTACCGCCACGTTTTACGTGACGGGTCAGAGCACGACGTGCCGACTCAATCTGGCGGGCGGTGAGACGACCGCGAGCAACAGCTTTCAGGGCGAACTCGCCGAAGCTGACCTTGCTACCGCGCAGTGCCAGACCACGGTTGTGGCCAGTCATCTGCTTGCGGAATTTTGTACGCTTTGGTTGCAACATTTGGCGTACCCCTTACTTAGCAGCTTTTTTACGAGGCGCTGGTGCTTGTGGTTTCAGTTCTTCTTGGCGACCACCAATTACTTCGCCTTTGAAGATCCAAACCTTGACACCGATCACACCGTAGGTGGTGTGAGCTTCGTAGGTGGCATAGTCGATATCGGCACGCAGGGTGTGCAGTGGCACACGACCTTCGCGATACCATTCAGTACGTGCGATCTCAGCACCGCCGAGACGACCGCTCACCTGGATCTTGATGCCTTTGGCACCAATGCGCATGGCGTTCTGTACGGCGCGCTTCATGGCGCGACGGAACATCACACGACGCTCCAGCTGCTGAGCTACGCTCTGAGCTACCAGCATACCGTCGAGTTCCGGCTTGCGGATCTCTTCGATGTTGATGTGCACAGGCACACCCATCTGCTTGGTCAGGTCCTGACGCAGTTTTTCAACATCTTCACCTTTCTTCCCGATAACGATACCTGGACGAGCGGTGTGGATGGTGATGCGTGCAGTTTGAGCCGGACGATGGATATCGATACGGCTAACGGACGCGCTTTTTAGTTTGTCTTGGAGGTACTCACGCACATTCAGATCTGCGAGCAAATAGTCCGCATAAGTCCGACCGTCTGCGTACCAGACGGAGGTGTGCTCCTTGACGATTCCCAGGCGAATGCCAGTGGGATGTACTTTCTGACCCATCTGATCGACTCCGTTACTTGTCCGCAACCTTGACAGTGATATGGCAAGACCGCTTGACGATGCGATCAGCGCGGCCTTTGGCACGCGGCATGATACGCTTCAGCGAACGCCCTTCGTTGACGAAAACGGTGGAGACCTTCAGGTCATCAACGTCTGCGCCTTCGTTATGCTCGGCGTTGGCTACGGCCGACTCGAGGACTTTCTTCATGATTTCAGCGGCTTTTTTGCTGCTGAAAGCCAACAGGTTGAGCGCTTCGCCCACCTTCTTCCCGCGGATCTGGTCGGCGACCAAGCGGGCTTTCTGGGCGGAGATTCGAGCGCCCGACAACTTAGCGGCTACTTCCATTTCCTTACCCCTTAACGCTTGGCTTTCTTGTCAGCCACGTGCCCACGATAGGTGCGGGTACCGGCGAACTCGCCCAGTTTATGGCCGACCATGTCTTCGTTCACGAGAACTGGAACGTGTTGGCGACCGTTGTGTACCGCGATGGTCAGACCGACCATTTGTGGCAGGATCATGGAACGGCGCGACCAGGTCTTAACTGGTTTGCGATCGTTCTTTTCCGCCGCCACTTCGATCTTCTTCAGTAGGTGAAGATCGATAAAAGGACCTTTTTTCAGAGAACGTGGCACTGTCGTATCCCTCTATTTACTTGCGACGACGGACGATCATGTTGTAGGTACGCTTATTACCACGAGTCTTCGCGCCCTTAGTCGGGAAGCCCCATGGCGATACCGGATTAAGACCACCGGAGGTAAGACCTTCACC
>NZ_JBIVXC010000041.1:0-10567 GCF_044769005.1 Pseudomonas sp. NPDC090755 | reverse complement strand
GAAGCCGTCTTCGGCGGCCATGTGCATGCACATCGGCGACATGACGACACGGTTACGCAGTTTCAAGCCGTTCAGTTCGAAGGGGGAAAGCAACACGCTCATGTGGGGAGACTCCATCGATTCAAATGATGGTTTCATGCTAAGGTATACAAACACTTGATGTAAGTACGCACACTTTTGTGCTGTAGGCACATTTTAGTAACCATTGGAGTTATCCATGAAACTTGGTATCCCCCACGGGGAAGTGGAAGCCTTTGCTTGCCCCGTTACCTTCACGGTCGACGTCATCGGCGGAAAGTGGAAATCGCTGATTCTGTTCCACCTGATCTCCGGCACCCGTCGCTTTAACGAGCTTCGGCGCCTGATGCCGGAAATCACCCAGCGCATGCTGACCTTGCAGTTGCGCGAACTGGAAACCGATCGGGTCATCAACCGGGAGATCTATCGTGAGGTGCCACCGAAGGTGGAGTACTCGCTGGCACCCTTGGGTGAAACGCTGATCCCACTGATTACCGCGATGCGTGAGTGGGGCGCCGCTCATGAAGAGACCGTGCTGGAGTATCGCCGGCAGGCCCAAGAACAGAGCATCGCCCAGGCCGAATGATCGGGCAGGAACGATGGCGGCGCTGCCCGAGCCTTCTCGGTCAGGCCCTGACCAATGATCAAGGGGATACGACCACCGGCGCGTACTTCATCGAGCAGCACCGGGGTCTTCAGGCCGACGTCACCAGCATGTCATTCAAATCGATCAGGCGATGGCTTTACGCGGCACCGCTTTTTCGGCGGTCTCTTTGAGTGTCAGCACCAGGGAGGTGGCGTCCATGTCGGCGCCGCCGTTGTCGATATGGTTCTTCAGCAGCGCATGCGCAGCCTCGGCGGTGGCGATGGTGGCGCCGACTTCGCGGCCAGCATCCATGGAGAGGGTCAGGTCCTTGGCCAGCAGCCAGGTCTTGAAGCCCGCCTTGTAGCCCTTCGATGCCGGAGCGCTCGGCACCACACCCACCCCCGGGTTCCAGACGCGGAATGTCCAGTTGTCGGCGGTGGAGCGGATAGCGATCTCGAAGAACTCCTTGAGGTTCAGGCCCAGGCGCTCGGCCAGTGCGGTGGCCTCGCAGTTCACCGCCACGCAGACACCCATGATCAGGTTGTTGACGACCTTGGCCGCCTGGCCGGCTTCCGGGCCACCGGCATGGGCGACGTACTCGCCCATCGGGCTCAACAGCTCCTTGACCCGTACTACATGTGGGTCTTCGCAGCCGATCATGAAAGTCAGGGTGGCGTCGATGGCGCCCTCGGTACCGCCCGACACCGGCGCTTCGGCAAAGATGCGGCCGGCCTTTTTCGCGCTGGCGTGCAGCGAGCGGGCGTTTTCAATGCCGATGGTCGAGCAGTCGATGACCACGGTATTCGGCGCGATGCTGGCGAATACCCCATTCGAGCCGGCAAGCACCTCTTTGACTTCGGTACCGGTCGGCAACATGGTGAAGACGGCGTCTACACCCTTGCAGGCTTCGGCGACGGTCGAACAGATTTGCACACCGTTCTGGGCGGCACGCTCACAGGCGGCCGGGTCGATGTCCACGCCTTTTACGGTATAGCCGGCAGCCATCATATGTTTGGACATTGGGTTGCCCATGAAACCGAGGCCGATCCAAGCGATAGTCTTCATTGTTGTTCTCCATTGCTCTACGAGGGGTTGTACCAACTAACTTACATCGAACTATTGATCATTCAGTGTGCGTGGTGCCGTTATCGGTACTCAGCGTTGATCGATCGACTTGATAAAAGGGTTCACACTGACTTCGCTCCAGACACCGTTCAGGGCGAACGGGTCATTGCGTTGGAAGTCGACAGCCTGCTCAAGCGTTTCGGCCTCGACAATCAGCAGGCTGCCTGTTTTGTTGTCGCTGTTTATGGCGGTATAGGGCCCGGCCACCAAGATCTTGATCGGGGCACTTTTCAAGTAAGCGCGGTGCGCATCATAGAACTCATCGCGCCGCGTGGGCGTAGTGGGATTATCCTTGCAGTAGATGACGTATAGCATGCTGCACCTTTATTATTGACGGGTCTTCTGCATTCACTTGGAGTCAAACAATAAGTAACTTGACTCGATGGATTTACAGTACGCCCGCCGGTTGTGCCTTCACAACACAATAAACACACAGCCGACGTGCAGAAATTCACTGATGGCGGTGCGGGCCATCCATGAATTATTCAAAGGAAGATTTGCCGATTCATATCGACTTGCTCTGCGATGAACCTTGCGACTTCGCGGATGTGAGCCGCCTTGCGATGGTCTTCATGTACATGCATGTAAAACGAACGCTTTATGTTCACCTCGTCCCCCAGCACAGGGATCAACTTGGGGAATGACGTTGCAATATAGGCCGGGAGAATACCGAGTACTTTTCCACCTAATACGGTATGCACCTGGGTGAGCAAATTGGTGCTGCGCAGACGCGACACCAGCGCCACGTCCAGACCGTTGGAAAAATTTAGCTGGGGGGCGAACAGCAGATCTTCGACATACCCCACGAAAGGATGCTGTTCCAGATCCTTCTGGGTGCGGATCGGCGGGGAATCGTCGAGGTACTGACGGGTCGCGTAGATTTGCAGGCGATAGTCGGTCAGGCGTCGTGACGCCACGCGCATGTGCTCTGCCGTGGCCAGGCTGATGCCGATATCGGCCTCCCGTTTGGACAGGCTGAACACCCGCGCCGCGGCGTAGATTTCCACCTCGAGATTGGGGTGTCTTCGGGTGAGTTCGGCCATTCTGGGTGCCAGGAAGACACTGCCGAATCCGTCCGGGGCCCCGATCCTGACCAACCCCGAGATTTGTCCGGGGTCACTTTCATCACTTTTATAAGAAAGCAGGATGCTTTCCATACTTTCAACCGCATTGAGCACGCGCTCCCCTTCTGGGGTCAGTTCGTACCCGGAGTTACTCTTGTGGAACAGCCTGACTTTCAATCCCTCTTCGAGGGCTGATACATGACGTGCCACAGTGGTATGTTCCGTGCCCAGCCGCTCGGCAGCGCCTGACAATGTACCCGCCCTGGCCACGGCCAGGAAGTATCGAAAATCATCCCAGTTTTCATTCTTCTGCTTTTTCGCCATCACTCACTTCTCGATCATGGCTGGCCTTTCATTCCTTCGCCGCACTGCAACAAAGGTCGCACCCGGTACCCCCTGCAACAAGTGACGTTGCGTGCATGCGCCATGACGGGCAGCTTTCTTTCGCAGCCAAATCCTGGCTGGAACTGGCACGCCGGTTGTTGGCCGCTCCCGGGGAGTGGACCGAGGACGTGCCCGCCCTCGAACCCTGAGGCTGCCGGGCGAACCCCGACAGCCTCATGACCACTACTTGAGGGTGATGGTGGTGTTGACGCCATCGTTGATGGTCTTGTCGTCGAACCAGCGGCTGGTCACGGTCTTGGTCTGGGTATAGAACTGCACGACCTGCTTGCCGTACGGGCCCAGGTCACCCAGCTTGGAGCCGCGCGAGCCGGTGAAGCTGAAGAACGGCACCGGTACCGGAATCGGGATGTTGATGCCGACCTGGCCGATGTCGATCTCGCTCTGGAACTTGCGCGCCGCCGCACCGCTCTGGGTGAACAGGCCCACGCCGTTGCCGTTGGGGTTGGCATTGACCATGGCGATTGCTTCATCCAGGGTGTCGACCTCCAGCACCACCAGCACCGGGCCGAAGATTTCCTGGGTGTAGATCTGCATCTCGGTGGTGACGCCCGAGAACAGGGTCGGGCCGACGAAGTTGCCGTCCTCGAAGCCAGGCACCTTGATGTCGCGACCGTCGAGCTCGAGCGTGGCGCCTTCGCGCACACCGCTGTCGATCAGGTCGAGGATGCGCTGGCGGGCTTTCTTCGAAATGACCGGGCCGATGTCGGTACCCGGCTCGCTGCCGGCATTGACCTTCAGCTGTAGCGCCAAGGCCTTGATGTCCGGCAACCAGCTGCGCGCCTCGCCCACCAGCACCACCACCGAAGTGGCCATGCAGCGCTGGCCGGCGGCGCCGAAGCCTGCGCCCACCAAGGCGTTGAGGGTGTGTTCGCGGTTGGCGTCGGGCAGTACCACGGCGTGGTTCTTGGCGCCCATCATCGACTGCACGCGCTTGCCGTGCTGGCTGGCCAGGTTGTAGACATGGGTGCCGACGTGGGTCGAGCCGACGAACGAAATGGCCTTGATGTCCGGGTGGGTGCACAGCGCGTCGACCACCGCCTTGCCACCGTGCACCACGTTCAGCACACCCGGCGGCACACCCGCTTCGAGGGCCAGTTCGACCAGCATCATGGTCGACAGCGGGTCCTGTTCCGACGGTTTGAGGACGAAGGTATTGCCGGTGACGATGGCCATCGGGAACATCCACAGCGGGATCATCGCCGGGAAGTTGAACGGGGTGATGCCGGCGCACACGCCGATCGGCTGGCGCAGGGTGTAGGTGTCGACGCCGCCGGCGACGTTCTCGGCGAACTCGCCCATCTGCAGGGTGCCGACCGAGCAAGCGTGCTCGACCACTTCCAGGCCACGGAAGATATCGCCTTCGGCATCGGCGAGGGTCTTGCCCTGCTCGGCACTGAGCACCGAGGCAATGCGCTTGGCGTGTTCACGGATCAGCGCCTGCAGCTTGAGCATGATGCGCATGCGTGCGCCGATCGGGGTGTGCTTCCAGCTGTGGAAGGCGCGCTCGGCCGCATCGATGGCCGCGTTCACTTCGTTCGGGGTCGCCAACGGTACCTTGGCCAGCACTTCCTGGGTGGCGGGGTTGACCACGTCGAGCCATTCAGACGTTTGCGAATCGACCCACTCGCCATTGATCAGCAACTCGACATGGGCGACAGACAATGCGTTCTTATCCTGTGCAACATTCATAACCTACTCCTTTGCGTTTAATTCAGACGTGGCGACAGACTCAGACATTGTCCAGGTCGACGTTTTTGGTTTCTTTAAGTGCAAAGATGCCAATGATCAGGCTCGTTGCAGTAATGATGATCGGGTACCAGAGGCCGTAGTAAATGTCGCCGGTGTACACCACCAGGGCGAAGGAGATGGTCGGCAATAGCCCGCCCACCCAGCCGTTGCCAATGTGATAAGGCAAGGACATCGAGGTGTAGCGAATTCGGGTGGGAAACAATTCAACCAAGGTGGCCGCAAGCGGGCCATAGGTCATGCAGGCAATGACCATCAACGCCAGCATGATCAGGACGACCATCACTTCATTGACTTGAGTCGGGTCGGCTCGCTCCGGGTATCCCGCGCCGAGGGTAAGTTGCTTGATGAGTTCCGCATCAAACCCTGTGACACTTTTATTGCCAACAGTAACGGTAAGCACACCACCAGCGGGCAGAGCAACAGACTCATAAGGAATTCCCATCTTTGCCAGGTACGTTCTGGTCTTATCGCAAGGGCTGTCAAACTTGGCCTTGCCGACGGGGTCGAACTGGAAAGTGCACGTGGCAGGGTCAGCCGACACGGTCACGGGCGCAACGGCCTGGGCCTGCGCGATTTGTGGGTTACCGTAGTAGCTCAATGCTTTGAACAACGGGAAGTACAGCACCGTTGCCAACAACAGGCCGAGCATGAGGATCGGTTTGCGGCCAACCTTGTCAGACAGCGCACCGAACACCACGAACAGGGGTGCCCCGATGACGATGCTAATGGTCAACAAGGTGTTGGACTGTGTCGGGTCCATTTTCAGGAACTGGGTCATGAAGAACAGGACGTAAAACTGCGAGGTGTAGAAGGTCACGGCCTGTCCGGCGTTGATGCTGAACAAGGCGGTGAGCACGACTTTCAGGTTCGACCAGGAGCCGAACGCGTCACGGATCGGCGAGTTGCTCGCGGTGCCCTCTTCTTTCATCTTCTTGAAGGCGGGCGATTCATGCATGCTCATGCGGATCCAGGCCGAGATGCCCACCATCACCAGGGACAGCAGGAACGGGATGCGCCAGCCCCACTCATCGAACTGCTCGCCGGTCACTTTGCGGCAGATCAGGATGACCACCAGTGACAGCAGCAAACCTGCCGTGGCCGTCGACTGTATCCAGCCGGTGTAAAGCCCGCGCCTGCTCTTGGGCGCATGCTCGGCCACGTAGGTCGCGGCCCCGCCATACTCGCCGCCCAGCGCCAGGCCCTGGAGCATGCGCAGCACCACCAGGATGATCGGTGCGGCGATGCCCCACGAGGCATAGGTGGGCAATACACCGACCAGGAAGGTCGAGAACCCCATCAGGATGATGGTGACCATGAAGGTGTACTTGCGGCCGATCATGTCGCCCAGGCGTCCAAAGACCAGCGCACCGAACGGCCGCACGATGAATCCGGCGGCGAAAGTCATCAACGCGAAGATGAAGGCCGTGGTGTCGTTGACGCCGGAGAAGAAGTGCTTGCCGATGAGGGCGGCCATGGCGCCGTACAGGAAGAAGTCATACCACTCGAATACCGTGCCGAGTGAAGAGGCAAAGATGATTTTCTTGTCCTGTCGCGGCGCGGCAGGCGCCGCTGAAGTTTCAGCGTGTGCAATGTCAGTCATATAGCAACCCCTTGAGCCCAAGGCCCTCTATTGTTTTTGTTCTGAACGGTTGTTTCTCAAGTCGGCGGTGGCGCTGTACTGCCCCAAACAGTAATTTCGGGCAGCACAGAACCGGTCCGGCAACTGGCCAGACGAACGCTTTATCGATTCAAATCAGCGAAACAGAGTGCAAGGCAAAGCAGGCCGTATGTCGCTCAAGCGCCTTGAACGATCAACAGTTCGGCTTCGGCTTTACCGAGGCGATGTGCCTTGGCAGCTTGATACTCGGGCGAGTGATAGCACGCCAGTGCTTGTTCCATGGACTCGAACTCGATGACGACATTGCGCGCGCGGATAGCACCTTCGAGCGGCTCATAGTCCCCACCACGCGCCAGAATATTAGCGCCGTACTTGACGAAGCAGGCACTGGCCAACTTCGCATAGATACCATACGGTTCTGGGTCCTTTACATCGACATGGGCAATCCAATAGGCCTTTGGCATTTCAAACCTCGTTGTAGTTATCAATATCAGCGAAATACAGCTTTTGAATACTGGACATATCCAGCACGTTGTTTTCTTCGGCCAGCGACCCGTGCAAGGTGAACAAGTTGCGCGCCACGGCGCCCAACGGCACGGCCGCGTTGGCCTGTTGCGCGCAGTCCATCGCCAGGCCGAGATCCTTGACCATCAGCTTTACGTGAAAGCCACCGTTGTAGTGATTACTGGCAGGTACACCGGGCATGAGGTTCGGCCAGGGATTCCACTTTTCCACCATGAAGTTGCCGCCGCTGCTGCCGATCATCACTTCGCTCAACACTTTGGGCGACAAGCCATTCTTTGCGCCCAGTGCCAGGGCTTCGGCGGTCCCGGCCATGAGTATGCCGGCCATCAGGTTGTTGCAGATCTTGGCCAGCTGGCCCGACCCGTAGGCGCCGGTGTGGATGATTTTCTTGCCCATGCAATCGAACACGGGCCGGGCCTTGGCCAACACCCCAGCAGGACCACCGACCATGAAGCACAAGGTCCCGGCCTTGGCCCCCATGATGCCCCCTGAGACCGGAGCATCGAGAAAGCCCGCCCCCACGGTTTCGAGCGCGGCGGCCACTTTCTGGGTGGTGGCAGGGTCGATGGTGGAGCTGTCGATGAACAGCCTGCCGGGCGTCGCACGGGAGGCCAGGCCACCCTCTCCCAGGTAGACGCTTTCGACAATGCTCCCGTTGGGCAGCATGGTGATCACCACCTCGGTGTCTTCAGCCGCGAGCGTCGCCGAGTTTGCCGGGGTGCCGCCGGCTTGCGCCAGGGCCTCGAGCGCGGCGCTGTTCACGTCGAATGCCTTGACCCCATGCCCGGCCTTGAGAAGGTTCAAGGCCATGGGCAGCCCCATGTTGCCGAGCCCGATAAACCCGATAGATGCCATACCTGACTCCTGGTTTCTTGTTGTTGGAGCGCCTTGGGCCTTGGGCCATCCGGCGGTGTGGCAATAGATATAACAGCCCGGTATTGGACGTTGAACCCATGCGGGGCGCACAATCCCTGTGCATCCATGCACACTGGGGGAATTGATGAACTGGGATGATCTGCGCTTCTTCCTCGACCTGGCGAGGACCGGCAAGCTCACGGCATCGGCCCGGCGGCTCGGGGTCGAACACACGACGGTGGCAAGAAAGGTCAGGGCCCTCGAAACCACCCTGGGGGGCCAGTTGCTGGTGCGATCCCAGGCTGGGTACACCCTCACCGAGCGAGGCCGGCGTATTCTGGAAAGCGCTGAAGACATGGAGCTGGCGTACAGCCACATCACCGCCAGCGTAAACGAGGACGCCGATGTCGCGGGCCTGGTACGTATTGGCTGCAACGAGGCGTATGGCACACAGATCCTGCCGGGACATGTGGCAAGAATCATGGCGCTCTACCCCGACCTTCAGATCGAAGTGCTAGCCCTGCCCCGGGCCATTCAACTGCAGCGCAACGAAGCGGATATCGTGATCAGCATCGACCGCCCCGAGCGGGGGCCGTACATCGCGTCCAAGCTTCAGGATTACGAGCTGGGCCTCTACGCCTCGTCGAACTATCTGGGCGCCCGCACCACACCGCAGGACCCGGAAGACCTGCAGGAGCATGACTTCATCGACTATGTTTCGGAAATGGTGCTCGCCAAGAACGTACCGAAACCCGCCGACTACACCGCGCCCGGCAACATCAGGTACCGCAGCACCAGCATTCTTGGGCAAATGAAGGCCGCCGAGGCGGACCTGGGCATCGCCATCCTTCCGACGTTCCTCGCCAGGGAATCGCCACTGACCAGGGTGCTGCCCGAGCAGGTGGTGCTGACCAAGAGCTACTGGATAACCATGCACGCGTCACTGCGAAAGGTATCGCGCTTCATCACCGTCTTCAGCCATCTGCGGGAGTTGGCCCGCGTTGAGATGCCCGCCTAAGACGACGACGCCGAACCCCTGGGGTTGCGGCGTCGATCAACGACCTTGCGGGTAAGAGTCAGCCGCGCAGCTGACGCACTCGGTAGGATTTAGGATGAGTGAACGCTTCGTAGGAATACTTACCATGGTACTGGCCCAGCCCTGAGGTACCTACCCCCCCGAACGGCAAGTGCGGGTTGAACACATGCAGCATCATGGCGTTGACCCCAACGTCCCCGGCAGGGATTTCATCCAGCAGGCGCTTGGCATTTTCAATGTCCGCCGAGAACACATAGGCTGCCAATGGCTTCGGGTGATACCTGTTCACGGTCTGGGCGACTTCGGATGCGTCGTTGAAGGTCAGCACTGGATAGATGGGCGCGAACAGCTCGACTTCCATGAGGCTGTCTTCGAAACCCACGTTATCCACGATGGCTGGGCCGAAATGGCGCCGCTCACGATCAGACTCGCCGCGGAAAACGATGGTACCGTCGGTGCGCGCCAACATCTGCTCAAGTACATCGAACTGTCGCTGGGTGATGATCTTGCCATTGTTGCCCGCCTGGCTGTAACGCTCGGCAACCGCCTTCTTGAGTTTGCCTACCAGTGCGTCTTTCACCTTTTCATGGACATACAGATAGTCAGGCGCCACGCAGGTCTGACCGCTGTTGAGCATTCGGGCGAACACCAATTCTTCCACGGTGCTGTCCAGGTCTGCGTCTTCCATGATGATCGCGGGCGACTTGCCGCCCAACTCCAGGATGACCGGCGTCAGGTGCCTGGCCGCCGCCGCCATCACGATCTTGCCCACCTGGGGGCTGCCGGTGAAGAAGATCAGGTCAAAAGGCAGGCTCAGCAGGAACTCATTCTCCTCACGCGCCCCCTGGAAAACATGGATGTAGTTCGACTCGAACGTGGCGCTGACAATGTCTTCGATGACCTTGGACGTCTCGGGCGTGGCTTCCGACGGCTTGATGATGGCGGTATTCCCGCCAATGATCGCGCCGATCAGCGGGCCGGCGAACAGCTGAACGGGGTAGTTGAAGGGCACGACGATGTAGGAAACACCATACCCTTCCCGCTTGATCGAGTTTTCCGTGTCATCGGACGGCCCCGCCGATGGCACCTGCTCCTCGGCCTCCCATTTGGACAGGTTTTCAATGCTGAAGTCGATTTCGTGAAGGACCGGATTGATTTCACCCAGATCAACCCCTTCGCGGTCACGGCCCAGATCATGCTCCATGGCCACGTAGATTCGCTCTTTGTGTTCAAGGATCGCCGAGCGAAGTTTTTTCAGCTGGGCAATCTTGAAGTCATGGTCACGGGTAGTGCCCGCGAGGAAGTTGGCTTTCTGTGCATCGAACACCTGTTGGGCGTGTTGTTTGAAATCTGCAGGCATGACTGTCTCCGCAGCGAGCACTTCAGGCTCGCTGAATGTAGTGATCGGGGGGAAGTTGTGGTTAAACGGGTGCCTTGGTGTCCAGCCACACCGCGCCATAGCGGGTGTACGCCTTGGGAATCTCGATGTACTCCTTCAGGTCATCGGCGGCAGTGCGCACCCAGAACGGGTCACGCAGCATCTGCCGACCGACGAAGATCAGGTCGGCGCGGCCGTTCTGCAGGAT
>NZ_JBIVXC010000040.1:0-11556 GCF_044769005.1 Pseudomonas sp. NPDC090755 | reverse complement strand
ACCGTCACCGACGGTCCAGGTACCGAAGACAGCACCGACCTGAAGCTGACCGCCACGCCATCGGTCAACGAAGGTGGCGAGATCACCTACACCGCGACGCTGACCAATCCGGCCGGCACGGCCATGACCATCACCCTCAGCAATGGTGAATCGATCACCATTGCTTCCGGTGAGACTTCGGGCAGCGTGACCATCGCCGCGCCGGATGATGACGTCTACATCGACGCTGGCCAAGTCGAGGCGACCATCACCGGCACCTCCGGTGGCGACTTCGAAAACCTCAACGTCGACTCGTCGGCGGCCGTGACTGAAGTCAAAGACACCCTCGATCCGTCGACCGTCAAGTTGACTGCCGACGTCAGCACCATCGGCGAAGGCGGCGTGATCACCTACGCCGCCACCGTCAGCGCCCCGGTCACCGGCAGCCCGCTGGTGATCAACCTCACCAACGGCCAGCAGATCGTCATCGCAGTCGGCCAGAGCACCGGTACCGTGCAGTTCACTGCACCGGACAACGTGCATAACAGCAACCTCGACCTGACCAACGCGATCAAGGACGTCAGCGGCGGCAACTACGAGCAGCTGACTGCCTCGGGTACTACCACTGTGACCGTTATCGACGGTCCAGGTAGCGAAGACAGCACCGGTCTGAAGCTGACTGCGACGCCATCGGTCAACGAAGGCGGCGAGATCACCTACACCGCCACGCTGACCAACCCGGCTGGCACCGCCATGACCATCACCCTCAGCAATGGTGAATCGATCACCATTGCTGCTGGAGAGACGTCGGGCAGCGTTACTGTCGCGGCACCAGACGACGACGTCTACATCGACGCTGGCCAGGTCGAAGCGACCATCACCGGCACCTCCGGTGGCGACTTCGAAAACCTCAACGTCGACCCGTCGGCGGCCGTGACCGAGGTCAACGACACCATTGACCCATCGACGGTGAAACTCACCGCCGACGTCAGCACCATCGGCGAAGGCGGCGTGATCACCTACACCGCTACCGTCAGCGCCCCGGTCACCGGCAGCCCACTGGTGATCAACCTCACCAATGGCCAGCAGATCGTCATCGGTGTTGGTCAGAGCACTGGCACCGTGCAGTTCACCGCACCGGACAACGTGCACAACACCAATCTGGATCTGACCAACAGCATCAAGGATGTCTCGGGTGGTAACTACGAGCAGCTGACTGCCTCGGGCACCACCACTGTGACCGTTACCGACGGTCCAGGCACCGAAGACAGCACCGGTCTGAAGCTGACCGCCACCCCGTCGGTCAACGAAGGCGGCGAAATCACCTACACCGCGACGCTGACCAACCCGGCCGGCACCACCATGACCATTACCCTCAGCAATGGTGAATCGATCACCATTGCTGCCGGTGAGACGTCGGGCAGCGTTACCATCGCCGCGCCGGATGATGACGTCTACATCGACGCTGGCCAGGTCGAGGCGACCATCACCGGCACTTCCGGTGGCGACTTCGAAAACCTCAACGTCGACTCGTCAGCGGCCGTGACTGAAGTCAAAGACACCATTGACCCGTCGACGGTGAAACTCACTGCCGATGTCAGCACCATCGGCGAAGGCGGCGTGATCACCTACACCGCTACCGTCAGTGCGCCGGTCACCGGCACGCCGCTGGTGATCAACCTCACCAATGGCCAACAGATCGTCATTGGTATCGGTCACAGCACCGGCACCGTGCAGTTCACCGCACCGGACAACGTGCACAACACCAACCTCGATCTGACCAACGCGATCAAGGACGTTTCGGGTGGTAACTACGAGCAGCTGACTGCCTCGGGCACCACCACTGTGACCGTTACCGACGGCCCAGGCACTGAAGACAGCACCGGTCTGAAGCTGACCGCCACCCCATCGGTCAACGAAGGTGGTGAAATCACCTACACCGCGACGCTGACCAACCCGGCCGGCACCGCGATGACCATCACCCTCAGCAACGGTGAGTCCATCACCATCGCTGCCGGTGAGACTTCAGGCAGCGTGACTGTCGCGGCACCAGACGACGACGTCTACATCGACGCCGGCCAGGTCGAGGCCACCATCACCGGCACCAACGGTGGCGACTTCGAAAACCTGGCTGTGGATAACACCCCAGCCGTTACCGAGGTCAAAGACACCCTCGATCCGTCGACCGTGAAACTCACTGCCGACGTCAGCACCATCGGCGAAGGCGGCGTGATCACCTACACCGCTACCGTCAGCGCCCCGGTCACCGGCAGCCCGCTGGTGATCAACCTCACCAATGGCCAGCAGATCGTCATCGGTGTCGGCCAGAGCACTGGCACCGTGCAGTTCACTGCGCCGGACAACGTGCATAACACCAACCTGGATCTGACCAACAGCATCAAGGATGTCAGCGGCGGTAACTACGAGCAGCTGACTGCCTCGGGCACCACCACTGTGACCGTTACCGACGGCCCAGGTACCGAAGACACCACCGGCCTGAAGCTGACCGCCACCCCATCGGTCAACGAAGGTGGTGAAATCACCTACACCGCGACGCTGACCAACCCGGCCGGCACCGCGATGACCATCACCCTCAGCAACGGTGAGTCCATCACCATCGCTGCCGGTGAGACTTCAGGCAGCGTGACTGTCGCGGCACCAGACGACGACGTCTACATCGACGCCGGCCAAGTCGAGGCCACCATCACCGGCACCAACGGTGGCGACTTCGAAAACCTGGCTGTGGATAACACCCCAGCCGTTACCGAGGTCAAGGACACCCTCGATCCATCGACCGTCAAGTTGACCGCCGACGTCAGCACCATCGGCGAAGGTGGCGTGATCACCTACACCGCCACCGTCAGCGCCCCGGTCACCGGCAGCCCGCTGGTGATCAACCTGACCAACGGCCAGCAGATCGTCATCGGCGTCGGCCAGAACACCGGTACCGTGCAGTTCACTGCACCGAACAACGTGCACAACACCAACCTGGACCTGACCAACGCCATCAAGGATGTCTCGGGTGGTAACTACGAGCAGCTGACCGCTTCGGGTAATACCAGCATTACCGTCACCGACGGCCCGGGTACCCAGGATGCAACCGGCCTGAAGCTGACTGCGACGCCGACGGTCGATGAAGGTGGCAAGATCACCTACACCGCCACGCTGACCAACCCGGCCGGCACCGCCATGACCATCACCCTGGACAATGGCAAGACCATCAGCATCGCCGCAGGCGCAACCAGTGGCAGCGTCACCATCGATGCGCCAGGCGATGACGTCTACATCGACGCCAGCAATGTCAGTGCGAAGATCCTCGGCACCACCGGTGGTGACTTCGAAAGCCTGGTCGTCGACGGTTCTGCCGCCGTGACCAAGGTCACCGATACCATCGACCCGACCGGACTGACCCTGACCGCGACGCCATCGGTGCAGGAAGGTGGCCAGATCACCTACACCGCTACCCTGAGCAATCCGGCAGGTACTCCGGTGACCGTGACCCTGAGCAATGGCAAGACCATTGTCATCGCCGCGGATGCGACCAGCGCCAGCATCACCGTTCCAGCTCCGAAGGATGATGTCTACCTCGATGCCGAGGACGTCAGTGTGACCATCACCGGCGCCAGCGGCGGCAACTTCGAGAAACTGAACATCAGCGACACGCCGGCGGTCACCCATGTGTCCGACACCATCAACACCACCACGGTCAGCATCAGCGGCACCACGTCGGTTGCGGAAGGCGAATCGGCGACCTACACCCTGACGCTGACCAATCCGGCGGATACCGACGTCACCATCACCCTGACCTACTCCGGCACCGCCGCCAACGGCCAGGACTACACCGGTGTAACCACCGTGGTGATCAAGGCAAACACCAGTTCGGCCAGTTTCAACGTCCCGATCATCCGTGACGGTATCGCCGAAGGTGCCGAGAACTTCACCGTGCGGATCAACTCGGCCACTGGCGGCAACTTCGAGAATCTGGTGGTCAGTGGCAGCGCTGGCAGCGTCACCACCACCATCCAGAGCAACGAAGCACCTGTTGCCGCTGGCGGCGCCGTTACCGGCAACGAAGACAGCGACCTGGTACTGACCTGGGCCAACTTCGGCATCAGCGATGCCGATACCCCGGCCGCCAACCTGGGCCTGACCATCACCCAGCTGCCTGCCGACGGCGTGCTGCAGTACAAGGATGGCAACGTCTGGAAAACCCTGACCGCGGCCGATGCCGGCAAGGTCTTCACCAAGGCTGACATCGATGCCGGCAAGCTGAAGTTCGTCCCCGATCTCCACGAGTCGGGTATCAACAGCTTCGGTGGCAACGGCGTTGGTAACAAAGAGGCCGACTACGCACAGATCAAGTTCAAGCCTACCGACGGCCAGGGCCAGGGCAATGAAGCGACCTTGAAGGTCGATATCACCCCGATCGCCGACAAGCCTGACTTGAGCATTGGCAGCAACAATGTCAACTCGGTCGGCCTGCTCAAGGAAACCTGGAACAGCCTGAGCGGCCTGGGTACCAACGGCAACGGCATCACCGGCGATGCACTGAAGAACGTGTTCAACAACTCCGGCAGGCCCAACAGCAGCACTGTCGTGACCGATGCCAAGTCAGACGGCAGTGTGGCGGGCGGCACCGGGTCGAAGACCTCTGGCCTGATCTTCCTGGAAGCCGGCAAGACCTACACCTTCAGCGGTGTGGGTGACGACAGCCTGCTGATCACCATCGGCGGCCAGAACGTGGCCGGCGCCACCTGGGGCGCGGGTGGCGCTATCAGCGGCTCGTTCAAGCCGACCATCAGCGGCTACTACACCCTGGACATCTACCACGCCAACCAGAGCGGCCCGGGCAGCTTCGACGTCAACCTGTCGGTCAACGGCGGCACGGCGGTCGATCTGAACAACGCCAACATCCCGATGTACCCGAGCGTCAACGACCTGATCAACGCCGGCGTGACCGTCGGCGAGCTGCACGGCAGTGACGGCGAAGGTTACTACCAGGGCTACAAGCTCAATGAAGGCGCAGAAAACTCCACCATCAAGCTGGTGGGCATCTCTACCCAGCTGGTTGACCGCGATGGCTCTGAAACCCTCAGCGTCAAGCTGGGCGGCATTCCGGAAGGATCCGTGCTCAGCGACGGCAATGGCCGTACCGTTACGGTCGGCAAGGGTGAAGTCGATGTCACGGGCTGGAACCTGAACAGCCTGAGCGTCAAGCCGCCTGCCTACTATCACGACTCGTTCACCATCACCGTGACCTCGACGGCCACCGAGAAGGCCAACGGCAGCACCAGCTCCGCCCAGGACTTCATCAAGGTCACGATTTACCCGGACAGCTACAACACCGGTAACCTGACGGCCGAGAACGACAGCAAGACCCTGGGCACCGACAACGACATCGTCGTTGCCGACGTCAACGGCCTGCACGTCGTGCCTGGGCAGGACTACAACCTGGCGTTCATCGTCGATACCTCGGGCAGTATGGAGAACTCCGGCGTCAACGCGGCGAGGAAGTCCCTGGAGTCAGTGTTCAAAACCCTGGCCAACAGCGTCAAGGGCGCAAACTCCGGTACGGTGAACATCCTGCTGGTGGACTTCTCCGAGAAGGTCAACGTGACTGTCTCGGTCGACCTCGCCGACAAGAACGCGATGGCAACGCTGCAAGCGGCACTGAACAAGCTCAAGGCCGGTGGCAGTACCAACTACGAGGATGCGTTCAAAACCACGGCCAACTGGTTCCAGAACCTCAAGGATGCAGGCAGCAAGGGTAGCAACCAGACATTCTTCATCACCGATGGCGAGCCTAACGTCTATCAGACGAACGAACGGACCAACCCGACGTTCGCGTACTCCAGTTACACCATGGATGGCGAGCTGAGCCGCCTGAATTACAAACTGGGTGATGTCATCACCAATGAGATGGTGGGGAACTACAACCGGATCAGCGTCAACAAGTCCGGCTACCTCACGGCCGAGTACCGCTCCGGCAATTCGTGGTACACCGACTACGCCGCCTCCGGCAAGCTGAATGCCCAAGGCGACGGTACCTATGAGTTGTCGGTGACGGATTCCAGCTCCTATTGGGCTGCCGTCAACGCGAAAGAGGCGTTCCTGTTGCTGGCCAATCATTCGAGCGTCGAAGCGATCGGCCTTAATGGTGGCGTCAACGCCAACAACCTCAAGCCATACGACACCGACGGCAAGCCGCAGACCAACATCGACCCGAGCAAGCTGGCCGAGGCGATCCTCGGTCATACCGAGGCCACCAAGCCGGGTAACGATGCGGTCGGCGGTGGCGACGGCAACGACATCCTGTTCGGTGACCTGGTCAGTTTCGACGGGATCGCCGGCAACGGTGTCGAGGCGATGCAGGCCTATGTCGCCGGCAAGCTGGGCGTGGGCCTGGAGACTGTCGACGGCCGTGTACTGCACCAGTACATCACCGAGCACGTCAGCGAGTTCGACGTGTCGCGCAGCAACGACGGTGCCGATACCCTGCTGGGCGGCGACGGCAACGACATCCTCTTCGGCCAGGGTGGCGACGACTACCTCGATGGCGGCAAGGGCAATGACATCCTGCTCGGCGGTGCCGGCAAGGACACCCTGATCGGTGGTGAAGGCAACGACACCCTGATTGGCGGCGAAGGCATCGACACCCTGCTCGGCGGTGAGGGCAACGACATCCTCATCGGTGGCAAGGGTGACGATGTCCTCACCGGTGGCAGCGGTGCCGACACCTTCGTGTGGAAGGCCGGCGACACCGGCAAGGACGTGATCAAGGACTTCAAGCCTGCCGAAGGTGACCGTCTGGACCTGAGTGACCTGCTCCAGGGCGAGAAGGCCAGCACCATCGACAACTTCCTGAAGATCACCACGGTCAACGGCGAGTCGACCCTGCAGGTCAGCTCCGAAGGTAAGCTCAACACCGCCGGAGGCCTGGCCAACGCCGATGTGACGATCAAGCTGGAAGGGGTCAACTGGTCCAACACCACGATCAACTCGCTGGTGACCGGTGCCGACCCGACCATCAAGATCGACCATTCCAACAGCTGATGCCCTCGCCTCCTGCAGCCGGACACTGGCGGCAGGAGGCGCCGGGCTTTCCCAGTGCCGTCTTCACATTGCATACTCGCTCGCCGGGCCCACAGCCCGGTGTGCTTGGCCTATGCTGCTGACTGCGGATACGGACTCAATTTGACGAGGGATACTCCATGTTCTACGTGCAACGCGATGCACAGGGCCAGTTGCTTCGAGTGGAAGCCGCCGCCTTCGACGGGTACACGGAGGAGTTGCCGGCCGACCACGCCGAGGTTCAGGCATGGTTTGCCGATGATGTGGTCGAGAACAGCCTCAAGCAGCTCAAGCAAAGCGACCTGGACATGATCCGGGTGCTCGAAGACTTGATCGAAGTGCTGACCAGCAAAGGGGTGATCAGCATCACCGACCTGCCGGCCGGTGCCCAGGCCAAGCTGCTCAGCCGTTCCAGCGCCCGTGAGGCCCTGGGTGGGCTGAACAACCTGATCGACGACAGTGACAGCGGCCTGATCTGATCGCTGCGGGCCTGGTCCAGGCCCGTTCGCAGTGTCTCAGCGCCAGGGGGCCGGCTCACCGACCAGCCGCCCCTGCACGCCCTGGATCCCCATCTCGCGCAGCACCTTGAGCTCCCCTTCGGATTCCACCCGCTCGGCAATCAGCGGCAGGTCGATGCTGTGCGCGGCGCGCTGGATGGCTTCGATGAACAGACGCTTGTGGCGTTCCTGGTCAATGGCGCGAATGTAGCTGCCGTCGATCTTCAGGTAGGCCAGGCCCAGGTGCGCCAGGTTGCCGATCATGCTGAAGCGCCCGCCAAAGCGCTGCAGGCTCAGGCTGAAGCCAAGGGCGTGCAAGCGTCGGGTCAATTGTTCCAGCGCGGCCTGGTCAGGCAATTGCTCTTCACCGATTTCCAGGGTCAGGCGTGGCCCCAGCGCCGAGTGCTGGCCAAGCAGTTCGTACACCCGCTGCAGTGCCTTGTCGTCAGCCAGGGTCGCCGCCGACAGGTTCAGGGCCAGTGCCTCACTGTGACCCTGCATGTGCTTGAGCACTTGATCGAGCATCAGCACATCGAGCCGCGCCGACCAGCCAAAGCGCTCCAGCCAGGGCAGGAAGCGGCCGGCGGCAATGGCCTGGCCATTGGCGTCGAGAACCCGCGAGATCACCTTGTAGTGCAGCACCTGCTCAGGCGCATCGCAGGCCACCACCGGCTGGAAGAACAGCTGGAAGCGCCCTTGCTGCAATGCCTCATCGAGCAATGTGTGCCAGGCATGATGGGTATCGCCCGCCTGCGGCGCCGTACCTTGCTCCAGGCAGACCCAGCCTGGCTCGACCTGGCCCTCGGCCCGGGCCAGGGCTTCGTCGGCCAGCTTCAGCAATGCCTGCGGCGCGTCGCCCGGGCTGTAGGGCGCCATGCCGATGCAGGCCACCGGGGTAACATCGGTGGCCCCGGTATCGGCCAGGCTCTGCAGGGTGACCTCCAGGGCCTGGGCCAGCTGCACCGCCTCTTCATGCACCAGGCCGGGCGCCAGTACGGCGAACTCGCCGCCACGGCTGCGGGTGATCAGGTTATTGGTTTCCGGGTAGTTGGCGCAGGTGCGCTGCAGTTGCTGGCCGACCGCCTGGAGCAACTGGTCGGTACGTTGCCCGCCCAGGCGCTGGTTGAGCCCGGCGAGATCCTTGACCCTGAGCAGCAACAGATAACCCGGCCGGGCTTCTTCGATATTGCTGACCTGGGCATTGAGTTGCATCTCGAAAAAGCGCCGGTTGGCCAGGCCCGTTAGGCTGTCCTGGTAGGATTCCGTCCGCAGTTTTTCGCTGCGCTCGGCCTGCTCCTTGAACAACGCCTTGAGCTTTTCGACCATCTGGTTCATGGCCTGCACCACCCGACGCAGCTCCGGGGTACTGGGCAAGTCGGGCAGGCTGAGGAACTCGCGGCGGGCAATGGCGTGGGATTGCGCCACCATGTAGTCCAGAGGCTTGAGTTGACGGCGCAACAACAGGGCGCCGAGCACCGCACTCAAGGCTCCGCAGAGCAACAGCCAGCCCAGGCTGCCCAGGGCGCTTTGCCAGAGCTTGGCCAGGGCGAACATCGGGTGGCTGACCACCTCGACCCGCGCCGCCTGCTGCCAGCCACGGCTGACGATGGCATCGCCACCGGCCGCCTCGAGGCCGATCAGGCGAACGAACCAGGCCGGCACGCCGTTGGCCTCTGCCTCGGCGTGGCGCTCCACCAGCACGGCGTTGGAACCCAGGTCGACGACCTTGATGCTCGAGTAGTAACCGCTGTCGAAAATCGAGCTCACCATCAGTTCGACCATGGCCGGGTCGTCGATGTTGGGCGTCAGCGACAATGCCAGCGCGGTAGCCGCGTCCTGGGCATGCGAGCGCAACTGGTTGACGTACTGGCTGCGCGAACTCTCCAGGCTGACCATGAAGCTGCCACTGAAGGCGACTACCAGGAACAGGCAGATGGCAAGCAGCAATTGTTTGAACAGTGACATCTGTCCTCCTTTAGTAAACCGGCTCGGCCGGGAAACCTTCGGCCTGCATCTTTTTCAGTAGATCCTGCCAGCGCGACAAACGTTTGGTGTCGCCGACCTTTTTGTTACCGCCGGCACCGGTCAGCCACAGGCCTTCACCATTGAAGGCGTAGACAGGTATCAGGTCGGTACGCTCGCTGGCGGGTTTGATCGCGTCCATCAGGCTGTCGAGCACCAGCGGCATGGCATTGGGGCTCGAGTAATAGGTCAGGACCATGTGTGCCCGATTCTGGCGCAGCGCCTTGACGTAGGTGATGCGCAACTTGTCCGCCGGCATCCCCATGCGCCGCAGGCTGAAGTACTTGGCGATAGCATAGTCCTCGCAGTCGCCCGCTCCTTTGATCAGTGCCTGTATGGGTGTTGACCAGTAATCGACCTCGCGCCACAGGTCGATATCCTCGACGTAGCGCAACTGGTGGTTGAAGAACTGGTTTACCCGCTTGAGTTGCTCGACGTCGCTGCCCTGCTTCTGCGTCGTCAGCAGGTTCTGCCAGGCATCGATACGCGCTTGCCCCGGGCCCAGTGGGCCATACAGGGACTGGGCACGACGACTGATCTGGGAAAAGTCCCAGTCGGCTTGCAGCCCGCCTATCAGCAGGCAGCCGAACACCACGGCAAAGACAAGCCGGCGCATGGTCAAGTGAACAGCCCAACGTATCGCCAATGCGAAAACCCGCGCAGCCCCGTGGAAAAGCACCGATGGTGCGGCCTTGCCCATGAAAAAACAATGGCACCTTACAATCACGGCACGATCGACCCGGCTTTTCTCCAACAGCATCTCATCCGGCCACTATGTCGGGGCGACTTCCCTTGGAGAAGAACTTCATTCACGATAGTAAGTACCGCCGCGCCCGCTGCCAGCCGGCTGATTCCGGGCGCCTGACCATGCGGTTTGACAAGCACCGGACCTCTAACTAGTGTGATTGGATCCAATTTAAATCACACATCGACAACAGGGCAGAACACAGCGTGACCGACAAATCCCGATCCTTGAGCGAAATACTGGGCGGCGAGCAAGTACCTCCGCACCTTGCTCGTAGTGTGATTGAAGAGCGGTTGCGCAGCGCTATCCTAGATGGTCGCCTGCCTCCCGGGCGAGCCCTGCGTCAGCAGGAGCTGGCCACGCTGTTCGGCGTCAGCCGCATGCCGGTGCGTGAAGCCCTGCGTCAGCTCGAGGCGCAATCGTTGTTGCAGGTGGTGGCCCACAAGGGCGCCGTGGTCGCGCCTCTGATTGGCGAAGATGCCATGGACACCTACGCCCTGCGTGTGATCCTGGAGTCGGAGGCGCTGCGCCAGTCGATTCCCCTGCTCGATGCCGACGACATTGCCCTCGCCCGCAGCTATATCGCCCAGCTGGAAAACGAAACCCGGCATTCTGAAATCGGTCGCCTGAACCGGCTGTTTCACATGAGCCTGTACAGCAAGGCATCCAACAAGAAGTTGTTGCGCCTGATTGAAATCGAGCTCAACGAAGAAGAGCGCTTCCTGCGTTTCCACCTCTCGTCCATGGGCCTGGGCAAGCTGACCCAGGATGACCACAACGGCCTGGTGGACGCAGCCAATGACAAATCCATCGACGATGCCATCAGGATCCTTGAACGCCACCTGAATTCGGCGCAGAGAACCATCAGGGCCTACCTGAGCAGTCGACCGCAAGGGTAATTCCGAGCGTTTCCCGCTTCCCGCCTCCCCCTCTCCCGCTGCCAGTCATGGCAGCAGGAGATGCCAAGCCTCTGTACGGGCCCTGGTGCCAGATTCAGACGAGCATTAATACCCTTTGATCAACACACGCAGGATTCGATGCCAGCGGCCTCCTGTGAGACGACAAGTGCATCGTTTGAGTCAGTGTGGTGTATCTGGGATACCGGGGGGGCCGGATCGCAGCCTGGCGGCAGCGGCTACAGATGGCGGCGCCAGAAAGACAAAACCCCTACCTGCGTGCGCAGATAGGGGTTTCGGAATTTAATCTTGACGATGACCTACTCTCACATGGGGAAACCCCACA
>NZ_JBIVXC010000039.1:0-13425 GCF_044769005.1 Pseudomonas sp. NPDC090755 | reverse complement strand
GAAGAAAAAGCTCGCGGTATCACCATTAACACCGCGCACGTCGAGTACAACTCGAACATTCGTCACTACGCTCACGTTGACTGCCCAGGTCACGCTGACTACGTGAAGAACATGATCACCGGTGCTGCCCAGATGGACGGCGCGATCCTGGTTTGCTCGGCCGCCGATGGTCCGATGCCACAAACCCGTGAGCACATCCTGCTGTCCCGTCAGGTTGGCGTTCCGTACATCGTGGTCTTCCTGAACAAGGCTGACCTGGTAGACGACGCTGAGCTGCTGGAACTGGTCGAGATGGAAGTTCGCGACCTGCTGTCCACCTACGACTTCCCAGGCGACGACACTCCGATCATCATCGGTTCCGCTCGTATGGCTCTGGAAGGCAAAGACGATAACGAAATGGGCACCACCGCTGTCAAGAAGCTGGTGGAAACTCTGGATGCCTACATCCCAGAGCCAGTTCGTGCCATCGATCAGCCGTTCCTGATGCCAATCGAAGACGTATTCTCGATCTCGGGTCGTGGTACCGTTGTTACCGGTCGTATCGAGCGTGGTATCGTCCGCGTTCAAGACGCCCTGGAAATCGTTGGTCTGCGTGACACCGCTACCACCACCTGCACCGGCGTTGAGATGTTCCGCAAGCTGCTGGACGAAGGTCGTGCTGGCGAGAACTGCGGCGTGCTGCTGCGCGGCACCAAGCGTGACGACGTTGAGCGTGGCCAGGTTCTGGTCAAGCCAGGTTCGGTCAAGCCGCACACCAAGTTCACCGCAGAAGTCTACGTTCTGAGCAAGGAAGAAGGCGGCCGTCACACTCCGTTCTTCAAAGGCTACCGTCCACAGTTCTACTTCCGTACTACTGACGTGACCGGTAACTGCGAGCTGCCAGAAGGCGTTGAAATGGTAATGCCAGGTGACAACATTCAAATGACTGTCACCCTGATCAAGACCATCGCAATGGAAGACGGTCTGCGCTTCGCTATCCGTGAGGGTGGCCGCACTGTTGGTGCTGGCGTCGTAGCGAAAATTATCGAATAAGTAGTTGATTTCTCTCGATCAGGCCGGCATAATGGCCGGCCTGATAAGCTTTTAGGTCAGTAGCTCAATTGGCAGAGCGACGGTCTCCAAAACCGTAGGTTGGGGGTTCGATTCCCTCCTGACCTGCCAGATTCACCTCGTGTGTCTGGCTTTCTTTTCACAGGATCTTCCTAGATGACTCCCAAGGCTGAAGCCCAAGACTCTCGTTTTGATCTGCTCAAGTGGCTGGCTGTTGTCGCTTTGGTAGTCGTTGGCGTGGTTGGTAATCAATACTACTCCGCCTCGCCGATTCTGTATCGCGTACTCGCACTTCTCGTTCTTGCTGCGGCTGCTGGCTTCATCGCCCTGCAGACTGTCAAGGGCAAGTCGTTCTTTGCGCTGGCAAAGGAAGCTCGCACCGAGATTCGTAAAGTCGTATGGCCGACCCGTCAAGAAACCACGCAGACCACCCTCATCGTAGTGGCGGTTGTTCTGGTTATGGCGCTGCTGTTGTGGGGTCTCGACTCCCTGCTCGGTTGGCTGATTTCCTTGATTGTTGGCTAAGGGTGTCCCGTGGCTAAGCGTTGGTATGTTGTGCATGCTTACTCGGGTTACGAGAAGCATGTAATGCGCTCGCTGATCGAGCGCGTAAAGCTGGCTGGCATGGAAGACGGTTTCGGCGAGATTCTGGTCCCGACTGAAGAAGTCGTCGAGATGCGCAATGGCCAGAAGCGCAAGAGCGAGCGTAAGTTCTTCCCAGGCTACGTCCTGGTGCAGATGGACATGAACGAAGGGACTTGGCACTTGGTCAAGGATACTCCTCGCGTCATGGGCTTCATTGGTGGTACTGCAGACAAGCCTGCACCGATCACCGATAAAGAGGCTGAGGCCATCCTGCGTCGCGTTGCCGATGGCAGCGACAAGCCCAAGCCGAAGACCCTGTTCGAGCCGGGCGAAGTGGTTCGCGTTATCGATGGTCCGTTTGCTGATTTCAACGGTACCGTTGAAGAAGTTAACTACGAGAAGAGCCGGATCCAAGTGGCCGTGCTTATTTTCGGTCGCTCTACTCCGGTAGAGCTCGAGTTCAGCCAGGTCGAAAAGGTCTAGCCGAACAAAGCATCCCATACCCCGCAGCCTGTGTGCTGCGGGGTTTTGTCGTCACTGGGATAAAACGCAAGTCATCCGGGGAGCCTTCTGGCGTTCGTACCCGATATTGGAGTAGCTCATGGCTAAGAAGATTCAGGCTTACATCAAGCTGCAAGTAAAGGCCGGCCAGGCCAACCCAAGCCCACCCGTTGGTCCAGCACTGGGTCAACACGGTGTGAACATCATGGAATTCTGCAAGGCCTTCAACGCCCGTACCCAGGGTCAAGAAGCCGGCCTGCCGACTCCTGTGATCATCACTGTTTACAGTGACCGCAGCTTCACCTTCGAAACCAAAAGCACCCCTGCTTCGGTTCTGCTGAAGAAAGCAGCTGGCCTGACCAGCGGTTCTGCACGTCCGAACACCGTTAAAGTCGGTACTGTGACCCGTGCTCAGCTGGAAGAGATCGCAAAAGCCAAAAATGCTGATCTGACTGCCGCTGACATGGAAGCAGCCGTGCGTACCATCGCCGGTTCTGCTCGCAGCATGGGCCTCAACGTGGAGGGTGTGTAATGGCTAAGCTGACCAAGCGCCAAAAGGCCATTGCTTCGAAGCTCGAAGCTGGCAAAGTTTACAACTTCGAAGACGCAGCAGCGCTGCTGACCGAACTGTCCACCGTGAAGTTCAGCGAGTCCTTCGACGTTGCCGTCAACCTCGGTGTTGACCCACGTAAATCCGACCAGGTCGTTCGTAGCGCTACCGTGCTGCCACACGGCACTGGCAAGACCGTACGTGTAGCTGTCTTCACCCAGGGTCCAGCTGCTGAGGCCGCTCTGGCTGCCGGCGCTGACCGTGTAGGTATGGACGATCTGGCTGCCGAAATGAAAGGCGGCGACCTGAACTATGACGTCGTCATTGCTTCCCCGGACGCAATGCGTGTTGTAGGTCAGCTGGGTCAGGTTCTGGGTCCACGCGGCCTGATGCCTAACCCGAAAGTCGGTACCGTAACTCCAGACGTAGCCACCGCGGTCAAAAACGCCAAGGCTGGTCAGGTTCGTTACCGCACCGACAAAAACGGCATCATCCACACCTCCGTTGGCAAAGTCGGCTTCGAAGCTGGCAAGCTGAAGGAAAACGTTGAAGCCCTGATCGCTGATCTGAAGCGTATCAAGCCAGCTTCCTCGAAAGGTATCTACGTCAAGCGCGTTACCCTGAGCACCACCATGGGCCCAGGTCTGGTCATCGACCAGAGCTCGCTGAGCGCGTAAGACAAAACCGGCGCGAGCAATCGCGCCAGTTTGAAAAAATTGGGGTCCCTGCCTGGCGGGGGCTATCCAAGACCGTAGGCGGCGCAAGCCTTAAACCTCAAGCCTACGCAGATGGTGCTCCCGATTCCTTACCGAATCAGACACCAAAACGACATCAGGCTTCGGCCAGATGAAACGGTAACAAGCAGGAGTTTTACCCGTGGCAATTAAACTCGAAGACAAGAAGGCCATCGTCGCTGAAGTCAACGAGGCTGCCAAAGTCGCTCTGTCCGCTGTCGTGGCTGATGCCCGTGGTGTGACTGTAGGCGCAATGACCGGACTCCGTAAAGAGGCTCGTGAAGCTGGCGTTTACGTACGTGTCGTACGTAACACCCTGCTCAAGCGCGCTGTTGCTGACACTGAATTCAGTGTCCTCAACGACGCCTTCACCGGCCCGACCCTGATCGCTTTCTCCAACGAGCACCCGGGCGCCGCTGCCCGTCTGTTCAAAGAGTTCGCCAAGGGTCAGGACAAGTTCGAGATCAAGGCAGCTGCGTTTGACGGCAAGTTCATTGCCGCTAACGAAATCGACGTGTTGGCTACCCTGCCGACCCGCGACGAGGCTATCGCGAAGCTGATGAGCGTGATCCAAGGCGCTACCAGCAAGCTGGCTCGTACCCTGGCAGCTATTCGCGACCAGAAAGAAGCTACTGCTGCCTAAGGCACGCACAGCGCTTTCAAAATCACACGTTTAATTTGACGGCTGCGTAAGCTGTCACCCCAATACAGGATTTAAGTCATGTCTCTGACTAACGAGCAAATCATCGAAGCAATCGGCCAGAAAACCGTTCTGGAAATTGTTGAGCTGATCAAAGCAATGGAAGAAACCTTCGGCGTTACCGCTGCTGTTGCCGCTGCTGGCCCAGCTGCTGCCGCTGCCGTTGTTGAAGAACAAACCGAATTCAACGTTGTTCTGGTTGAAGCCGGCGACAAGAAAGTCAACGTGATCAAGGCCGTTCGTGAACTGACCGGTCTGGGCCTGAAAGAAGCCAAAGAGAAAGTTGACGGCGCTCCTCAGGTTGTCGCTGAAGGCGTTTCGAAAGAAGCCGCTGAAGACGCCAAGAAGAAGCTGGAAGAAGCAGGCGCTAAAGTCGAACTCAAGTAATTTCGACTTTGCGACTCCAGCCCGAGCGCTAAGCAAACGGCTGATGGCTGGTGGCTCTTGCCACCGGCCTTTTTCCGTTATTGGCAGCTGACCAGGTCGGCGCCGATAACGAGCGGTAACCACCAACGATGGTGGCGCAAACCAAGGGGTTTGCACGATTTTCTGGCTGCTCCCCGTCGGGAGAAGCCAAACAAGCAGGTGACCAAGCTGGGGAACGCTGATGGCTTACTCATACACTGAGAAAAAACGTATCCGCAAGGACTTTAGCAAGTTGCCGGACGTCATGGATGTGCCTTACCTCCTGGCCATCCAGCTGGATTCGTATCGTGAATTCTTGCAAGCGGGAGCGACCAAAGATCAGTTCCGCGACGTGGGCCTGCATGCGGCCTTCAAATCGGTTTTCCCGATCATCAGCTACTCCGGCAATGCTGCCCTGGAGTACGTTGGCTATCGTCTGGGCGAGCCGGCTTTTGATGTCAAAGAATGCGTACTGCGCGGCGTGACCTACGCGGTTCCGCTGCGGGTTAAAGTGCGCCTGATCATTTTCGACAAAGAATCGTCGAACAAAGCGATCAAGGACATCAAAGAGCAAGAAGTCTACATGGGTGAAATCCCCCTGATGACTGAAAACGGTACCTTCGTAATCAACGGTACCGAGCGTGTTATCGTTTCCCAGCTGCACCGTTCGCCAGGTGTGTTCTTCGACCACGACCGTGGCAAGACCCACAGCTCGGGCAAGCTGCTGTACTCGGCACGCATCATTCCTTACCGCGGTTCGTGGCTGGACTTCGAGTTCGATCCGAAAGACTGTGTATTCGTCCGTATCGACCGTCGTCGCAAACTGCCTGCGTCGGTACTGCTGCGCGCGCTGGGTTACAGCACTGAAGAAGTACTGGATGCCTTCTACACCACCAACGTCTTCCACATCTCCGGCGAGAAGCTCAGCCTGGAGCTGGTGCCTCAGCGCCTGCGTGGTGAAGTTGCGGTCATGGATATTCATGACGAAACCGGCAAGGTCATTGTCGAGCAGGGTCGTCGTATTACCGCTCGCCACATCAACCAGCTGGAAAAGGCCGGTGTCAAGCAACTGGACGTTCCTATGGAATACGTCCTGGGTCGCACTACCGCCAAGGCCATCGTTCACCCGGCTACCGGCGAGATCCTGGCCGAGTGCAACACCGAGCTGAGCACTGAACTGCTGATCAAGATCGCCAAGGCACAGGTCGTCCGCATCGAGACCCTGTACACCAACGACATCGACTGCGGTCCGTTCATCTCCGACACCCTGAAGATCGACTCCACCAGCAATCAGCTGGAAGCGCTGGTCGAAATCTACCGGATGATGCGTCCAGGCGAGCCGCCAACCAAGGATGCTGCCGAGACCCTGTTCAACAACCTGTTCTTCAGCGCCGAGCGTTACGACCTGTCGGCCGTTGGCCGCATGAAGTTCAACCGTCGTATCGGTCGTACCGAGATCGAAGGTTCCGGTGTACTGAGCAAGGAAGACATCGTCGAGGTCCTCAAGACCCTGGTCGATATCCGTAACGGCAAAGGCATCGTCGACGACATCGACCACCTGGGTAACCGTCGCGTGCGTTGCGTCGGCGAGATGGCCGAGAACCAGTTCCGCGTTGGCCTGGTGCGTGTTGAACGCGCGGTCAAAGAGCGCCTGTCGATGGCCGAAAGCGAAGGCCTGATGCCTCAGGACCTGATCAACGCCAAACCGGTTGCGGCGGCGGTGAAAGAGTTCTTCGGTTCCAGCCAGCTTTCGCAGTTCATGGACCAGAACAACCCGCTGTCCGAGATCACCCACAAGCGTCGTGTCTCTGCACTCGGCCCTGGTGGTCTGACCCGTGAGCGCGCAGGCTTCGAAGTTCGTGACGTACACCCGACCCACTACGGCCGCGTGTGCCCGATCGAGACCCCTGAAGGTCCGAACATCGGTCTGATCAACTCCCTGGCAGCCTATGCCCGCACCAACCAGTACGGCTTCCTGGAAAGCCCGTACCGCGTGGTGAAAGAGGGCGTGGTTACCGACGACATCGTGTTCCTGTCGGCGATCGAAGAAGCGGATCACGTCATTGCACAGGCTTCGGCCACAATGAACGAGAAGAAGCAGCTGATCGACGAGCTGGTAGCCGTTCGTCACCTGAACGAATTCACCGTCAAGGCGCCGGAAGACGTCACCCTGATGGACGTATCGCCGAAGCAGGTAGTTTCGGTTGCAGCGTCGCTGATTCCGTTCCTCGAGCACGACGACGCCAACCGTGCGTTGATGGGTTCGAACATGCAGCGCCAGGCTGTACCAACCCTGCGTGCCGACAAGCCGCTGGTCGGTACCGGCATGGAGCGCAACGTTGCCCGTGACTCCGGCGTTTGCGTCGTGGCCCGTCGTGGTGGCGTGATCGACTCCGTCGATGCCAGCCGTATCGTGGTTCGTGTTGCCGATGACGAAGTCGAGCCAGGCGAAGCCGGTGTCGACATCTACAACCTGACCAAATACACCCGTTCGAACCAGAACACCTGCATCAACCAGCGTCCGCTGGTGAGCAAGGGTGATGTGGTCCAGCGCAGCGACATCATGGCCGACGGCCCGTCCACCGACATGGGTGAACTGGCACTGGGTCAGAACATGCGCATCGCGTTCATGGCGTGGAACGGCTTCAACTTCGAAGACTCCATCTGCCTGTCTGAGCGTGTTGTTCAGGAAGACCGCTTCACCACGATCCACATCCAGGAACTGACCTGTGTGGCCCGTGACACCAAGCTCGGCCCAGAGGAAATCACCGCGGACATCCCGAACGTCGGTGAAGCTGCGCTGAACAAGCTGGATGAAGCCGGTATCGTCTACGTTGGTGCTGAAGTTGGCGCTGGCGACATCCTGGTCGGCAAAGTAACGCCAAAAGGCGAAACCCAGCTGACTCCGGAAGAAAAACTGCTGCGCGCGATCTTCGGTGAGAAGGCCAGCGACGTCAAAGACACCTCCCTGCGCGTGCCAACCGGCACCAAAGGTACCGTCATCGACGTACAGGTCTTCACCCGTGATGGCGTGGAGCGCGACAGCCGTGCGCTGTCCATCGAGAAGATGCAGCTGGACGAGATCCGCAAGGACCTCAACGAAGAGTTCCGCATCGTCGAAGGCGCAACCTTCGAACGTCTGCGTTCGGCCCTGAACGGCCAGGTGGTCGATGGTGGTGCGGGCCTGAAGAAAGGCACCGTGATCAGCAACGAAGTCCTGGACGGTCTTGAGCACGGCCAGTGGTTCAAACTGCGCATGGCCGAAGACGCGCTGAACGAGCAGCTGGAGAAGGCCCAGGCCTACATCGTTGATCGTCGCCGTCTGCTGGACGACAAGTTCGAAGACAAGAAGCGCAAGCTGCAGCAGGGCGATGACCTGGCACCGGGCGTACTGAAGATCGTCAAGGTCTACCTGGCAATCCGTCGTCGCATCCAGCCGGGCGACAAGATGGCCGGTCGTCACGGTAACAAGGGTGTGGTCTCGGTGATCATGCCGGTCGAAGACATGCCGCACGACGCCAACGGTACGCCGGTTGACGTGGTACTCAACCCACTGGGTGTACCATCGCGTATGAACGTCGGTCAGATCCTCGAAACCCACCTGGGCCTGGCGGCCAAGGGCTTGGGCGAGAAGATCAACCGCATGCTCGAAGAGCAGCGCAAGGTTATCGAACTGCGTCAGTTCCTCACCGAGATCTACAACGAGATCGGTGGTCGTCAGGAAAGCCTCGAGACCTTCTCCGACCAGGAAATCCTGGACCTGGCGAAGAACCTCAAAGGCGGTGTGCCAATGGCCACTCCAGTCTTCGACGGCGCCAAGGAGCGCGAAATCAAGGCCATGCTGAAACTGGCAGACATGCCGGAAAGCGGCCAGATGCAGCTGTTCGACGGCCGTACCGGCAACAAGTTCGAGCGTCATGTGACCGTGGGTTACATGTACATGCTCAAGCTGAACCACTTGGTGGACGACAAGATGCACGCGCGTTCCACTGGTTCTTACAGCCTGGTTACCCAGCAGCCGCTGGGTGGTAAGGCGCAGTTCGGTGGTCAGCGTTTCGGGGAGATGGAAGTGTGGGCGCTGGAAGCATACGGCGCGGCATACACCCTGCAGGAAATGCTCACAGTGAAGTCGGACGACGTGAACGGTCGGACCAAGATGTACAAAAACATCGTGGACGGCGATCACCGTATGGAGCCGGGCATGCCCGAGTCCTTCAACGTGTTGATCAAAGAGATCCGTTCGCTCGGTATCGATATCGATCTGGAAACCGAATAACACGTGACGCGAATCGGGAGCGCGGCTGAAAAGCCCGCTCCCTGCTCCGCCAGGAGGAAAGGCCTTGAAAGACCTACTGAATTTGCTGAAAAACCAGGGTCAAGTCGAAGAGTTCGACGCCATCCGTATCGGACTGGCCTCGCCTGAGATGATCCGTTCGTGGTCGTTCGGTGAAGTTAAAAAGCCGGAAACCATCAACTACCGTACGTTCAAGCCTGAGCGTGACGGTCTGTTCTGCGCCAAGATCTTTGGCCCAGTCAAGGACTACGAGTGCCTGTGCGGTAAGTACAAGCGCCTGAAGCACCGTGGCGTCATCTGTGAGAAGTGCGGCGTTGAAGTCGCCCTGGCCAAGGTCCGTCGTGAGCGCATGGCGCACATCGAACTGGCCTCTCCAGTTGCCCACATCTGGTTCCTGAAGTCCCTGCCGTCCCGTATCGGCCTGCTGATGGACATGACCCTGCGTGATATCGAGCGCGTGCTCTACTTCGAGAGCTACGTCGTTATCGACCCGGGCATGACCACCCTGGAAAAAGGCCAGCTGCTCAACGACGAGCAGTACTTCGAAGCGCTGGAAGAGTTCGGTGACGACTTCGACGCCCGCATGGGTGCTGAGGCTGTCCGCGAGCTGCTGCACGCTATCGACCTGGAGCACGAGATTGGCCGCCTGCGCGAAGAGATTCCGCAGACCAACTCGGAAACCAAGATCAAGAAGCTGTCCAAGCGTCTGAAACTGATGGAGGCCTTCCAGGGCTCGGGCAACCTGCCTGAGTGGATGGTCCTGACCGTTCTGCCGGTTCTGCCGCCAGATCTGCGTCCTCTGGTTCCGCTGGATGGCGGTCGCTTCGCGACTTCCGACCTGAACGACCTGTATCGTCGGGTGATCAACCGTAACAACCGTCTGAAGCGCCTGCTCGACCTGTCCGCGCCGGACATCATCGTGCGCAACGAAAAGCGCATGCTGCAGGAAGCGGTCGACGCCTTGCTGGATAACGGTCGTCGTGGCCGTGCCATCACCGGCTCGAACAAGCGTCCTCTGAAATCCCTGGCCGACATGATCAAGGGTAAGCAAGGTCGTTTCCGTCAGAACTTGCTCGGTAAGCGCGTTGACTACTCCGGCCGTTCGGTAATTACCGTTGGTCCGACCCTGCGTCTGCACCAGTGCGGTCTGCCGAAGAAGATGGCCCTCGAGCTGTTCAAGCCGTTCATTTTCGGCAAGCTGGAAATGCGTGGTCTGGCGACCACCATCAAGGCCGCCAAGAAGATGGTCGAGCGCGAGCTGCCAGAGGTGTGGGACGTTCTCGCCGAAGTGATTCGCGAACACCCCGTACTGCTCAACCGTGCACCGACCCTGCACCGTCTGGGTATCCAGGCTTTTGAACCAGTACTGATCGAAGGTAAGGCCATCCAGCTGCACCCGCTGGTCTGTGCTGCGTACAACGCCGACTTCGACGGTGACCAGATGGCCGTTCACGTGCCGCTGACGCTGGAAGCCCAGCTCGAAGCGCGCGCGCTGATGATGTCGACCAACAACATCCTGTCGCCAGCCAACGGTGAGCCAATCATCGTTCCGTCGCAGGACGTTGTACTGGGTCTGTACTACATGACCCGTGAAGCCATCAACGCCAAGGGCGAAGGTCGCGTATTCGCCGACCTGCAGGAAGTCGACCGCGTATTCCGCGCCGGCGAAGCTGCCCTGCACGCCAAGATCAAGGTTCGTATCAACGAAACCGTTAACGATCGTGATGGCGGCAGCGTCAAGAACACCCGCATCGTCGACACCACCGTCGGCCGTGCCCTGCTGTTCCAGGTTGTTCCACCAGGTCTGTCGTACGACGTGGTCAACCAGCCAATGAAGAAGAAGGCGATCTCCAAGCTGATCAACCAGTGCTACCGCGTGGTTGGTTTGAAAGAGACCGTGATCTTCGCTGACCAGCTGATGTACACCGGTTTTGCCTACTCGACCATCTCCGGCGTTTCCATCGGTGTTAACGACTTCGTTATCCCGGATGAAAAAGCCCGCATCATCGGTACCGCTACCGACGAAGTGAAAGAGATCGAGAGCCAGTACGCCTCCGGCCTGGTAACCCAGGGCGAGAAGTACAACAAGGTCATCGACTTGTGGTCCAAGGCGAACGACGAAGTGTCCAAGGCGATGATGGCCAACCTCTCGAAAGAGAAGGTCATCGACCGCAATGGCGACGAAGTCGAGCAAGAGTCCTTCAACTCGATGTACATGATGGCTGACTCCGGTGCCCGGGGTTCGGCAGCCCAGATCCGTCAGCTGGCCGGTATGCGTGGTCTGATGGCCAAGCCGGACGGCTCGATCATCGAGACGCCGATCACCGCGAACTTCCGTGAAGGTCTGAGCGTACTCCAGTACTTCATCTCGACTCACGGTGCTCGTAAGGGTCTGGCGGATACCGCGTTGAAGACCGCGAACTCCGGTTACCTGACTCGTCGTCTGGTAGACGTTGCCCAGGATCTGGTCGTGACCGAGATCGACTGCGGCACCGAGCAGGGCCTGCTGATGACGCCGCACATTGAAGGCGGCGACGTAGTAGAGCCTCTGGGTGAGCGTGTACTGGGTCGTGTTATCGCCCGTGACGTGTTCAAGCCTGGCACCGACGACGTCGTCGTTCCGGCCGGCACCCTGGTCGACGAGAAGTGGGTCGAGTTCATCGAGCTGAACAGCATCGACGAAGTGATCGTGCGTTCGCCGATCAGCTGCGAAACCCGCTACGGCATCTGCGCCAAGTGCTACGGTCGTGACCTGGCTCGCGGTCACCAGGTGAACATCGGTGAAGCGGTCGGCGTTATCGCTGCCCAGTCCATCGGTGAGCCGGGTACCCAGCTGACCATGCGTACGTTCCACATCGGTGGTGCTGCAAGCCGTACCTCGGCTGCCGACAGCGTCCAGGTGAAGAACGGCGGTATGGTGCGTCTGCACAACCTGAAGCAGGTCGAGCGTGCTGACGGCAACCTGGTCGCGGTATCGCGTTCCGGCGAGCTGGCCATTGCCGACGAATTCGGTCGTGAGCGTGAGCGCTACAAGCTGCCTTACGGTGCGGTGATTTCGGTCAAGGAAGGCGAGAAGGTCGACGCTGGCGCCATCGTCGCCAAGTGGGACCCGCACACCCACCCGATCGTTACCGAAATGAAAGGTACCGTGACCTTCGTGGGCATGGAAGAAGGCATCACCATCAAGCGTCAGACCGACGAATTGACTGGTTTGACCAACATTGAAGTCCTGGACGTCAAAGACCGTCCGGCCGCAGGTAAGGAAATCCGTCCTGCAATCAAGATGGTCGACGCCAATGGCAAGGATCTGCTGCTGCCAGGTACCGACGTACCGGCCCAGTACTTCCTGCCGGCGAACGCCCTGGTCGGTGTGGCTGACGGTGCCCAGATCGGCGTCGGTGACGTTATCGCGCGTATCCCGCAAGAAACGTCCAAGACCCGTGACATCACCGGTGGTCTGCCGCGGGTTGCCGACCTGTTCGAAGCCCGCCGTCCGAAAGAAGCCTCGATTCTGGCTGAAGTCAGCGGCACCATCGCCTTCGGTAAAGAGACCAAGGGCAAGCGCCGTCTGGTCATCACTCCGAACGATGGCAGCGATCCGTACGAGGAGCTGATTCCGAAGTGGCGTCACCTGAACGTCTTCGAAGGCGAACAAGTGAACCGCGGCGAAGTTATCTCCGACGGTCCGAGCGATCCGCACGATATCCTGCGTCTGCTGGGTGTCAGCGCGCTGGCCAAGTACATCGTCAACGAGATCCAGGACGTTTACCGTCTGCAAGGCGTGAAGATCAACGACAAGCACATCGAGACCATCCTGCGTCAGATGCTGCGTAAAGTTGAGATCACCGAGTCGGGTGACTCCAGCTTCATCAAGGGCGACCAGATGGAACTGACCCAGGTACTGGTAGAGAACGAGCGTCTGGCGACTGAAGACAAGTTCATCTCCAAGTTCTCGCGCGTACTGCTGGGTATCACCAAGGCCTCGCTGTCCACCGAGTCGTTCATCTCGGCGGCCTCCTTCCAGGAGACCACCCGTGTTCTGACCGAAGCGGCGGTAACCGGCAAGCGCGACTACCTGCGCGGCCTGAAAGAAAACGTGGTCGTGGGTCGTCTGATCCCGGCCGGTACCGGTCTGGCCTACCACAGCGAGCGCAAGCGTCGCCGTGATGCCGACAAGCCGCTGCGTGTAAGTGCCAGTGAGGTGGAAGCCGCACTGACCGAAGCGCTGAACTCCAGCGGTAACTGAAAGTAGGGCAGGGCCCCGGCTGAACCGATCCGATCATTGGCGACACATGGTGTAGCCGATGACCGGAGGAGGGAGGCTGGGGCCTCGTCTTGACTGGGCGCAAGATCCTCTTTAGACTCTTGTACCCCTAAATTTGGTGGGACTCCGTCCTGCCAATTTTTGCTTTTCTTGCAAGACAATAGCGTCGCAAGACAACAGTGGAGCTAGTAGATGGCAACTATCAACCAGCTGGTACGTCAGCCGCGTAAGCGTATCGTCGAGAAATCCGACGTTCCTTGTCGATGACTGCCGCCATACTGGTGAAGACAGTCCTGTGCGCCTGACGGCGCGAGCGAGAGCATCATGCAATTTGCCCCCATC
>NZ_JBIVXC010000038.1:0-15172 GCF_044769005.1 Pseudomonas sp. NPDC090755 | reverse complement strand
AATGCCGAGCGATTTCGCCATCTCGGATTTGTTCAACCATCCCGGCTGCCTGGTTGTTTCGTTTTTGGCCATGACTAAACAACAACCAACCTCCGGAAAAAGGTCATACATAGATGTCGAGCGGGGCCCGAATTACCCGCAATGCCCGGGGGGCCCAGGAAGGACCCAAAGGGGGGGGACCCCACCCCTCTGCCATCACCTGGCCGTCGCCAATGCCTGATCCATCGCGCTGGCGAACTCTTTCGCTCGGTTCGCCTGCACGATGTTGTCGGCGATCTTGTAGAACGGGACGATCACCCGATAGCCAGGCTCGCTCTCGCTGAAGATGAAGACCGGTCGAACGGCGTCACCGAACGCTGTCTTCCTCTTCTCCCAGATGCCCTGGGTACCATCAACCTCGCCGGCGAAGTACTTGTCGGCGTTACCCTTGCGCTTGCTGCGTTTGCTGCCGGTGGCATTGGCCTGCACACCGCTGACCGTCTCAGCGGCTCCCAGTCCTGAAAGGATCTTCATGATCAAGCCGCGAGGCACGTTGCCGAACTCGTTCAGAACTGCCTCCGCCGGTAACGCGTATTGACTTGGGGCCATGATGCCCCTGGCAATAAGTGCTTTTTCGAAGCGCTTATGTGGTCGGTGACCACCCTTCACCACCTGCTGCAGGTACGTGTCGGCTGGAACGCCTGAAGTCCACGAATCCTTGAAGAAGGTGCGGGCTTCTGGGTTCCCCTTCTTTGCAGGCTTGATATAGAGGCTGTTCACCGTAGTAGCGGTCGGCCGATCAAGCCGCTCCCGCATCACGGCCAATTCTCCCTTCTTCACCAACACCGCCAACCGAGTGGCCATGAGCGCGAGAGCATATGGAAGTTGCTTCTGACCCAATGTCCTCAAGGCCTTGGATAGTTCCTCAACGTCAGTGCGAGCATCAAGCTTGAACATGCCTCACCTCACGAACTCAAAGGGTATCTGCCTTCCGCCCCATGAACCGATCGGAGTAGTCGCGAAGCTTCTCAACGCCCATGAACCCGACCATGCCACCAGCGAAGGTGGCCATGCTTTGCGGCAGACCGAACCATTCAAGCAGTGGCACCAGGGCTAGGGTGACCAGGCCGCATAGCCCTCCTTCCAGGAACATCTGTCGGCGAGTGCCACCGCCGTAGATAACCCGCAACACAGCAATCCCGATGGACAGGAAAAATGCAAACAGCTGTGGCTGGTGGGCTGCGAGCCAGGCGAACACCACAGCCCAAAGGTTGGGATCTTTTTCGGGCATGTTTGGCATCTCAAGTCCTCCCTCGCAGGGAGTCGGAAGTGAAAACCCGCACATGGCGGGCAAGCTCCAGAAACGGAAAAGCCCAGCGCGATGGCTGGGCTCAGGAAAGCAAAAAGCCCATCCTCAAGACGGGCTTTGCACGCGGAAAAACCGCAAAGTAACGTAAAATCTAAAGATAGAGCCCGGGGATGTCAACCTCTCATTTCATTCCAAGGGAGGATCGCTTCCGTCACGCAACTTTTCACTCTGCTTTCGAGATAAATCGTGGCGTAGCATTTCAAGCTCCAGCTTCTTCTTCTCAAGCTCAACACGCGTAGAGGCTGTTTCTCGTCGATCCTTCCGCCACGAGATGACAGTAGTGACTAGCAGCCCTACCAAGGAGACAACAGAAGTCAGAAACGAAATAGCTGGGACCATTGCCTCAAATTCATACTTCCATCTGGTCCACCAAGTGCTCGGATAACGTTCCATATGCTGAGCAGGTTTTTCTAAAAAACCTGCAGTCTCGGGCAGTAGTAGTGTTATGGGTAGAGCCACCATTAAGGCTAAGCTGAAACCTAGCCGATACCTTCGCAAAGTTCTGTCTGACAGGCTCATATCGTTTACTCATGGTTGAAAGTATAAGAAAGGCCGCTTCTATACTTGCCCCCAAATTAGCCTAATCCGTCATGCGCTTTGTCGTCGCATCTCCAGAGCACCATCAATCCATGCCGTTCCTGCCTTCCAGAGCTGACGTGTTTTCTCTTCCCCAAAGCCCAGCTTTTTCCCGACGACCATCAACGAGATGTCTCGAGAAGTGTAGTACTTAAAAATCACGTTACCTGACTCCCGATAGCGGCTGCGAAGGCGTCCAACCAATCGATCCATCAACAAGGCCTCGTCGTCGGTGATCATGGGCGTATGCAGGTCATTTTCGCGGGAAGCGCAGCACGACACGCCCGAACCCAGCACAACCCAACGCCCCCAGTGTTCCAGCAAGTCTTCTACAGTCCGCTCAGCTATTTTCATGACCGTCCCCTCAATCCCCGGTGTAGTTCGTGCCGCCGGCGCCGCGACGGTTGTTGTCCTGGTAAATCGCCTCAGCCCCTACCGCCCGAGGTTGCTTCAGTTCGTTGATCTGTCGCTGTGCAGCCTGCAGGCGCAGGCTCAATTGCGTAACCAGGTCTTCCAGCGGCAGCGCCATACCGCTTGCGACTGACACCCAGCCCGAGGCATTGCACTGCAAGCATGCCAGGTCATGGAAGACACCCTTGATCACCGCCCTTCCCTTGCAGGCTGGGCACTGGGCTAGGTCTATTGCCTCCTTGCGGAAGGCCGGTCCATGGCTCTTTTTCATGCCTTCGAATCCTCGCCTATGGTTGTTTCGTGAATGGCCGTGCAGCCCTTGTCTGACGCGGCCTGCGCTGGAATCCCGGAATCTTCGGATCTATCACCGGTCAATCCGTGAATCTGCGCGAAACCCTTCTCATCAAGGTGTGCGTGCCACAGCTCCAGGGCCTCACGCTTGCGGGCCATCACGTCGGACTGGATGTACACCTTCACGTTGTGGCCCATGGCATGGTTGATCAGCAGCTCACCAATCAGGTGATCGACCCCGAGGTCTGCCCAGCCGGTTCGGGCCAGCTTGCGCAGGTCGTGGCTGGTCCATTCACCCTGGCCCAGCCGGGTGAACACCTCGCTCGCCTTGACCTCACCCAGCGCCTTGCCCTGGCGCCCCGGGAACAGGAACGGACCGTCATAGCCTTGGTTCTGCTGGGCCCGCCGGTAGCTGATCAGCAGCGTGCGGACCTGTTCGGTGAGCGGCAGGCGGTGCTCGACGCCGGTCTTGGTGTGCTCGGCAGGAATGAACCACTCATACTCGGCCAGGCTGATGTGGCTCCAGCGGGCTTGCCGGGTCTCGCCGATGCGGGTGCCGTGGCAGAGCATCATCAGGGCCAGCATCCCGGATGGCGGCTGGTTGGCCATGGCTGCCAGCAGGCGCTGCAGCAGCTCGTCCAGGTGCACACCGCGCAGCCGCGAGGGCTTCACCGTAACCTTGGCCTTGGAGAAGTCGCCGAAACGGATACCGGCCAGTGGGTTTGCACTGATCAGCCCCAGTTTGTGCGCCTGGCGGAAGGCCAAAGCCAGCAGCTGGAACACCAGCCGCACGTAGTCGATCGACAGCGATTCCTGCAATGGCCACATCAACTGGCGGTCGAGCACCGCCTTGTCGAGCTGCCCCAGCGGCGTCTCACCCAGACGCGGCATCAGGTGACGCTTGATCGCCGAGGCACCGGTGCTCTTGCGCTTGGCTGACAGGTTGCGGTCCCGGGCCATGCGATCAGCGAACCAGCCCAGAAGATCGCCCGTGGTTATCCAGCTGGACAGACTCGATGCCTCGCCGGCATTCAGGCGCAGGCGGATATCGGGCAATGCCGCGACCACCTGCTTGGCGCCCAGGTCGGGATGGTTGCCGATATGGTTCCACTTGCCCTTGACCACCAGGTACCACGAGGCTCGATCGCGCGCCGCATTGAAGCGCAGGTACAGGCCCCGGTTCTCGACGTCGCGCAGATCGCGAACCGCGCCCAGGGCCTGACGCCGGATCTCGGCATCGGTGATCTTCACTGCGGCTGTCCCGGTCATGCGGCCACCTTGGTCGGCGGCTGCAGCAGGTAGGCGCGAATGGCCTCCAGGGCGTCGATTGAACCGCGGCAGACGATCGCCAGGTAACCCTGATCGAGCAGCGCCTGGAGATAGGCATCCTGGCTCGGGGACACGGCGGCGTCGAACGGTGGCTTGGCCTTGAACTCGATGTACAGGCCGAAGTGCCCGCCGCGGGCCATGGGCAGCACCAAGTCAGGGACCCCGGCTTTTACGCCCTGCTCTTTCAGCTTGATCGCCACCTGCTTGTGCCGGTGGCCACCGTTCGGGACGTGGTAGATCAACTTGGCCGCCGCCGGATAGCGCAACGCGAGCTCCACCATCAGCGCGGCCTGCTCCAGTCCTTCGCGGTCAATCGGCTTAGCTCTGGGTTTCTTCGCCTGGAGTATGCGGGGCGGGTTTCGGAACGGAGGTCTCTGACTATTCACCGGCGCTCCTCCTGTTTTACCCGACGGGCCAGCATTGAGCCCCAGGCCAGGACGCAACCGGAGGCAAGCAACATGGCGGCGAACAGCACGTAATCCCAGTGGATAGTGTTCATGGGCGATCAGCTCCTTGAAGGTCAACGACGGCATAAGTGGCCGGCCAGAGGGACGCCCCGTGGCTGTGCGCCAGCTGGTCGTCGCGGTAAAGGGCCACAGGGGACTGCGGCTGAGAGGTGAGGTCGAGCAAGTGCCCGCCGGCGTACAAAGCCCAGCGGTATTCGGAGAGGTCGGGGCTCACCAGCATGGGATCAGTCATGGGCGAGCGCTCCGGCCAGCGCGCAGCTGTTGCAGGGCAGCCCGACCAACATCGAGGGAGCGTGGCACCGCAGGAGCGGGAAGCTCAGCGACCGGCACCGGGCCCAGGCTCTCGCCTTTCCAGATCTTCCGGCACTGCGCCAGGTAGTGTTTTTCGAAGCAGCTCATGCCGAGGTCACGCGACATCAGCGGCAGGCTGTGGAAGCCGGTGGCTGCTGTGGCGTGGTAAACAGCTGGATGCATCCACTTTGCCGAAGCGCGCATTGCCGGGTGGCAGTTGCGCAGCCCTTGGGCGTAGGCCTTCTCGACGCTGGGCAGACCCAGGCCTTCCGGGGCAAAACACCAGCTCACAAAAACGCCGGGCGCCGGGATGAATGCCGACTTGCTCGCACTCAACACACGCATACCGTGGTCGATCTGCTCCAGACGGGTGATGCCCGAGCGCATGAACTCGCCGAGCCATTCCAGCTTGGCCGCGTCCATCACCGCCGGGGTCGGCCAGGACTGGCGCCACGCACCGCAGGCACCGCGCAACCGAAGAAACAGGTCTTCGATCACCTGGCGGGTGGCTGGGTCGATCGGCATCGCGCCGGGCTCTACTGGTGGCTGGTAGGTCGGATCAGGCTGGCGAGCAGCCAGAAGCTGGCGAACGTTGGTTGCGGTCATACTCGAACTCCCTTCGAGGCCCAGTCGGCCCCGGCTTCCTCCTGCGCCGATTCACCTGCAGCCTTCGCCTTTTCACTCTTGAGCCACTTGGCCAGGCGGAAGCACCACCCGCCGTTGCTGTCAAACACACGCGGCTTGGCGACGTAGTAACCCAGGAAGGTCTTGAGCGACTCTTCGGTGAGTGCCTCCAGGTTGAGTCCCGCCAGGGTCAGTTGGGCGTTCACCAAGGCAGCCGGTGGATTCCATTCGGCGAACATGGCGAAGCGTTGCAGATCGTCCTGCGATTCCAGTGCCTGGCGATCCTGCTCCTCGATCACGCCCGACAGCTCGCGCGGCTGCTGCTCTTCGGTTCCTTGATGGTTCACTGACGGATTGGGTGCAGCTGCTGCACCCCGTTCTGCGTTTTCCTGCACCCCGTTCTGCTGTGAGCTGCACCCCGTGCGGTTATCTGCACCCCGTTCTTTACGAGGTGCAGCATTTGCACCCCGCTTAAGCTGGAGGTCATAAACCACTGGGCGGCGATCGCGACGGTCGATGTAGGCAGCAGCGATTGCCTGATTACCTTCGGCGATCCACCCAGCCTTCTCCAGCTCATCCAGCTTCAGGCGCACGGTACGCTCAGACAGGCCGGTGTCTTCCGAGAGAGTTCCGGCCGACGGAAATGCACCGCGCCCGTCACTACCGGCGTAGTTGGCGAGACACAACAGAACATGACGTGCAGCAGGGTTATCCAGAGCAGCCCTGGGAATGGCCAAGGCCCAGGTCATGGCTTGAACACTCACAGCGAACTCCCAGCTTTCAGTTCTGCCAGGCGAGCAATGCCCTTCGGCGTCACCAGCACATCGAACGCAGCGCGCTCTACGCCAGTTTCAGTGTCAGGCTTCAGCCCGGTCACCTTGTGCTTCATCAGACCGGCAGTGATACGTGGCTGAAAGGCGACCCAGCGGCGGGAGCCCTTACGGCGATAGATCCAGCGGTGCTGCTCAAGCCAGTCGAACAGCTTCGACGGAGGGACCTGCAGGTGCTTGGCGGCATCGGTGATGCAGATGGCCCCGCCAGCGGCAGCCAAACGCTTGATTGCAGCCACCTTGGGAGCCTGATGGTCGATGACTTGCTGGAGCTGCTGATTCTGCTCAACCTGTTCCGCTGCCAGGCGAAGGGCCTCGGCGAAGGTTGTGGGCACCTGAAGATGAGCGACTACCCTGCCCTCCAGCTCCTGCCAACGATCGATGATCTTGGCGCGCAACTGCGCGTTGTAGCCGGAGACGAGCACCAGGGTGTCGCGCTGGCTCAGCAGAAACTCCGGGTAGGCCTGTCCGTTCTGTGGGTGGGTATAAAGGGTCTCCTCAGTTTTGAGGACACCCTGTTTAACCAGGGTGCGAGCATCCCGCAGCACGTTATCGTGAGCCTTGCCGGTCAGCTCGGCGATCTCCCGGGACGACATGACCTGACGCGACAGATTCGGAGCGCCGCCGAAAACTGAAACGCTTGGCTTGTTGTTGCTTGTATCGACTGCCATGTGCATAATCGACTCCGATGTGTTTTGAAGAAGCCGCCCTGCCAGGCGGTTTTTTTTTGCCTGCAATTCAGGCGGTATTGGTGTCCGGCGCATCCGTGGTAGCTTTTTGCTTCCCAACGAAAAGGCCATCGGAGGCCGGACATGACAAACGAAAGAATTCCAACGATCAGTCGTGAGGATCTAATCGAGAAGCTGAATGAGCTTCCCGAGGGAGCTGAAATCAGTTTTTCGGGACTTCGCTTTGTGGACTTCCGCCCCACCCTTCAAAACCCTCCAAGATTCCAGGTAGTGTTCGATCCACACGTGTACCGAACGGCGGCAGGCGAAGTGGTCGTTGATAACCTTGAATGAGGTGATACGCGATCTGACAAGCCTCCTCGGCCGAGCTGGCTGGGCCGGTCGAATAAACTCGCCCTCCCACCCTGGTCAGCACGCTGAAACCAGCTTTGCCGGCCGGGGCTGAGATCGTTACCGTGATGCGGCGTTGTCCGCGAAGGGCTTCTGCTTTCGCGTACAACGCTCTGGCTTGTGCCTCAAGCTCCTCGGCCTCGAACACGGCAAGCACGTAGGCCTCGTCCTGAACATCAATTGCCCCGAGCGTGGTGGTGGTGATCCCGTCCATCCCTATCTCCTACTGGTCAAAATCACAGGTGTTTTGGTCATCTACTGGCGCAACGCCAGGTCGCTCATAATTTGTGTCGTCAAGCGACGTCTTCCCATGGAAACGCCGGGCAAAGACTCTCTTTCTTGAACTTGCCAGCGGTGAGCCGCTCAGCTCGCTTCGCTACCACTGGGGACATTCCGTGCTTGCCTCGCACCCATCCGGAGACAGTGCTTTGGTCAACTCCGAGCTTTTCGGCGGTCACCTCCTGCGTTCCGAAGAAGGCAACGAGGTCCTTAAAGATGGCGTTCATGCTGCCGCTCCATATGTGAATACCCATATCCTAGGTCATAGGTATACCTATTTGCAACCATATGGGAAGGCCCGTAATAATCAGCAAATGGAATACAAAGACCGCGTTAAAGCAGCCAGAAAGCATGCCCGACTGACGCAAGTGGAGTTGGCGAAGCTCGTTGGTATTGACCAGGCTTCCATTTCCGATCTGGAAAGAGGCCGATCAGGGCGCTCCTCATACAATGCCTCCATCGCAAAAGCCTGCGGTGTGTCAGCCCTGTGGCTCGAGAAAGGTGCCGGAGAAATGCTCGCCGGCTTGGGTGAGCCTTCGAACGTGTCGCCGGTAGAGCAACCTTCCTACCGCTACCCAGTTATCAGCTGGGTCGCTGCGGGCGCCTGGGCGGAGGCGGTAGAGCCATTCCCACCAGGCTTTTCCGACCGTTATGAGTTGTCCGACTACGACTCAAAGGGCGTTGCCTTCTGGCTGGAGGTAAAGGGGGATTCTATGACCTCCCCAGTTGGCACGAGCATTACGGAAGGCATGATGATCCTGGTCGATACCGAAGCCGAGGCTATTTCGGGAAAGCTGGTTGTGGCAAAGCTCGCAGACAGCAACGAAGCCACCTTCAAGAAGCTGGTTGACGATGGTGGTCGCCGCTTCCTTAAGCCTTTGAACCCTGCTTATCCTGTAGAGGTGTGTGCGGAAGGTTGTCGCATCGTTGGGGTGGTCGTCCGCGCAATGATGAAGCTCTAGCCAGAAAAAACTGAACCAGCCCGGCCCAGTGCCGGGCTTTTTTTCGCCTGCGGATTTCTAACCTGGGCGAATCCTTGTCCTGTAAACGAAATTTACATATGGGGCGGCCTTGAAAATTCCTTCAGACCATATAACTGTATGCATGTACAGTATATGGAGCTTCACGCATGCTGCCCCTCGCCTTCTCATACTCACCATCTCAATCCTACGAGCGCCTTTGCTACCGACTTCAAACGCTCATCGCGTCGCCGCATGTACAGAAACGTCAGTATGTGGATGTGAGGCCCGCTCCGGAGGAATCGGAAGCCGACTGGGCGCGGCTGCTTGATGCGCTTGAAGAAACGAACGGCATTCGAATTGAGCGCTTTGAGCCTGGCGTGATCAGGGTTGCCTGGCGCGAATACGTCGAAACGCTCTGAAGTGAGCCCGCATGATGCGGGCTTTTTATCGTACGCCCATAATTTTATGTGTTTACCCATAGACAATAAATATGTGTTCCCCTATATTTGCCTTAACGCCGGATCACCACCGGCCAGCAACGAAGGCAGCGATGGACAGGCCTTAACAGTCCAGAGGGTTGGCAACTGACCCAGGCGCGCAGCGTAAAGCGCCAAGACCAGTTATCCGGCGGACCAGGGTCGCGGTCGGAGAGAAAGACTTAGAGATTGCCGGCCCGCCGAGTGTGGGCCGGATGCTCTCCAGGTGGCCCTATTTCAGGGCCACGCGGAAAGCAGGACAACGATATGAGACGACTCTTTTGCCAAGCCATCTATTGGCTGATCGAGCCTTTGCTTGATCAGTTAGACAAGAGAAAAGCTGACCTTTCAGCTCGGCAAGCGGAGCTCAACCAGCTACCTGTTGAATGAGCCCATGTTTGGAAGCGGCATGCTTGGAGAAAGCACAACCTTTGGGAAAACCCCATAAATGTGACCGCACGCCGCACAGTGAGCAACCTCAAACCAAGCGTCACCTCCTTTGCTTTGCTGAACGCTCTTTTGACTAACGATGTTACCCAGCCCAACTACTGCGCAGCTTGGACATTTCGGTTCCGCAAGTTTCTGATCCATCAAATAAGCCTCAACGGTTGTAGGGACTTGCGAGGCTACCACGGCCCGGCGTGGCTAAACATCCGGGCACCAGATTTCACTAGCTGGCCTTGGCAACAGGGCCAGACGGGAAATCAACCAGAAAGAGGCTCCACCATGTTCGGATTGAAAAAACTGCTCGGCAAGCACACCGGCAATGCGCAAGCCGAGATGAAAAAGGTAGTCAACCGCGACCTGATGCAAGCCATCGTCGGTGGCGGCCTACTGATCGCAGCGGCGGACGGCGAGATCGAAGCCAGCGAAGTCGCCAAGCTGGACGAGCTGATCCGCGCCAACCCTAACCTCAGCCACTTCGGCAGCGAGATCACCGAAACCATCAACCGCTTCACTGCCCAGCTGAACGCGAATTTTCAGGTAGGCCGGCTGGCTATCAAGCGCGAACTGGCAGACGTGAAAAACTCCCAGGCCGACGCCGAGGAAGCCTTCGTGAACATTATCGCCGTCGCCCAGGCTGATGGGGAAATCGAAGCCGGTGAGATGGTCGTGCTCAAGGAGGTAGCCCTGCACTTCGGACTTCGCCCTCAGGACTACGGTATCGAGGTCTGACGTGCGAATCGCTGATAAACGCAGGCTTCTCAAGTTCTGCGCGGCTTCGATTGCAATCGCCCTACTGATCTGGCTGGTACTCCGGGCCTTCGCCTGGGGTTCCTGCTCCTGGTACGGCTACCAAACCGAGCGCACGACCCGCTATGCCGCCTTCGTCGGCTGCATGGTTCAAACCAGCAATGGCTGGGTGCCACGCAGCGAGTTGCGCACCCAGCAGTAACAACCAGCGCCACGTCAGCCTGACGAAAACTGCCCGATCACCTGGTCTTCCCCAGCACCGGGCTGCATCGGTCGTGACGCTTGCCGGCTCCCTTGGTCCGGGAGATTCGCGGCCCGGTGAGCGTCACGACCCATGCAGCCACCCACTGAGAGCGTCGATATGGAAATTATCAGCGGTACCTGGAAAGGCCAGCTCGACATGGGTCTGGCTCCTCGCGAACTGGAATGTGTCCTGGCTGTTGCCCAGGGCATGACCGCCAAAGAGATCGCTCGTCTGATGGAGATTGCGCCGGGCACGGTCGCCAACCGCATCGAGAACGCCATGTACAAGCTTGGCGTTCACCGCCGCGCCGCCTTGGTGGCCGAGGCCATGCGGCGCCAGATCATCAGCCCTATGTGCTTCGCGCTTGCCTGCCTGATGGCCATGAACGCGATGACAAACGTGCAGACAGGCGACCCCGCTCGCCGTGAACGCCGCCCGCCATCGGTGCGGATCGCTCAGGTTCGAATCACCCGCCGCTCCGAAACCCTCGAACCCGTCGCATAACCCCAGCCCTACCCCGAGGAAATCACCATGCATCCAGCCATGCAGCAGCGTGTGGACGGCCTGAACGCCCTGCGCGCCCGCGCCAACCTCGCAACCGCCGACTTCTACGCGATGATCGGCCAGGAGCCTCCAACCATGAGCGTACGCTACCAGGTGGTGACCAAGGGTGAGTGCGCCTATCACATCGTTGAACTGGCCACCGGCAAGACCCGTGGCTTCCGCTTCAGCTACAAAGCGGCGGTCAACTACGCCCAGCAGCTGGAGGCCAAGGCAGATCGCAGAGCGAGGGAACCGTGATGATTGGCGACCCTGTTCCAAACCAGCGCCAGCAGGACTTGGACAGCCTCAGCGCCAGTATCGACCAGTTCTTTGCCAATGGCGGCCAGGCCACCAAGCTCCCCGGTTTCGAGTATCAACCGCGCCGCCCGCACCACGGCAGACTTAGCGACGGCGGTGATCCAGTAGCCAGGGCCACGGCCTCAGAAAGACGCGAAACCTTGGAGCGCGTTCGCAACGCCGCCAAGACCATGACCCTGCTCGAAGCCGTGCGCGCCCTGGGCATCGACCGAACCACACTATTCCGCATCTCTCGCGAAGCCAGCATCTACTTCCAAAGCGCCAACAAGGAGCACAAGGCCCGTGCAGTGGCACGGCAGGCGAAGGCCGACGCCGAAGCCAAGCTGGTGGAATTGATCAGGGCGAACAGCGGAATCGGCCTCAGCCGTCATTTCGTCGCGAAGAAGCTCGGCATCACCAGCCACTACCTGAAGCGGCTTGCAGAAAAGCATGGCATCGACTTCCCACGTTGGAGCGATAGACCTTGAAGCGCATTTCAAACCGCGTCCGGTACGGCCGGCGCCAGCATCAATTCACCTTGCCGCCGAGCGGCATCAAGACCACGGAGAAGAAGCCATGCCAACCCCAACCGACACCGCCGAATTCCTCGCGGAACTGAACGGCGGCGCCTTTGCCAGCCAGATCGGCCACGCCCTATCCGAAGTTGCCGCCGGCGTTGTCGATCACGGCAAAACCGGGAAGCTCACCATCACCCTGGACTTCAGCCAGATCGGCGAATCCTGCCAGGTGAAGATCAAGCACAAGCTCGACTACAAGGTGCCGACCAAGCGCGGTACCCGCAGCGAGAACACCAGCCTGGATACCCCGATGCACGTTGGTACTGGCGGCAAGCTCTCACTGTTCCCCGAGAAGCACGACCAGTTGTTCACCCGCGAAGAAGCGCCGGTCCACCCGCGCACCTGACCAACACCCTCCACGCACAAAGGAAAACCGCATGTCTCTCAGCAAAGAAGCGCTTCAACTCATCGTCGACCAGGCTCTGGTAGCCGCTGGCAAGTCCCTCGACACCAACACACCGACCGTCCTCGTTCCCGACAGCTCCACCGTGCTGGACCTGGAACGCTATCAGTCTCACCGCAGCCGCTTCCGTGGCACCTACTCCACCCACTCACTGGCCGACTACACCGCCTACGTGGTCGAACGTGCAGCGCCAGCAGCTCGCGGCTTCATCGACCAGGACAACATGAGCTGCATCGTGCTGTTCAACCTGGGTACCCCGGATGAACCAGGCCACGCCGATGACCGTGCCATGCTGCGCCTGAAAGCGTCGGCTGCCTTCGCTGCTGTACAAGCGGTGTGCGGCCAGAGCCTGGCCCAGAAGTCGATGAGCGACTGGATCGAGGACTGGAACCAGCACCTGTCGGCCACCGATGAGAACGGCGCCAGCATGTCGATTGCCAAGGCCATCGCCGCGGTACGCACCATCACCGTGAAGGCATCGTCGGAGAGCGATCACGCCGTCGGTGAGACCCGCGCCAGCCGCAGCACCATGGACCAGATCGAAGCCAGCAGCAAAGAAACCCTGCCGGCCTGGCTGGACTTCAAGGTGATCCCGTTCGAAGGACTGGGCGAACAGGTGATCCGCCTGCGTGTCTCCGTCATCACCAGCGGTTCACAGCCGGTGCTGAAGCTGCGCTGGATTGGCGAAGAAGCCCAGCGTGAGGCCATCGCTCAGGAGTTCAAGATGGTGCTTGAGGAGAAGGTCGGCACTTCCGCGATGCTTTCCCTCGGCACTTTCGACGCGAAGTAACACCCTCAAAGCGGATGGTGTACCTGCAGACCAGGGCACCATCCATAGGGCTATTCCGCCCCAGAGGGAAGCAGATCTCCAAAACCCCATACAGCAGTTCCAATCAGAACCAGTGTGACCGAAATCTTGAGGAAGGCTCTGATCTGCGGAAAGTATTTGTCTCTAGTGCTGTTGAACGTGTTTCCAACAAATCCTCCAGGTTTGAAAACCTCTGCCATGTCTCTTGCCTTCAAGTCGGCAAGAAATGAAAGGCCGGCCATTACAGCGCCGCCCCGTGCTATCCAAAGGCTGGGTTTACCTAGCCCGTAACACAGAAGAGCAGCAATGACTGGAGCAAGAACAGCCAGCACTGCATATGTGATGAAACGTTTCCTTGCCTTTAGAGCCGCCACTTCATAGTGGCACTGCACGTTTTCCGCCATAACAGGTTTGCTCGGTTAACTGGGCGGACATCAATACCCCACTTCAACGAATCACGCCAGTCCGGCGAGGGCGGTGACTGCATGGAGGAAGCCATGAGCAACTACAACTACGTTCGCCGTCACTACAACGTGCCGGCCGAGGTAGGGCGTCGGGTCATCGCCAACGGCGAGCCCGGGGTGATCATGGCCGATCGCGGGCATTACATCGGCGTCATCCTCGACAGCGACCCGAAGAAGCGCATCCGCAACTACCACCCCACCTGGGAAATGCAATACGGCGAGATGGCCGAGACGCTGCCGCTCAAACAGTGGGAAGTGCTCACCAACGATCTGTATGACTGGGATGACGTGAAGTGCATGCTGGGCGATGCGCGCCATTACGTGCAGCGCGTGTGGGCAGCCACCCCCAGCCAGGCCAAGTACCGGGCATATCAAGAGCTGGCCGAGTGCTTCAACGACGACGCAACGGCCATGCTGACCTTCAAGGTACGCGCCGCCGCCTGACCCGCCAGCGCTGCCGAGCAACTCCATATCAGTTGCTACCGTTTGTCTCTGATTATGAGTACACGTCAATACCTTCAAAATAAGGTCGCAACCCTCCAGCATGTCTTCTCATCAAATTAGGGTAGTGCCTCTCAAAATTATCCGTTCCTTTAACTCTATCCATCCAAGCCAAAACCGAAGATGAAACATCAGAAACAAAAGTGGGTATATCTATAACAAAGGCGCCATTAGCCCTGCAGTTATGAACAGACAGTTGCGAAGGCGGAAGGAAAAGAATTCGGGAGTACCCAAGCTTCTCGTGCATGGCCTTCCCCTGATGCAGGAGACCACACCGGTATGCCCAGCACGTCTCCCCAGTGAGATTAATTCTTCCTTCTGGCATTTTCGTGTACTTATGAGCAACCCACTTGTCAAACCAAGCTTTGTATTGAGGTCCGCTGGCCCGCCCGTCATCCGACTCAATCGCCGCACAAATGTCGGGCAAAGCCAAAGAGGTGAACAAGGCAATTGAATAGAAGCCTGACTCGACAACTTTAGATAGCTCTTCCAACAATTCTTCCATCGATCTAGTTCCCAGCCAAAACCATAAATCTAGCTCATAAATCGAAAGCTACCCAATTCACTTGAGGTACCCTATGCCCACAGCAATCGACCTGTTCGCCGGCCTCGGCGGATGGAGCACCGGCGCGCGCGCCGCAGGCGTCCAAGTTCTCTGGGCTGCCAACCATTGGCCCGAGGCCGTGAAGTGGCATTCAGCCAACCACCCCCATGCCGAGCACGTCTGCCAGGATTTGCACCAGGCCCGGTGGGAGCAGGTGCCAAAGCATGACCTGCTGCTGGCCTCGCCGTGCTGCCAGGGCCACTCGAAAGCCCGCGGCAAGAAGTCAGGTAATCCACAACACGACTCGTCACGCTCAACAGCCTGGGCGGTGGTATCGGCCTTGGAGTTCCACAGGCCCGAAGCGGCTCTGGTGGAGAACGTCGAAGAGTTCACCGACTGGGCGCTCTACCCGGCCTGGGTATCAGCCGTTCAGGCGCTGGGTTACCAGGTCGCCCCGCACGTAGTGGACTGTGCCGACCTAGGCGTGCCTCAACACCGCGTGCGCCTGTTCCTAGTCCTGACTCGCAGCAAAGCGCCGCTGATGCTCGAGCTGCACCGGCGTCAGCATGTGCCGGCGGCCAGCTTCCTCAATTTCGACGCCGGGCGCTGGTCGCCGATCGAGAAGCCAGGCAG
>NZ_JBIVXC010000037.1:0-16373 GCF_044769005.1 Pseudomonas sp. NPDC090755 | reverse complement strand
CCATGGCCCTGCGGTGCTTGCAGGCCATCCATGGCCTGCACCCGGCTACGCAATACCTCCACTCAGCCTCCTGAAGGGACGAACCGTGTCGTCTGAACTGGCGATGTCCGAACAGCAGAAGCAAAGACAAAAGCAAAAGCAAAAGCAAAAGCAAAATCGGAAATCAGCGGCGTGCGTGTTTGACCAGCAGGCGCTCAAGCTTCTCCCATAGCTCGGGCGCGGTGCTGAACGCCACGTTGAAACGCATCCAGCCCGTGGGCCGTGAATCGACCATGAACAACTGCCCCGGACCCAGCATGATGCCCTGTTCCAGGGCATCGTCCACCAGCGCCGCGCTGTCGGCGATGGCCGGGTGGCGGGTCCACAAGTACATGCCCTCATCACCCTCGACAAAACGCTCGAAGCCCAGCCGGGTCAGCTGCTGGCTGACCTCCTGCTGGGCCTCGGCCAGGCGCTGGCGCAGGCGTTTGAGGTGCTTGCGCCAGCGGCCATCGGTGATGGCGGCATACACCACGCGCTCCATCACCTGCGAGGTGGTCAGGCCCGAGCGCATCTTCAGTTGCAGCAACTGCTGCATCAATTCAGGGTTGGCCAGCATGAAACCGACCCGCACGTTGGGCGAGATGCTCTTGGAGTAGCTGCCCACGTACACCACCTGCTGCAGGTGGTCGAGACTGGTCAGGCAGGGCAGGGGCTCGGCGATCATGTCGGCGTACAGGTTGTTCTCCACCAGGCGAAAGCCATACCGGGCAGCCAGTTGCAGCAGGCGATGCAGTTGCGCCAGCGGCGTGCGCGAGCTGGTCGGGCTGTGCAGGTGCGGCTGGGTGAAGAACACCGTCGGGCGGTGGTGTTCGAGCAGGCATTCGAGCTGGTCCAGGTCATAGCCGTACGGGGTCCGCGGCACGCCCATCAGGGTCGCGCCCTGGAAACGCAGGATGCTCATCAGGTTGGGATAACCGGGATCGTCCACCAGCACCACGTCACCCGGGCGCACCAGGGTGCGCACCGCCAGGTCCAGGGCCTGGCTGGCGCCGTGGGTGAGCATCAGCTGGGCCGGGTTGGCGACGATGCGCAGATCCTGCTGCAGGTTCTGTGCGGTGAGGGTGCGCAGCTCCAGCAGGCCCATGGGATCGCCGTAGCCGCTGAGCTCCAGCATGCTGCTGGCCACCTGGCGCATGCCCCGACGCAGGCCTTCCTCGAACATCCAGTCGTTGGGCAACCAGCCACAGCCCGGCTTGAACGGTAGCTGGCGGCTTTCGAAGATTTTTTGCAGGTACCACTCGGAGTTGAACGCCGGCTTGCCTGGCACAGGATCGCTGGCCTGGGTCTCGACCACCGCGCGATTGACGTAGAACCCCGCATTGCCCCGGCTGACCAGCAATCCCTGGGCGACCAGGCGGTCGTAGGCCTCGACCACGGTGAAGGTGCTGACCGAGTAGGTGGCCGCGAAGGCGCGGATCGAGGGGACCTTGGCACCAGGTTTGAGGGTCTGGTTCTCGATCAGTTCACGCAGGCCGTTGATGATCTGGTTGACCAGTGGCGGCGCTGCATCGGGTCGTAATTCAAGCATCGGAAAGCTGTGTCTTCAGGGGTGCGTACCGCCGGGCGCCTGCAGGAGAACGGGGGTGTACTGGTCGGGCGGCCTGTACAGTGCAGTGGATTTTACCGCGTGCTGTGCATGGCTCTCTTTGTCAGACATTTTTACATTAGGGGTCTGTTATCGCCAGTTATAAAAAGAACACGAGGTAAGTTACAGATGGACGCAACATCCACATCCACTTCCACAGCCAAGGTGGAACACGAGAGCAAGCTCAGCGCTTCGCTCAAGTCACGCCACCTGACCATGATGTCGATCGCCGGGGTCATCGGCGGCGCATTGTTCGTCGGCTCCGGCAGTGTGATCCACAGCGCCGGCCCCGCCGCCATCCTGGCCTACCTGGCCGGTGGCATCCTGGTGGTGCTGATCATGCGCATGCTCGGTGAAATGGCGACCTCCTCGCCGGACACCGGCTCGTTTTCCACCTATGCCGAACGCGCCATCGGCCGCTGGGCCGGTTTTACCATCGGCTGGCTGTACTGGTGGTTCTGGGTCATTCTCATGGCCTGGGAAGCCTATGTGGCGGGCAAGATCCTGCATGGCTGGTTCCCGTCGATCAGCGTCAACACCTTCGTCCTGGCCACCACCCTGGTGCTGATCAGCGTCAACTTCTTCAACGTCAAGCACTACGGTGAGTTCGAGTTCTGGTTCGCGCTGATCAAGGTGGTGGCGATCATCTGTTTCCTTGTGGTCTGTAGCCTGGCGGTGTTCAACCTCTGGTCCGGTAGCGAGGTCCACGGCATCAGCAACCTCACGGCACAGGGCTTCATGCCCAACGGTATGGAGTCGGTGGTGGTGGCCATGCTCGGGGTGATGTTCGCCTTCCTCGGCGCCGAAATCGTCACCATCGCCGCGGCCGAGTCGAAGAACCCGTCCGAGCAGATCGTCAAGGCCACCAACTCGGTGGTCTGGCGGGTCTGCCTGTTCTATGTCGGTTCGATCTTCCTGATCGTCGCCCTGGTGCCGTGGAATGACCCGCTGCTGGGCCAGTCGGGCTACGGTTCCTACCGTCGTACCCTGGAGCTGCTGGGCATCCCGGGCGCCGAGTTCGTGATGAACTTCGTGGTCCTGACCTCGGTGAGCAGCTGCCTGATCTCGGCGCACTACACCGCCTCGCGCATGCTGTTCTCCCTGGCCAGCCGTGGCGATGCGCCGTCGTTCTTCAAGATCACCCGTGCCGGCAAGGGTGTTCCGGTGTTCGCCATCATCGGCTCCTGCTCGGTGGCGGTGTTCGTCGCCCTGATCAACTTCAGCGAGACCCTGCGTCCGAAAGACGTGCTGGACGTGCTGATGAACACCACCGGCATGATCGCCCTGCTGGTGTACCTGGTGATCGCCTTCTCGCAACTGAAGCTGCGCCGCAAGCTGGAAGCCGAAGGCAAGGAGATCCGCCTGAAGATGTGGCTGTTCCCCTGGCTGACTTACCTGGTGATCGTGTTCATCATCGGCTGCCTGGTGACCATGGCCTTCGTGCCTGACTACCAGGTGCTGGTGATCTCCACCGGTGCGGCGGCGATTGTCGTGGCACTGATGGGTGCGGTACTGCATGTGCGGGCGGCGAAACAGGCCCGCGCCTGATACACCCGCCTGGCGGTGGCTGTAGCCGCTGCCGCCAGGCTGCGATCGGGCGCGCAGCGGCCGTAAAGGCCTGCGCACCCGATCTGTCAGTCTCATCTGCGGTGCCTGGATTGCGGCTGCCGTGCAGCCGATCGCAGCCTGGCGGCAGCGGCTACTTCAGTCTTTGGCGATGCTCAAAATTTCCCCCACCAGCCAGTTCAGCGCCCGCTCTTGTCCGCGCTGGGCCAGGTAGACCACGTCCGTGTCGAACGCCTCCAGGGCGAACGGCAAGTCAAACAGCTGCAGGGGCAACAGGTCGGCAAAACGCCGGGCCAGTTGCGTGGGCAGCACCACGCATAGATCCGTTTCCGCCACCAGATGCGCCGCCTGCAGGTAGTTGGGCGTGGTGTAGACGATCTGCCGCACCAGGCCTTGCTCGCCCAGCCATTGATCGACCATGCCGCGCGTCTGGCCGCCATACACCCACAGGTGACGCAGGCGCAGGAAGGTTTCCAGGTCCAGGTCGCCGCCGACCTGCGGGTGGCCCTTGCGCACCGCTACCTGCAGGGTTTCGCTACGCCAGAGATGGCGCACGAAGCGCGCCGGGATCTCGTTGAAGCGGCCCACCACCAGGTCGAGCTGGCCGCGATCCAGGGCATCGATCGGCAGGCTGGTCGCCAGCGGGGCGACGTCCAGGCGCAGGTTCGGCGCGCGGTCCTGCAGGCGGCGCAGCAGGGCCGGCATGCACCACTGTTCGACGAAGTCGGTCATGGCCAGGCGAAAGGTCTGGCGGCTTTGCCCGGGGTCGAAGCTGTCGCCCACGGTGAGGGTCTGTTCGATCTGCAACAGCGCGGCGCGGATCGGGCCTTCCAGGGCCAGGGCCTTGGGCGTGGGCTGCATGCGCCGGCCAATGCGCACCAGCAGCGGGTCGTCGAGCAGCTCGCGCAGGCGCGCCAGGGCGTTGCTGACGGTGGGCTGGCTGAGGGCCAGGCGCTCGGCGGCACGGGAAACATTCTGTTCGCGCAGCAGCACGTCGAAGACCCGCAGCAGGTTGAGGTCGAAGGTAGATATATTCATTGGGCCAATATCAGGCATATGAAAATGAAATTTCTCAAATAGTAGGCGGCTGCCTAGTGTGTCGGCAATCCTTCTTTCCGAACCGGGAGTGCCGATGTGAGCAAGGGAATCGATGTGCAGCAGGCTGCGGTAGTGGGGGCCGGGACCATGGGCCGGGGTATTGTCATCAGCCTGGCCAGTGCCGGTATCCCGGTGCTGTGGCTCGACAGCAACACGCAGGTGCTGGCGGCGGGGCTGAAGGTGGCCGAGGACACCTGGGCCCAGCAGGTGGTCAAGGGCCGCATCAGCCAGGCCCAGGCCGGGCAGAACCTGGCACGGGTGCAGGCGGTGGACAGCTATGCGGCGCTGGCCGACGTGGACCTGGTGATCGAGGCGGTCTACGAGAACCTCGAACTCAAGCAGGAGATCTTCCGCACCCTGGATGCCACCCTCAAGCCGGCGGCGATCCTGGCCAGCAATACCTCGGCCCTGGACATCGACGCCATCGCCCAGGTCACCGGGCGCCCCGGGCAGGTGCTGGGCCTGCATTTCTTCAGCCCGGCGCACATCATGAAGCTGCTGGAGATCGTTCGCGGCGCACACACGTCGCCGACCGTGCTCGATGCCGCGCGGGTGCTCGGCCAGCGCCTGGGCAAGGTGGCGGTGGTGGCCGGCAACTGCCATGGCTTCATCGGCAACCGCATGCTCAAGACCTACACCAACGAAGCGCGCAAGATGCTGCTTGAAGGCGCCTTGCCCCGCCAGGTGGATGGCGCGCTGCAGGACTTCGGCTTTGCCATGGGGCCGTTTCGCATGTACGACGTGGTCGGCGTCGACCTGGAGTGGCGCGCCCGCCAGCTGGCCGGGCAGGGCATGGACAACCCGTTGGTGCAGGTGGACAACGCCCTGTGCGAGCTGGGCCGCTTCGGCCAGAAGGTCGGGCGCGGTTTCTACCGCTATGCCCAGGGTAGCCGCGAGGCCGAAGTGGATGTCGAGGTCGATGGGCTTGTGAAGGAGATTTCCAGCGGCCTGGGTTATCGGCGCCGGTCCATCAGCGACCCGGAAATCGTCGAGCGCTCGCTGCTGGCGCTGGTCAACGAAGGGGCGAAAATTCTTCAGGAGAATATCGCCGCCAACAGCCATGACGTGGACCTGGTCTACCTCAACGGTTATGGCTTTCCGGCCGCGGTGGGCGGGCCGATGACCTGGGCCGACGGCCAGGGCCTGGCGCAGGTCCTGGATCGCCTCGAACGCTTGCAGCGCATGCTCGGCGAGCATTGGCAACCGGCCGCGCTGATCGGCCGGCTGGTGGCGGCGGGCAAGGGCTTTGCCGATGTCGTGGAGGGCCGGGTATGAACTATCAGGCACCGCTGCGCGACATGCGATTCGTGCTCCATGAACTGTTCGATGTGCAAGGTCACTGCCAGCAACTGGATAACGGCCTGGACCGCGAGACCATCGATGGCGTGCTGGAAGAGGCCGCACGCTTTGCCGCCGGGGTGGTGGCGCCGCTCAATCGCAACAGCGATGAGCAGGGCTGCCGCCTGCAGGACGGCGACGTGATCACTCCGGACGGTTTTCCCCAGGCCTACCGACAATACGTCGAGCAAGGCTGGGCGAGCATGACCGGGCCGTTGGCCTTTGGCGGCCAGGGCGTACCGCAGATGGTCTCGGCCAGTGTTCACGAGATGCTGATGGGCGCCTCGCTGTCATTTCGCGCGTACTCGGGGCTGACCGAAGGCACGGTGCTGGCCCTGGACCGCCACGGCAGCGCCGCGCTCAAGCAGACCTACCTGGCCCGGCTGGTGAGTGGCGAATGGACCGGCACCATGTGCCTGACCGAACCCCAGGCCGGCACCGACCTGGCGCTGCTGCGCACTCGCGCCCGGCCCGAGGCCGATGGCAGCTACCGGCTCACGGGCAGCAAGATTTTCATCACCGGCGGCGATCAGGACCTCACCGACAACATCATCCACCTGGTGCTTGCCCGACTTCCCGACGCGCCTGCCGGGGTCAAGGGCATCAGCCTGTTCCTGGTGCCCAAGCGCCTGGTCAACGGCGATGGCTCCCCGGGGGATCGCAACGCCCTGGGCTGCGGCGCACTGGAGCACAAGATGGGCCTCAAGGGCGCCACCACCTGTGTGATGAACTTCGACGGCGCCCGTGGCTGGCTGGTGGGTGAGGCGAACCAGGGCCTGGCCTGTATGTTCACCATGATGAACGATGCGCGCTTCCAGGTCGGGCTGCAGGGCTTGGGGATCGCCGAGGCGGCATTCCAGGGCGGCCTGGCCTATGCCCGCGAGCGATTGCAGTCGCGGGCACTTGGCGGCCCGGCGGCGCCGAACAAGCCGGCTGATCCGATCATTGTCCACCCGGACGTGCGGCGCATGCTGCTGACCCAGAAAACCCTGACTGAAGGATGCCGCATGCTGGCGGCCTACAGTGCCCGCCAACTGGACCTGGAGCACGGCGCCGCCGCTGCCGCCACGCGTCAGGCCGCGGCACGGCGGGCCGCGTTGCTGATCCCCATCGTCAAGGCCTTCTTCACCGACTGCGGCCAGGAAGTGGCGAGCCTTGGCGTACAGCTCTATGGCGGGCACGGCTATATCCGCGAGTGGGGCATGGAGCAGTTGATGCGCGACAGTCGCATCACCCAGCTCTACGAAGGCACCAACGGCGTCCAGGCCCTGGACCTGATCCGCCGCAAGGTGCTGGGTGACGACGGCGCAGAGCTCCATGCGCTGATCGATGAGCTGGCGGCGCAACAGGATCAGGCCGGCGCCGTGCCGGAACTGGCCGAGTGTGTCGCACCCCGCCTTGAAGAGTGGCGTGGGCTGACCGACACCGTGTTGCAAGCCTGTCGTCGCGATCCGCAGGAGATCGGCGCGGTGTCGGTGGATTTTCTTGCCTATTCGGCCTATGTGATGCTGGCCGCGCTGTGGCTGCAGGCAGCGAGTACGGCCAGTGCGGCCCTGGCGGCGGGCCGTGGCGAGGCGGCGTTCTACCGGGCCAAGCTGCAGGCGGCGGATTTCTACCTGCGCAGGATCCTGCCCAGGGCCGGCGCCCACCGCGAGGCACTGCTGGCCGGCGCAGGCTGCCTGATGAGCCTGCCCGAGGACGACTTCGCCCTGTGATCCACCCTCAGACCCCGTGAGATGAACCTGCCATGAGCTTGCTTTTGCGCGAACACTTTCGCCATTTCCAGCCGATCACCACGCGCTGGCACGACAACGACGTCTATGGCCACGTCAATAACGTCGTCTATTACAGCTTCTTCGACAGCGCGGTGAACAGCTACCTGATCGACGCCGGCGTGCTGGATATCCAGCACGGCGAGGTCATTGCCTATGTCGTCAGTTCCAGCTGCGATTACTTCGCGTCCATTGCCTTTCCCCAACGTATCGAGGTGGGCGTGGCGGTGAGCAAACTGGGCAACAGCTCGGTGCACTACACCCTGGGCGTGTTCCTGGAAGGCGAACAGCAGGCCTGCGCGGTCGGGCGTTTCGTGCACGTCTTCGTCGACCGCGCCAGCAACCGGCCGGTGCCTGTACCTCAACCTGCGCGGACGGTATTGAGCCGTCTGCTGTGTGACTGACCCTGGAGTGCTTTGCCATGCAAGATGCCGTTATTGTCTCCACCGCCCGCACGCCGATCGCCAAGGCGTTTCGCGGTGCCTTCAACGATTTCAAGTCGCCGTCGATGAGCGCCGTGGCCATTCGCGCCGCCGTGCAGCGGGCAGCCATCGAACCGGGTGAGATCGACGACCTGGTGATGGGCACCGCAATGCAGAGTGGTACCGCCTCGACCAACCTGGCGCGCCTGTCGGCACTGGCGGCCGGGCTGCCGTTGTCGGTCAGCGGCCAGACCATCGACCGCCAGTGCGCGTCGGGGCTGATGGCCATTGCCATTGCCGCCAAGCAGATCATGGTCGACGGCATGCAGGTCACCGTCGGTGCCGGCCAGGAGCAGATCAGCCTGGTGCAGAACCCGCACATGCAGGCAGCCGCCGACGAGCAGGACGCCACCGTGCTGCGCATGGCCGAGCATGCCTACATGCCGATGCTGCAGACCGCCGAGATCGTCGCCCGGCGCTACAACATCAGCCGCGAGGCCCAGGACGCCTACAGCCTGCAATCCCAGCAGCGCACCGCCGCGGCCCAGGCGGCGGGGCTGTTCGACGACGAGATCGTGCCGGTGACGGCGCGCAAGAAAGTCGTCGACAAGGCCACTGGCGTGGTGAGCTATGAAGACGTGCGCCTGACCCGCGATGAGGGCAACCGCCCGCAGACCACCCTGGCCGACCTGCAGCAGCTGGCGCCGGTGCGCGAAGGCGGCTGCATCACCGCCGGCAATGCCAGCCAGTTGTCCGATGGTGCCAGTGCCAGCGTGCTGATGAGTGGCGCCCTGGCGGCTCGCATCGGGGTCAAGCCCCTGGGCCTGTACCGTGGCATCGCCGTGGCTGGGCTTGCGCCGGAGGAAATGGGCATCGGCCCGGTGCTGGCGATTCCCAAACTGTTGCGTCAGCACGGCCTGCAGGTCGACGACATCGGCCTGTGGGAGATCAACGAGGCGTTCGCCTGCCAGGTGCTGTACAGCGCCCAGACCCTGGGCATCGACCCGGCGCGGCTGAACGTCAACGGCGGCGCCATCGCCATCGGCCATCCCTATGGCATGAGCGGTGCGCGCATGGTTGGCCACGCCTTGCTCGAAGGCAAACGCCGCGGGGTCAAGTACGTGGTGGTGAGCATGTGTGTGGGCGGCGGCATGGGCGCGGCCGGGTTGTTCGAAGTGCTGTGACCGCCTTCAGCGTGCCCGGTAGGCCCCGGGCGCGCAGTCGAACCAGCGCAGGCAGGCGCGGTGAAAGCTCTGCACATCGCTGTAGCCGAGCTGGTCGGCGATCTGCGCCAGTTCCAGGTCGCTGCCGTGCAGGAGGTCTTCGGCGCGGTAGCGGCGGTATTCGTCGAGCAGTTCGGAAAAGCGCCAGCCCAGCGCTTTCAGGCGCCGGGCTGCGGTGCGTTCGAGCAGGTGCTGGCTGGCGCAGAAGTGCGGCCAGCGTTCGTTGTCGGCCAGGTGCCCGGCCAGGTGGTCGCTGGCCAGTTCCAGCAGGGTCGGGCGGGTGTTGCCCCGGGTCTGTTGCAGCACCTCCACCAGCATCTGCTCCAGCGCCTGGTTGCCCGGTGCCAGGGGCTGGCTGAACAACACAGGGTCCAGGTGAACACCATGCTCGGCGTGGCCCCAGCTGACCGGCGCGCGCCAGGTGCGTGGGTGCGTGCCGGTGTCCGCGGGGGCCGGGTGGGCCAGCTCGACCGCCAGGATCGGGTCGCGGTCCACGCCGCTGGCCGCCACCTTGCGGCGCAACATGCTCAACAGGCTGGTGAGGATGTAGTCGGTGATCGGCGCACTGGCCTTGAGGCTGCCGCAATCGTGCAGGCGCAGGCTGACGTGCTGCTCGCTGCGCTCGATGCGGGCCTGGAAGTGGCCGTTGAAGAACGGAAAATAGGCCACGAACCAGGCGCAGGCGCTTTCCAGTGAAGCGGCTACGTCGAACAGGTAGGTCAGGCCGTTGGTGGCAGTGGAGACGAAACGCTTGCCGGCGGCAAGGCCGATCAGCGGGTCGTGGGTCTGCGCCAGGGCCAGGGTCCAGAAGCGCCGTGACAGCACCAGGGGCACGCGCAAGAAGGGCGTGCGCAATTCGAACAGGCTGCGACGAAACACCGTCTCGATGGCGTGCACCTCCACGCCCCGGGCCAGCAGTTCCTCGATGGCGGGCAGCAGCGTGGGCGCGTAGAAGGCGTTGGGCGCGCTGTTCATGGCTGACGCTCGCGCAACTGCTGATCGACGTTCAGGATCGCGGCGATCATGGCCTGCGCCGCCGGGGTCAGGGAGTCGCCGGCGCGGCTGACGATGCCGTAGCGCAGTTGCAGGTCGGGGTCGTCGCTGTCGAGGTCGACGAAACTGAGCGGGCAGATCTGCGCCGATCCGGCCTGCTCGTCCAGGGCCTCGGCGGTGGCCAGGCCAATGGCGTCAGAGCGCAGCACCACCCGGCGTATGGCGTCGAACTGGGCGCACTCGACGCTGGTGACGAAGTCCTGGGTGCCCTGGGCGCGGGCGAGGATCTTGCGGATCAACGGCGGTATGCGCGTGCCGGCGATCGGGTAGTCGAGCAGGGCGCTGAATTTGAGCGGCCCGCGCCCTGCCAGTGGGTGCCCGGCGCGGCAGAAGAAGCGCCCGCGCCGCGGCTGCAGCACCTGCACCTGGTAGCGCGGATCGTCCTTGAAGGCGCGGGCGTCGGCGACGAAGAACTCGATCTGTTGCTCGCGCAGCCACACCGCCAGTTGCTCCCAGTCCGCCAGGTGAAAGCGGGCGCGGATCAAGGGGTGGTCGTGGATAAACTGGGCCAGGGCCTCGGGCACCAGCAACTGGGCCGGGTAGGGGCCGCTGCCGAAGTTCAGTTCACCACCTTCCAGGCCGTTGTATTGCAGCAGCTCGTTGTGCAGGGTCTGGCTGCCGGCCAGCAGGCGTCTGGCGTGTTGCAACACCAACTGGCCCTGGCCGGTCAGGCGGAACTCGCGGTTGCCGCGCTCGACCAGGACACAATCGAGGTCACGCTCCAGGGTCTGGATGCTGCGGCTGAATGCCGGCTGGCTGAGGTTGACGGCATCGGCGGCGCGCACGAAGCCGCGATAATCGGCCAGGGCCACGAAGTGACGCAGTTGTCGTAGGTCCACCATGCGCCCCTTGCATGTTACGGATACTTATTATGCATTTGATCGATAGTGTAGCGGCTGGCTTTAATCGGTGCCTGTTCCTTTTTCGTGACCTGCCATGCCTGATGCACCTTTTGTCTCCAGCGCTTTTCTGCGCACCCTGGTGGCGCATGCCCAGGGCTGTGGCCTGCCCGTCGACGACCTGGCAGAGCAGGCCGGCATCCACCGGGCCTGGCTCGAAGGCCAGTATGAAGTCCCGGCACTGGCGGTCGAGCAGCTGTTGTACGCCTGTGAAGAGGCCGGTGCCGGTCGCCGCTTCGGTTGCGAGCTGGTACCGGGCATGGCCACCAGCTCGTTGCAGGGGCTCAACATCCTGCTCGATTCGGCCGCCACGGTGCGCGCCAGCCTGGAATGCTTCATTCGCTACCTGCCACTGGTGACCAATTGCGTGCAGGTGAAGCTGGACACGTCCGCCAGTACGGCGGTCCTGCACCTGTGCCGCTATCGGCACGAACCGCATTACTACATGCTCGATGCCGCCGTGTTGAGCCTGGTGCGCAACATCGCCCGGCGTGCCGGCAAGCCCCCGGCGCAGATGTTCAGCCAGGTCCGCCTGACCCGCCAGCAGGCGGCGGGCGAATGGTTGCAACGCTTCGGTGTGGCCACTGCCGAGGGGCACTGGCCGAGCCTGCACCTGGTCCCCCAGGCCCTGGACCTGCCACTGCCCGGTGCCAACCCCTTCCTGCACCAGCGCATGCTGCGCCAGTGCCAGGGCACGACCCTGGCCGATGAGCGCAAGGATAGCCTGCAGCTGGCGCGCCACTGGCTGGCGGCAGGCGACCAGCCTATCGAGCGGATTGCCGAGCGCCTGGGCTACCGGCAACCGAGCAATTTCATCCGTGCCTTTCGCAAGCAGTTCGGGGTCACGCCCAAGCAGTTTCGCCTGACCGGCGTGCTGGCGGTATAGCGGCGGGCGATGATTGTTTTTTGTCGTGCGTCGCTTGCGCCGCGCGACTGAGGCTTGGGCATCGTTATCGGGCTGGGTAATCCTCATGGAGCTCGATAATGACAACAACAAGCTCGACAACGGCGCGCGTGCGCCCGTATCGCGGTACCGGTCGAAGGGGCTCGCCGCTGTGGCTGGCGGTGCTGGCAGGAGTCGCCGCACCCGCCCAGGCGGTCACCTTCGACATTAACGAAGACTGGAGCTTCACCACCCGCAGCAGCCTGAGCCTGGGCAGCAGCTGGTCGACCCAGAGCCCCGACCGGCACCTGATGACCCGGGCCAATGCCTTGCAGGCTCAGGGCGTGAATGCCGATGGTGCCAGTGTCACGGCCGACGACAACCGGCTGAACTTCGAGAAAGGCGATCCGATCTCGCAGACCTTCAAAGGCCTGACCGACTTCAGCCTCGATGGCCAGGGGCAGGGCGCCTTCCTGCGGCTGAAATACTGGTACGACCATGCCTATGAAACCCGTGATGGCCGCTTCAAGGATTTCGACGACAGCGGCTGGGATGACCTGGCCAGGTTCCAGGGTCTGGAGGCTCTGGACGCCTACCTGTGGAAGGACCTGCAGGTGGCCGGGCACCCGTTGGGCATCAAGCTCGGCAAGCAGGTGCTGTCCTGGGGCGAGGCGCTGCTGATCCAGAACGGCATCAACGTGATCAACCCGCTGGATATCACCGCGTTCAACCGGCCCGGGGTAGAGATCAAGGAAGGTCAGTTGCCGGTGGAGATGCTGTCGTTCAGCTTTGGCGTGTCCGACACCCTCAACCTCGAAGGTTTCTACCAGTACAACTGGCGCCCCAGCGTACTCGATGGGTGCGGCACCTTCTTTGCCGTCAGTGATGTGATCCAGCCGGGCTGCGGGCCGTTGTACCTGAGCCAGGTACTGACCGACCAGCAGATGCAGGCCAGCGGTTTGTTCGCAAGCCCCAGGGGCAACGAGTCGCCCTCGGACAGCGGCCAGTTCGGTTTCGCCCTGCGTCAGATGTTGCCTTCGCTCAACGATGCCGAGGCTGCGCTGTACTTCATCAACTACCACTCGCGCATGCCGTACCTGACCCTCAATGCCCGTGATACCAGCGTGCCGGGCACCTTTGCCGGAGGCGGGCAGGGGCCGTCGTACGCGGCGGCATTTCCCGAGAACATTCGCCTGTACGGCGTCAGCCTGACCGCTGTCGAACCCGCAAGCGGTATCTCGCTGGCAAGCGAGCTGAGCTACCGGCCGAACATGCCGCTGGCCTACAACGCGCCGGACGTCACCACGGCGGTGGTGGCCGGTGCTGCGGGCAGCGCCTGGGTGCAGTTGCCCGACGATTTTGACAACCGTGGTGGCGACCGCTTCGACGGTTGGGAGCGCAAAGGGGTGTGGCAGTGGACCGGCTCGGCGACCCAGGCCATCGACAATGTGTTGGGGGCCACGCGCCTGAGCCTGTTCGCAGAACTGGGCGTGGTGCATATCGACGGCCTGGGCGACGAACGCCTGGGGCGCAACGCCGCCTTCGGCCGCAGTGCCCCGCGCAATGGCAGCACCTGCAATCCGCCGGCGTCCGGGGTGACCAATCGCTACTGCACGGACAAGGGCTTTGCCACCGACTGGTCCTGGGGCTATCGCCTGCGCGCGAGCCTCGAATACAGCGACGTGCTGCCGGGGGTCAACCTGATCCCGGCGCTCAACTGGCGCCATGACGTCGAAGGCTATTCCTACGACCCCCTTGGCCCCTTCCAGGAAGGCCAGCAAGCCCTGGGCTTGAGCCTGACCGCCAACTACCTCAACGACTACAGCGTTGAGCTCGCCTACAACGCCTTCTTTGGCAGCAACGACTACAGCACCCTGGATGACCGTGACTTCGCCTCGGTCAATTTCAAGGTCGATTTCTAAGGAGAACAAAAACCATGCGAATCCATCCTCTGTTACTGGCCCTGACCTGCGTCAGCGCCTCGGTGCTGGCCGAGAGCAACGACCTCGGTGCGCTGGACAAGACCCTCACGCCCATGGGCTCGGAGCGCGCCGGCAATGCCGATGGCAGCATCCCGGCCTGGACCGGCGGCCTGGACAAGGGCGCAGGGCATCTCGATGCCAACGGCGGCTACAGCGATCCGTACGCCAATGAAAAGCCCCTGTTCACCTTGACCGCGCAGAACATGAGTCAGTACCAGGCCTTTCTCAGCCCGGGGCAGGTGGCGATGTTCAAGCGCTACCCGGCCAGCTTCCAGATGCCGGTGTACCCCAGCCACCGCAGCGCCCGACTGCCCACCCAGGTGCTGGCCGACAGCCGCGTCAATGCCGGCAAGACCACACTGGCCGACGGCGGCAATGGCCTGCACGACTACCAGCGCGGCATTCCCTTTCCCTTGCCCACCGAAGGCCTCGAGGTGATGTGGAACCACATGACCCGCTGGCGCGGGGGTAGCTTCGAGCGCTTGAGCAGCATTGCCCTGGTGCGTGAGAACGGCGCGGTGAGCTTTATCCGCGCGCAGTCGCTGGTGAGTTTTGCCGAAGCGGTCAGTGGCCTGGAGCCGGCTGCCAATGTGCTGTTCATGTTCAAGAGCCGGGTGCTGGAGCCGGCGCGCCTGGCCGGTGAAACCGTGCTGGTGCACGAGCCGGTCGACCAGGTCGCCGAGCCGCGTTCGGCCTGGCAGTACCTGCCGGCCCAGCGTCGGGTGCGGCGCGCGCCGATGCTGGCGTACGACAACAGTGCGCGCTACAGCAACGGCCTGATCACCGCGGACAACATCGACGGTTTCAACGGTGCACCGGACCGTTTCGACTGGAAACTGCTCGGCAAGCAAGAGATGTTCATCGCCTACAATAGCTACCGCCTGGGCAGCCGGTCGTTGAGCCTGGCCGAACTGGTCAAGCCCAACCACATCAACACGGCGTACACCCGTTACGAAAAACACCGGGTGTGGGTGGTCGAAGCCACGCTCAAGCCCGGAGCCCGGCACATCTACAGCAAGCGGCGCTTCTATGTGGATGAAGACAGCTGGCAGATCGCCCAGGTCGATCAGTACGACAGCCGCGGCGAGCTGTGGCGCAGTTCGGAACTGCATGCCATCCAGCATTACGATCATGACTTCACCTACAACGTGCTGGAGACTTCCTATGACCTGATTTCCGGCCGCTATTACGCCGGAGGCTTGAGCAACGAGGAGAAGACACCGATGCGGGTAGGGTTCATGGCCAGGACTGATGATTACACACCGTCCGAACTGCGGCGCTGGGCCAAATAAATCGCGGGGCAAGCCCGCTCCCACAAGGGGCGATGTATACCGAGCCCTTGTGGGAGCCGGCAGCGCCGGCGATAGCCACTGAACGCCAATTCCCTGCCGCTGCCGCCAGGCTGCGAAGCGGCCGTAGAGGCATTGCGACTGCTGCGCAGTCGATCGCAGGCTTCGCCAGCTCCCACACGAAGCCTTGTGGGAGCTGGCAACGCCGGCGATGGCCACTGAGCGGCTACACCCTGTAGCCGCTGCCGAGGAACGAGGCAGCGATCGACTGCGCAGCAGGCGCAACCCGGTCACCTCGTTGTACCCGACAGACTGAAGGCGTCAGGTTGTACGGCCGCTTCGCGACCGATCGCAGCCTGGCGGCAGCGGCTACACCTCGTAGCCGCTGCCGAGGAACGAGGCTGCTATCGACTGCGCAGCAGTCGCAATCCGGTCAACTCGTTGTACCTGACAGACTGAGGTCGTCAGGTCTTACGGCCGCTTCGCGACCGATCGCAGCCTGGCGGCAGCGGCTACACCCCGTAGCCGCTGCCGAGGAACGAGGCTGCTATCGACTGCGCAGCAGTCGCAATCCGGTCAACTCGTTGTACCTGGCAGACTGAGGTCGCCAGGTCTTGCGGCCGCTTCGCGACCGATCGCAGCCTGGCGGCAGCGGCTACACCCCCGTAGCCGCTGCCGAGGAACGAGGCTGCGATCGACTGCGCAGCAGTCGCAATCCGGTCACCTCGTTGTACCCGACAGACTGAAGGCGTCAGGTTGTACGGCCGCTTCGCGACCGATCGCAGCCTGTCGGCAGCGGCTACACCTCGTAGCCGCTGCCGAGGAACGAGGCTGCGATCGACTGCGTAGCAGTCGCAACCCGGTCACTTCGTTGTACCTGACAGACTGAGGTCGCCAGGTCTTACGGCCGCTTCGCGACCGATCGCAGCCTGGCGGCAGCGGCTACACCCCGTAGCCGCTGCCGAGGAACGAGGCTGCGATCGACTGCGCAGCAGTCGCAATCCGGTCACCTCGTTGTACCTGACAGACTGAGGTCGCCAGGTCTTACGGCCGCTTCGCGACCGATCGCAGCCTGGCGGCAGCGGCTACACCCCATAGCCGCTGCCGAGGAACGAGGCTGCGATCGACTGCGCAGCAGTCGCAATCCGGTCACCTCGTTGTGCCTGACAGATTGAGGTCGCCAGGTCTTACGGTCGCTTCGCGACCGATCGCAGCCTGGCG
>NZ_JBIVXC010000036.1:0-16385 GCF_044769005.1 Pseudomonas sp. NPDC090755 | reverse complement strand
AGACGAAAGCCGCAGCCTTGGTCGCTTGCAGCTGGACTCTTCGTGCAGCCCGGTTCGCCGTATCGCATACGTGGTGGACAACGCCCGTGTCGAACAGCGTACCAACCTGGACAAGCTGGTTATTGATCTGGAAACCAACGGTACCCTGGATCCTGAAGAGGCCATCCGTCGTGCTGCAACCATCCTGCAACAGCAGTTGGCTGCGTTCGTCGACCTCAAAGGTGACAGCGAACCTGTGGTAGTCGAACAGGAAGACGAGATCGATCCGATCCTGCTTCGTCCGGTTGACGATCTGGAATTGACCGTACGTTCGGCCAACTGCCTTAAGGCGGAGAACATTTACTACATCGGCGATCTGATTCAGCGCACCGAAGTAGAACTGTTGAAGACTCCGAACCTGGGCAAGAAGTCCCTGACTGAAATCAAGGACGTTCTGGCCTCCCGTGGTCTGTCCCTCGGCATGCGCCTCGACAACTGGCCGCCTGCAAGTCTTAAGAAGGACGACAAGGCGACTGCCTGATCGTCGTAATCACCGAACGTAGTGTTTGGTAAGGAATGAATCATGCGTCATCGTAAAAGTGGACGTCACCTGAGCCGTACCAGCTCTCACCGCAAAGCCATGTTCCAAAACATGGCGGTGTCGCTGATCGAGCACGAGCTGATCAAAACTACCCTGCCAAAAGCCAAGGAACTGCGCCGCGTTGCCGAGCCGCTGATCACCCTGGCCAAAGAAGACAGCGTAGCTAACCGTCGTCTGGCTTTCGACCGTACCCGTTCGAAAGAAGCCGTTGGTAAGCTGTTCAACGATCTGGGCAAGCGCTATGCCACCCGTCAGGGCGGCTACCTGCGTATCCTCAAGTGCGGCTTCCGCGCTGGCGATAACGCACCTATGGCGTACGTCGAGCTGGTTGATCGTCCTGTCGGTGGCTCGGTAGAAGCTGCTGAGTAAGGCGACAGTCTGAAACAGAAAACCGGGCCCAGTGCCCGGTTTTTTGTGTCTGCACGCATTGAAACAATCTATTGATCTGAGTCATGTAATGAATTTGTCCTTGTAATATTCCTGGTCAATACTCGTTCCAGGCCGATTAGCCGGCAGTTCGAGACCGATAGGGAGATTACACATGAGCCAGACCAAGACACTGACCACCGCCAGCGGCGCACCGGTTGCCGACAACCAGAACTCGCGTTCTGCTGGTCCGCGGGGGCCGTTACTGCTGGATGACTTCCACCTGATCGAAAAGCTCGCGCATTTCAACCGCGAGAACATCCCTGAGCGTCGCGTGCACGCCAAGGGCTCGGGGGCCTATGGCACCTTCACGGTGACCCGCGATATCACCCGCTACACCAGCGCCAGGCTGTTCAGCGAGGTGGGCAAGCAGACCGAGACCTTCCTGCGCTTCTCCACGGTCGGTGGCGAGCGTGGTTCGGCGGACACCGAGCGTGATCCGCGCGGCTTTGCCCTCAAGTTCTATACCGAAGAAGGCAACTGGGACATCGTCGGCAACAATACCCCGGTATTCTTCATTCGTGACCCGCTGAAATTCCCGGACTTTATCCACACCCAGAAGCGTCTGCCGCAAAGCAACCTGAAAAGCCCTCAGGCGATGTGGGATTTCTGGTCTCATTCCCCGGAAGCGCTGCACCAGGTCACCATCCTGTTCTCCGACCGCGGCATTCCTGACGGCTACCGTCACATGCACGGCTTCGGCAGCCACACCTACAGCCTGATCAATGCGCAGGGCCAGCGAACCTGGGTCAAGTGGCATTTCAAGACCAGGCAGGGCATCAAGAACCTCTCGCCTGCCGACGCGGCGCGTCTGGCCGGTACCGATCCGGATTACGCCCAGCGTGACCTGTTCGAGGCGATCGAGCGTGGTGATTTCCCGAAATGGGCGGTGTGCATCCAGGTCATGAGCGAAGAGGAAGCGGCCACCCGCGACGAGAACCCGTTCGATGTGACCAAGACCTGGTCGCAGAAAGACTACCCGCTGATCGAGGTTGGCGAACTGGAGCTCAACCGCAATCCGCTCAACTACTTTGCCGAAGTGGAACAGGCGGCGTTCGGTCCGAGCAACATGGTGCCAGGTGTCGGCCTGTCGCCCGACCGCATGCTCCAGGGCCGCGTATTCGCCTACGCAGATGCCCATCGCTACCGGGTTGGTACCAACCACCAGCAACTGCCGGTAAACGCCCCACGCAGCCCGGTGAACACCTACCAGCGTGATGGCGCCATGGCGTTTGGCAGCAATGGCGGTGCCGCGCCGAACTACGAGCCCAACAGCTACGCCAATGCGCCTAAGCAGGCACCGCACCATGCGGAGCCGGCGCTGGCCCTCAACGGCGTGGCGGGCCGCTATGACCACCGTGAAGACACCGACTACTACAGCCATGCCGGCGCGCTGTTCCGCTTGATGAACGCCGAGCAGAAGGCCTTGTTGATCAGCAACATCGCCGGGGCCATGGCAGGTGTTTGCGCCGATGTCGTCGAGCGCCAGCTGCAGCACTTCTTCAAGGCCGATCCGGCCTATGGGGAAGGGGTTGCCAAGGCTTTGGGCATAAATATCGCCTAAGTCGAAGTGATAAGAATAACCGCCCTCATTTGGGCGGTTTTTCAATGAATATCACTACCGTTTACCCACTTTATTCGCATATTTTGCTCGAATCTCAGTGACCTTCGAGTCATCCTGGTTCAAACTATTACTTTCGAACAGGGAGAGCAGGGCGATGCAAGGTCACCCGGACGTAATCGATTATCTCAACACGTTGCTGACGGGCGAACTGGCGGCACGCGACCAATATTTCATCCACTCGCGCATGTACGAAGACTGGGGCCTGAGCAAGCTCTACGAGCGTATCAACCACGAGATGGAAGAAGAGACGCAACACGCCGATGCCCTGATGCGTCGTATCCTCATGCTCGAAGGCACGCCACGCATGCGTCCTGATGACCTGGACGTCGGTGCCACGGTACCGGAGATGCTCGCCGCCGACCTGCGCCTGGAGTACAAGGTGCGCGCCGCGCTGTGCAAGGGCATCGAGTTGTGCGAACTGCACAAGGACTACATCAGCCGCGACATCCTGCGCCTGCAACTGGCTGATACCGAGGAAGACCACGCCTATTGGCTGGAGAAGCAGCAGGGCCTGATCAAGTCCATCGGCCTGGAGAACTACCTGCAGTCGCAGATGTAAGTTTACCGAAACAAAAAGCCCCGCCAGTGCGGGGCTTTTTTTTTGGGCTGTGTAGGATCAGGCGCGATCACGCTCCAGCAGCGGCTTGAGGTAATGGCCGGTGTGGGACTGCTTCATCACGGCCACTTCTTCAGGCGTACCGAAGGCGATGATCTGGCCTCCTTTGGAGCCACCCTCGGGGCCGAGGTCGACAATCCAGTCGGCGGTCTTGATCACGTCCAGGTTGTGCTCGATCACCACCACGGTGTTGCCGTGGTCACGCAGGCGGTGCAAGACGTCGAGCAATTGCTGGATATCGGCGAAATGCAGGCCCGTGGTCGGCTCGTCGAGGATGTACAGGGTCTTGCCGGTATCACGCTTGGACAGCTCGCGTGACAGTTTGACCCGCTGCGCCTCGCCGCCGGACAGGGTGGTCGCCGACTGCCCCAGCTTGATGTAGGACAGGCCGACATCCATCAGGGTCTGCAGCTTGCGCGCCAGGGCCGGTACTGCATCGAAGAACTCGCGGGCTTCCTCGATGGTCATTTCCAGCACCTCGTGGATGTTCTTGCCCTTGTACTTGATCTCCAGGGTTTCGCGGTTGTAGCGCTTGCTCTTGCACACGTCGCACGGCACGTAGATGTCCGGCAAGAAGTGCATCTCGACCTTGATCAGGCCGTCGCCCTGGCACGCCTCGCAGCGTCCACCCTTGACGTTGAAGGAGAAACGCCCCGGGCCGTAACCGCGCGAGCGCGACTCCGGCACCCCGGAGAACAGCTCGCGAATCGGCGTGAACAGCCCGGTGTAGGTCGCCGGGTTCGAGCGCGGGGTGCGACCGATCGGGCTCTGGTCGATGTCGACCACCTTGTCCAGGTGCTGCAGGCCGTCACAGCTGTCGTGGGGGGCCGCCTCCAGGCTGCTGGCACCGTTGAGCGCCGTGGCACTGAGCGGGAACAGGGTGTTGTTGATCAGTGTCGACTTGCCCGAGCCGGATACGCCGGTGACGCAGGTCAGCAGGCCGATCGGGATCTCCAGGTCGACGTTCTGCAGGTTGTTGCCACGGGCGCCCTTGAGCTTGAGTGCGAGCTTCTTGTTACGTGGGGTGCGCTCGGCCGGTACGGCAATCTTGACCCGGCCCGACAGGTACTTGCCGGTCAGCGAGTCCGGGTGGGCCATGACCTCGGCAGGCGAGCCCTCGGCGACGATCTGGCCACCATGCACACCGGCACCGGGGCCGATGTCCACCACGTAGTCGGCTAGGCGGATGGCATCCTCGTCGTGCTCGACCACGATCACCGTGTTGCCGATATCGCGCAGGTGATTGAGGGTTGCCAGCAGCCGGTCGTTATCGCGCTGGTGCAGGCCGATGGACGGCTCGTCGAGGATGTACATCACCCCCACCAGGCCGGCGCCGATCTGGCTGGCCAGGCGGATGCGCTGGGCTTCGCCGCCGGACAGGGTGTCGGCGCTGCGGTCCAGGGTCAGGTAGTCGAGGCCGACGTTGACCAGGAACTGCAGGCGCTCGCAGATTTCCTTGAGGATCTTGTCGGCGATCTCGCCGCGTCGACCGGTCAGCTTGAGCCCGCCGAAGTAATCGCTGGCATCGCCGATCGGCAAGCCAGTGACCGCCGGCAGGGTCTTCTCGCCCACCCACACATGCCGCGCCTCACGGCGCAGGCGGGTGCCGCGGCAATCCGGGCACGGTTGGGTGCTGAGGAACTTGGCCAGCTCTTCGCGCACGGTGGCGGACTCGGTCTCGCGGTAGCGGCGCTCCAGGTTCGGCACGATACCTTCGAACGGGTGCGAGCGCTTGACGATGTCGCCACGGTCGTTGAGGTACTTGAAGTCGACGTTCTGCTTGCCGCTGCCGTGCAGGATGACCTTCTGCTGCTCGGCCGGGAGTTCGCCGAAGGGCACCTCGAGGCTGAAGCCGTAGTGCGCGGCCAGGGAGCCGAGCATCTGGAAATAGTAGACGTTGCGCCGGTCCCAGCCGCGAATCGCCCCTTCGGCCAGGGTCAGCTCATTGTTGACCAGGCGCTTGGTGTCGAAGAACTGCTTGACCCCCAGGCCATCGCAGGTCGGGCAGGCGCCGGCCGGGTTGTTGAAGGAGAACAGCTTGGGTTCCAGCTCGCTGATGGCGTGGCCGCAGATCGGGCAGGCGAAACGGGCCGAGAAGATCATTTCCTCGAACGGCTCGTCGTCCATCGACGCCACCAGGGCGATGCCGTCGGCCAGCTTCAGCGCAGTCTCGAACGACTCGGCCAGGCGCTGCTGCAGGTCCTCGCGGACCTTGAAGCGGTCGACCACCACGTCGATGGTGTGTTTTTTCTGTTTATCCAGCTTGGGCAGCTCATCGAGCTCGAACAGCTTGCCGTTGACCCGGGCGCGAACGAAACCCTGGGCGCGCAGCTCATCGAACACCGCCAGGTGTTCACCCTTGCGCTCGCGGATCACCGGAGCCAGCAGCATCAGTTTGCTGCCTTCGGGTTGGGCCAGCACCAGGTCGACCATCTGGCTGACGGTCTGGGCCTCCAGCGGGATGTCGTGATCCGGGCAGCGCGGGGTGCCGACGCGGGCGTAGAGCAGGCGCAGGTAGTCGTAGATCTCGGTGATGGTGCCGACTGTCGAACGCGGGTTGTGCGAGGTCGATTTCTGTTCGATGGAAATGGCCGGCGACAGGCCTTCGATGGTGTCGACGTCGGGCTTTTCCATCATCGACAGAAACTGCCGGGCATAGGCCGACAGTGATTCGACGTAGCGCCGCTGGCCCTCGGCATACAGGGTGTCGAAGGCCAGCGACGACTTGCCGGAACCGGACAGGCCGGTAATCACGATCAGCTTGTCCCGGGGCAGGGTCAGGTCGATGTTCTTCAGGTTGTGGGTGCGTGCCCCACGTATCAGGATCTTGTCCACTGCGGCCTCGCTCGGCGGGCATAAACGATTGAGTATACGGCGCCCTGCCAGTACGCGGCAAAGCGTCGCGTAGATGCCGTCAGGCGATGGGGCTGGTAGAATCGCCGCCGGTTCACACGAGGTTTATCCATGCACGATACCCACAGCGAAGGCATGAGTGGCAGCGAAACCCGCGCCGCAGGCGGCCTGGCCCTGGTGTTCGCCTTTCGCATGCTGGGCATGTTCATGGTCCTGCCGGTTCTGGCGACCTATGGCATGGACCTGGCGGGCGCCACTCCGGCATTGATCGGCCTGGCCATCGGTGCCTACGGCCTTACCCAGGCATTGCTGCAAATTCCGTTCGGGATGATTTCCGATCGCATCGGTCGTCGCCCGGTGATTTACCTGGGCCTGGTTATCTTTGCCCTGGGTAGCGTGCTGGCGGCCCAGGCCGACTCGATCTGGGGCGTGATCGCCGGACGTATCCTGCAAGGCGCCGGGGCGATTTCGGCGGCGGTGATGGCGCTGCTGTCCGACCTTACCCGCGAGCAGCACCGGACCAAGGCCATGGCCATGATCGGCATGAGCATCGGCCTGTCGTTCGCCGTGGCCATGGTGGTTGGCCCCTTGCTGACCCGCGCCTTCGGCCTGTCCGGGCTGTTCCTGGCCACCGCGGCCATGGCGCTGGTCGGTATCGGCCTGATCGCGTTCGTGGTGCCCGCGTCCCACGGGGCCTTGCAGCACCGCGAATCGGGCGTGGCCAAGCAGGCCCTGGGCCCGACCCTGCGCCATCCCGACCTGCTGCGCCTGGACGTGGGCATCTTCGTCCTGCATGCGATCCTGATGGCCAGCTTCGTCGCCTTGCCCCTGGCCTTCGTCGAGCGCGGCGGCTTGCCCAAGGAAGAGCACTGGTGGGTGTACCTGACCGCCTTGCTGATCTCATTTTTTGCAATGATCCCGTTCATCATCTACGGCGAAAAAAAGCGCAAGATGAAACGTGTCCTGCTGGGAGCGGTCAGTGTATTGATGCTCACCGAGCTCTTCTTCTGGCTGTCGGCAGACAACTTGCACCAACTGGTCATCGGCACCGTGATATTCTTTACTGCCTTCAACCTGCTGGAGGCATCCTTGCCTTCGCTGGTGAGCAAGGTGTCGCCCGCCGGCGGCAAGGGCACGGCCATGGGGGTTTATTCCACCAGCCAGTTCCTTGGTGCCGCGCTGGGAGGAATTCTCGGTGGCTGGTTGTTCCAGCACGGTGGCCTGAGCACGGTGTTCCTGGGCTGCGCAGCCTTGTGTGCACTGTGGTGGATCGTGGCCATCAGCATGCGTGAACCGCCGTACGTGACCAGCCTGCGCATGCCGTTGTCGGCCGAGGCGGTCCGCGAGGCGGGACTGACCGAACGGCTGCTGGCCGTACCGGGTGTGACCGACGCAGTGGTGGTGGCCGATGAAGCCGCCATCTATATCAAACTTGATACACAAATTTTGGATCGCACGACCCTGGAGCGCCTGGTAAACCCGGCCTCCGAAGCGTGCGAAGCCTAGGAGAACGTTATGGCCCGTGGGGTTAACAAAGTCATTCTGGTCGGTACCTGCGGTCAGGATCCCGAAGTCCGCTACCTGCCCAACGGTAACGCCGTGACCAACCTGAGCCTGGCCACCAGCGAGCAGTGGACCGACAAGCAGACCGGCCAGAAGGTCGAGCGCACTGAGTGGCACCGCGTATCGATGTTCGGCAAGGTTGCCGAGATCGCCGGCGAATACCTGCGCAAGGGTTCGCAGGTCTACATCGAAGGCAAGCTGCAGACCCGCGAGTGGGAAAAAGACGGCATCAAGCGCTACACCACTGAAATCATCGTCGACATGCAGGGCACCATGCAGCTGCTGGGCGGCCGTCCACAGAACCAGGACGGTGGCAACCAGTACAACCAGGGTGGCAACCAGGGCGGCGGCAACTACAACCAGGCGCCACGCCAGCAGGCCCAGCGCCCGCAGCAGGCTCCTCAGCGTCCGGCACCACAACAGCCGGCTCCGCAGCCAGCGCCAGACTTCGACAGCTTCGATGACGATATTCCGTTCTAAGGAATCGTAGAGACTTTTTCGTAAAGTTTTCTTTGAGAGCCCCCGCACTGCGGGGGCTTTCTCGTTTCTGGGGGGATAGCTTCTGCTGACTCAATCCTGCTGGCGCCACTCGGCACTTGGCCATCAACCGCGTGGCGACCTTTTGGAAGCTTGGTGCTTCCCGCTCCGGACGACTTGCCTGAGGTGCCACACGCCGTCGTTCGGCATGATCTAAGCTCCACAAATATGGTGTTTCGAGCTGGGGTTTTCAATGCGAAGCGCACCTGAAAACAGTCTGAAAAATGCGTTGAAAATCTGTAGAGATAGCTTTGTGTCTGTTGGCTTTTTCAGCTTTTTCATTAACGCATTAATGCTGGTCCCTACCTTCTATATGCTTCAGGTATATGGACGAGTGATGACCAGTGGAAGCCTGACGACCCTGGCGATGTTAACGCTGATCATGACCGGACTGCTGATCACGCTCGCCTCCCTGGAATGGATTCGTTCGCGCATCATGGTTCGGGTCAGTACCCGGTTGGATGTGTTGTTGAGTCGCCAGGTCTACAAGGCGAGTTTCAAACGGGCTTTGGAAAGTGGCGGCATGGATGCCTCGGCGCAGTCGCTCAACGACTTGACGGGGTTGAGGCAGTTTCTCTCAGGTAATGGCTTGTTCGCCTTTTTCGATGCGCCCTGGTTACCGATTTATATCGCGGTGATGTTTGCGTTCCATCCCTGGTTTGGCTGGGTAGCCACGGGCAGTGCCCTGTTGTTGTTATCGCTCGCATTTATCAATGAGAAGCTGACCGGAGCGGTACTGGCCCAGGCCAACAAGGAGCATATCGGCGCGACGCTCTACACCACCAAGAACCTGCGCAACGCCGAAGTCATCGAGTCGATGGGCATGCTTGAAACCCTGATGGATCGATGGGGGCGTCGGCAAAGGAACGTGTTGTTGCTGCAGTCCCTGGCGAGTGACAGGGCAGCGATTGTCAGTACGGTTTCCCGGTCTTTCCGGCTCTTGGTGCAATCACTGGTGCTGGGGTTGGGGGCTTACCTGGCGGTGGATAATCAGGTGGGCGCAGGCTTGGTGTTTGCCGGGGCCGTGCTGTTGGGGCGGGCACTGGCCCCTATCGATCTCATCATCGGTAGCTGGAAGGGCTTCATTGCTGCACGCTCGCAGTACAGTCGTCTGAACGACATCCTCGACAAACAACAAGCGCAACCCGAGCGTATGTCTTTACCTGCGCCCCAAGGGCATGTGCAGGTCGAGAATCTGATTGTCGCGGCCCCTGGCTCGAAAACCCCGATCATCAAAAACATCAGCTTCAGCGTACCTGCCGGTTGCGTGGTGGGAATCATCGGTCCAAGTGCATCGGGCAAGTCGACCCTGGCCAGAGCACTGATGGGAGTATGGGCGCCGCAGCATGGGGTGGTCCGGCTGGATGGCGCGGATATCAGTGCCTGGGACAAGCACGAGCTTGGCCCGCATATCGGCTACTTGCCCCAGGATATTGAATTGTTCGAAGGCAGCGTCGGCGAGAACATTGCCCGATTCGCCGAGGTCGATTCGGCGAAAGTCATTCAGGCGGCCAGGACTGCTGGCGTTCATGAAATGATTCTGCTGCTTCCCGATGGCTATGACACCATCATTGGCAGCGAGGGCGTCATGCTGTCGGGAGGGCAGCGCCAGCGCATCGGACTGGCCCGCGCCCTGTATGGCAACCCGCGGCTGATTATTCTCGACGAGCCCAATTCCAATCTTGACGAGGTCGGTGATCGCGCCCTGGCCGCAGCCATCCAGCAGGTCAAGCAGACCGGTGCGACCCTGTTTGTCATTACTCACCGAACCAACATCGTCTCGCAACTTGACCGGCTCATGGTGATGAGAGCTGGGGTTATCAGTCTCTTTGGGCCTCGCGACCATGTGCTGGCCGAACTCAACGCGCAGCACCCGCAGGTACAAAAGCACACCATGCCAGCACCCGTAGGCGCCAGCATGGCCTCGGTCGAAACTAGCAAGGGCAATGGCAATGGCAATGGACCCTACGATGCCCAGCCGTCAAATTGAAGGCTTTGCTGACCTGCCCATAGCGGATCGTAAAATCCGCCGCCTGGGCCTTGGTATTGTCGGGGTGACTTTCGGCCTGTTTGGCACCTGGGCGGCGATCGCGCCCCTCGACGGCGCCGCGTATGCGCCCGGTGTGGTCACCGTGCAGTCTTATCGCAAAACGGTCCAGCATCTTGAAGGGGGCATTGTCAAAGCGGTGCTGGCCCATGACGGTGACATCGTCAAGCGTGATGATCCGCTGATCATTCTCGATGATGCCCAGCTACGCTTCGAGTACGAGATGGCCAGAAGCCAGCTGATCGCGGCCAGAGCCATGGAGGCAAGGCTCATCGCCGAGCGCGACATGTCACCGGTGATCGGTTTTGGAAAGATCGCCGATCTCGCCAGCCCGCGAGGAGCGGAAGCGCGTCAGGGCGAGACTCAGGTGTTCAACGCTCGGCAAGGCTCGCGGCTGGGCCAGATAGCGGTGTTACGCGAGCGCATTGGCCAGTTGAATCAACAGATCAAGGGATTGGAGTCGATGATCGGTGCCAAGGTTAGCCTGGAGAAATCCTACAGCGGTGAAATCGATGAATTAACCGACCTGTTGCAGCAGGGGTTCGTTGACAAGCAACGTCTGCTTGAGCAGGAACGCAAATTGGGGATGCTCAGGTCGGAGGTGGCTGATCACCGTTCCACCATCAACAGGACGCGGTTGCAGATCAACGAAACGCAGTTGCAGATTCTGCAAGTCGACAAGGATTTCAATGCCGACGTTGTCAAGCAACTGGCCGAGGTCCAGACCCGGATATACGACCTGCAGGAGAAAACCTCGGCCCTGGAAGACCGGCTCAACCATATCGTCATCCGCGCACCCGACGCGGGCATGGTGATTGGCATGACAGTGCACACCGTTGGTGGGGTCGTGCGCCCGGCGACGCCGTTGCTGGACATCGTCCCATCGGTTTCCGAGCTGGTCATAGAAGCCCAGGTGGCGCCGGTGGATATTGATCGCGTCGCCATCGGCAAACGTGCCGATATCCGTTTCGGCGCATTCAAGAGTTCGACGACTCCGGAGATCGAAGGCGAGGTCAGCAGCGTTTCGGCTGACCGGCTGACCAACGAAAAGACCGGGGCTGCTTATTACCTCGCGCGGGTTCGGGTAACTGAGGAGGGCGCTCGCACCTTGGGTGAGCGCAAGTTGTTGCCGGGGATGCCGGCGGATGTGTTGATCATCACCGGGCAACGCACGCTGTTGCAGTACTTGATGCAACCGGCCCGCGATGCCATTTCTCAATCGATGATCGAGGAATGACTGTGGGCGTGTCGTCAGTTCTTCTGGGTGGGGTGCTCATGCTTGCAGCGGGTGCCGCCCTGGGGCAAACCGCTGTGCAAGCCTCGACCGGGGTCAGTGCCTCGACGTTCTCCACCGATCTCAAGCAGTTGTATCGCGAGGCGCGACTGGAGGACCCACGGGTATTGGCCTCTTATGCGCAAGCGCAGGCGGGCAAGGAGCATCAGCGTGAGGCCGTGGGGGCGCTGTTGCCGCAATTATCGTTCAACGCCGGGTCGAACCGAATTCACCAGGAAAACGACCTGATACAGCAGAGCTACGATAGCGAAAGCTACAGTCTGGTGCTACGTCAGTACCTCTATAACAAGGCCGCGTGGGAGAACTACCAAAAGTTCAAAAGCCTGGCCAGGCAGTCGGAATCGGAAGCGTTGGATGCTCAGGCCGAGGCGACTGTGGAATTGGCGCAGCGTTACTTCACTGCGCTCGCGGCCGAGGATGAGCTGGAGTTGGTGAGGGCGGAGCGTCGAACCACACAAAAGAGCCTGGATCGAGTCAATGCGTTGTATGAAAAGCAGTTGGCGTTGGTGACGGATCAGCTCGACCTCAAGGCCCGAGTGGATTTGCTCGCGGCGCAGGAGCTGGATGCGCGCAACCAGGCCAGTATCAGTCGCGAGGCACTGGCGGAGATCGTCGGTCGCCCGGTCAAGGAGAAGCTCAACCGGATTCGCGATGACGCGCATCTACGGGTTTCAGCACAGAGTCTGGAAGACTGGGTCCGCGACGGTATTGCGCTAAACCCAACGCTCAAGGCCAGCGAGAGTGGTGTCGAAGCAGCGGGCGCCGCATTGCGCAGTGGCAAGGGTGGGCATTACCCGACCGTGAGCCTGAACCTGAGCACACAAGAAACCAACGAGGGCTACAACAACGCCCAGGCGCCGCGCACTGACAGCTATGTCGCTGGTATCGGCGTCCAGATGCCGCTTTACAGCGGCGGCTCGACCTCGGCACGGGTCCGTGGGCTCTACCAGGATCAGCTGGTCGCCGAGCAGGAGCTGGAAGCAATCCGGCGCCGGGTGGTCAAGGAGATCACCAGCGCTTACCTGACCGCCAATTCGAATGGTGAAAAAATCGACGCGAATCGCCTGGCCCTGGCTTCGGCAAAGCTCTCCAGGGTGGCGGCAGAGAAAGCATTGAGCTATGGAATGGTCAATGCCGTCGATGTTCTGGCCAGTGTCCGCAACGAGTTCCGCGCTCGGCGTGACCTGCTCAAGACGCAATACGAATTCCTCAGTAATGTGTTCTCCCTCAATCGCTGGGCGGGAAAACCTCCAGCCGAAAGTGTCGATAGTGTGAATGGCTGGTTGAGTCCCGGCAGCTCCGCCCAGGCAGCAGACGTTGGATCCGACTATTAGCCGAAAGCGTGCCTGGTCATTCAACTACAACCCTGGCGCCGAAAATACTTATGTCCTTCAGCGTGCAGGCCATGATGACGACGCACTCATTTGCGTTCATTTATCCTCCGCCCACTCCGGCCTGTCAGCCCTGGTTTATGGGGCTTGCTGAGTCAGGATGAGGCGATAAATTGACGGATGTACTTTTAGCGCATGTAACTACACGCCATTCGTCTGTTTACTGACGATTTTGTTCAGTATCAGAGGGTGCTTGCAGATCACCTGTGGCGAGCTTAAGGCCTTGATTTACGGGAACCAAGGCCACTCCTTGGGTGCACGACCGGGCTATCCGCATCAGGCTTGAGTCAACGGCTGGCGGTTGCGTGCACAGGCGTCGCCTTGCGCTGACCTAGACTCAGTTGAGGGGATCCTGGGAGCACAGAATCATGCGTAAGCTATTGATAGTTATTTCTATTTGTATTTTCTCGGTGACGCTTTCCAGCGTTGGGACGTGTCTGCAAACCTTGTCGATGCCACAGGTGAAAGTGGCTTCAGACCCGTTGCCTCAGGACGGTCAATGGATGCAGGTCATAGATCGTTTTTCATGGGAGGCGGGAGCATCATGCCTACCCACAGAAAACCGATACGTGTGATGGTGGTCGATTGCCGTCCCCTGGTTCTCAGGGGGCTTCGTGACTTGATCGATGCCAGTAAGCCGCGGATGGAAGTGAGCGGTGAGGCCACCACCTATACCAACGCACTGGATCTTGCCGATCAGTTGCATCCCCATGTCATTCTTTTCAGTTTCTTTCCAGATGTGCTGAACCCGCTGGAAGTCATCGCGGGACTCGCACGCAGCGCTGAAATGAAAGTGCTGGTGCTCAAGGGCCTGTACGAAACTGTCCCCGTTGTCCAGGCGATAGAGGCGGGCGCACGCGGCATCGTACTGGCGGAAGACCCGACGGAATCGATCATCCAGGCCATCATCAAGGTGCACGATCACAACAGCGGGATGGACAGAGCCTGGGTCGGTGGGCTTTGCGACTATGTGGCGAGCACGAATACACCCTTGAAATGTAATCTGGAACGGGCGAAACAGGCGCGGTTGACGCTGCGCGAGAGGGAACTGATTCGCGCCATCGTGGGGGATCCGTCCGCCAAATACGTTTGTATTGCCGGGCGCCTGGGGATCAGCGAGCACACCGTGCACAACCATCTCAGTAACATCTATCAAAAGCTCAATCTGATCAATCGCATTGACTTAGTGATGTATGCGCTTAAGCACGGGCTCATCAACAACGAAGAACCGCCCGAGTCCCTCCGGGTGGAGCGGGATTGAATTTCACGTTGCCGTAGGTTCAAAAAGCAATGCGAGGGAGGTTGCCACGCCACCCTCGCATTCTTTTACACGTGCGCTGACTCAGGCGCTGCCAAATACAATGTCGCTGTTGAGCAGATCGACCCCGACTAAAGTGATGGTAGTTGTCTGTCCGCCAGACTCGGCAACCGTCACGATGGCGTCTGCGCCGCTGTTGTCGATCGATTGGACAACGGCGGTCTGGTCGCCGTTGAGCACCAGCGTGTCTCGCAGGCTTGGGCCCACATCGAAGCCGGTGACCTGGTACAGGTTCTCATCGGCGGACAAATCGACGTTGAAGGCATCCCGCTCACCGCCTGTACCCACCAGCCTGTAGTCGAAGAGTGCGTCGGCCGGGTCGTTGGCGAACAGGTTGGCGTCGAACGCACTCGTCGCCGTGTCCCCATCCTTGTCGGTCAGCGTCGCATTGAACGCCAGCTTGAGATCACTGGCCAGGCTCTCGCTCTCCTGAATGAACTCGATCACCGGTATTTTGATCACGCCCAGGCCCATCGTGAGCTGAACCGCGTCAATGAGCTTCGAGTCCGACCTCTCGATGACGAAGGATGTCTGTCCTCCATCCTCCGAGGTCAGATCGGCGGCAAGCACTTTTATCGGCGCACCTGACGTCGTGCCGTCATCGTAGAAGATTGTGTAGTACAGCTCTTCCGTTGCCGGGTTGTACCCTTGGACCGAGTTGTCGATGAACACTTTGAGGCCCGTCAACAAGGTCTCGGGATTGATGACGAAACTCTCATCACCGGCATTGATGCCTGCTGTCCCGTTTCCATCGAGGTTGTTGTTGGTAATGCCAATGCCGGACGTGCTGACGTTCATGTTCGCGGCGCCGATGAATGCAAACCCGCCGGCCTCTACCTGTGCTTCGGTGAGGTCGGGCGCTCCCAGACCGATGGCAGAAAATATATCGCTTGAGGCCGTGGTCGCGTTTACACCGAAAAAGACAATCTCCTCAGATGGCGAAGGAATAGTCGGCGGATCCTGCGCCGGAATTAACAATGTGCGCACGGGGTCCGGGCCGCCGGCACCGAGTGAGCCGTCGGCACTGCTGCGTACGATCGTCGAACCGAAGCCCTGCACCAGGTCCAATGCATAGCTGCCATCGGCAAAGGCGGTCAGCGTGTAGTCGACGGTGGTATCCGCCGTTGCAGCGTTGTTGTCGAAGTCTCCGGTCAAGGTTCCCGCGAACTGGTACGCACCATTGGCGTCCGGTGAAGGCGCCAGCTCAGTGAGCGTGCCGGTTCCGGTCGTGGTCGTGTTGTCTGGCCTGACGAGGGTGAACTGGCCATTGACCAAGGTGATGTCCAGCCCCGTCGTCCCTGTCCCGTCGGCGCCGGCCGACATGCTCCAGAAGCCGTATTGCGCAAGGGTGCTACCGGTCCCGATCAGGTTACCGAATGCGAGTGCCGGGCCGTCGTCCTTGATCACCAGGTTTTGCCCGATGTTCAGCGTGGCCTGGACGCTGTCGCCATCCTTGTCGGTTTTGGTTGCCGTCAGGGTGACCAGGTTGTCCGAGGTCAGGCTGGTCGAGTCATCCGGATTGGTCGCGTCAGGATGGATCACGGCGCGAAGCTGATCGAGGGTGACGTCACCGTTGGCGGCAACGCTGACGGTGAATACCAGGAGATTGGTCGTGGCCGTGCGGCCTTCGACCACGGTGCCGTTGAGCGACAGGTTGACGGCCTCACCGGTGGCGGAATCGGTCAGCCCGGAAGCACCGGCTACCACACCTAGCGCATAGGTCAGCGTGCCGGCGCCATCGGCGCCAAATGCCGAGGTGAAGTTGGCGGCGAAGTTCTGCGTGGCGTTGGTCGTCAGCACGGTCTCATCCACTGTCAGCGTCGGTTCCGTACCAGTGGTGCTGATGCTCGGGCCGTCGTCCTTGAACACCAGGTTTTGCCCGATGTTGAGGGTGGCCTGGGCGCTGTCGCCATCCTTGTCGGTTTTGGTTGCCGTCAGAGTGACCAGGTTGTCCGAGGTCAGGCTGGTCGAGTCGTCCGGATTGGTCGTGTTGGGATGGACCACGGCGCGAAGCTGATCGAGGGTGACGTCACCGTTGGCGGCAACGCTGACGGTGAACACCAGGAGATTGGTCGTGGCCGTGCGACCTTCGACCACGGTGCCGTTGAGCGACAGGTTGACGGCCTCACCGGTGGC
>NZ_JBIVXC010000035.1:0-18888 GCF_044769005.1 Pseudomonas sp. NPDC090755 | reverse complement strand
AGGCGGTTTTGCCTACTTTTTCCAAGAAAAAAGTAGGCCGCCGTAAGGGCGGAAGGGGCCGGCAGCGTCGCTGCATCAAATGGATAAGCTCGCAGCCCCAACACCCAACACCCAACACCCAACACCCAACACCCAACACCCCAACCCGTGAAGAGTCTTTTTTATTGTCCGCAATCCCCCGGGCTAGGGCGCCAGGCCTTTGATTTTCGGGGGCTGGCCCGGTGATGGCATTTTTTTTTGAAAAAGCCCTCAAGCAACCCGCGCAAGCGACGATAACCATTACGAAGGTTCTCTAGGCCACACCCGGCGGTTGCCAGGGCCGGAAGCCGCAGACTCCATCCAACGAGGAATTCGTCATGGCATTAACCGTTAACACTAACATCGCCTCGCTCACTACTCAGGGCAACCTGAACAAGGCTGGCAACGCTCAGGCCACTTCGATGCAGCGCCTGTCCTCCGGTCTGCGCATCAACAGCGCCAAAGACGACGCTGCCGGCCTGCAAATTTCCAACCGTCTGACCAGCCAGATCAACGGCCTGGGCCAAGCGGTCAAGAACGCCAACGACGGTATCTCCATTGCCCAGACCGCTGAAGGCGCAATGCAGGCTTCGACCGACATCCTGCAGAAAATGCGTACCCTGGCCCTGTCCTCGGCCACCGCTTCCCTGAGCGCTGACGACCGTAAGTCGAACAACGACGAATACCAGGCTCTGACCGCTGAACTGACCCGTATCTCGCAGACCACCACCTTCGGTGGCCAGAAACTGCTGGACGGCTCCTTCGGCACCAAGGCCATCCAGGTCGGCGCCAACGCCAACGAAACCATCAACCTGTCGCTGGAAAACGTTGCAGCGAACAACATTGGTTCGCAGCAGATCAAAACCAAGGCTATCGCACCTTCGGCTACCGGTCTGGCTGGCGGCAACATTGCGATCACCGGTAACGGTCAATCCAAGTCTGTCTCGTACGCAGCCGGTGCTTCGGCAAAAGACATCGCCAGCACCCTGAACGGTGCAATCGGTGGTCTGACCGCTACTGCCAGCACTGAAGTCCAGTTGAAGGTAGGTGGTTCCACCCCGGCGAACTTCGACCTGACCGTCGGCGGCTCCACCGTCAGCTTCGTTGGCGTGACCGACCTGAACGGTCTGGCTGACCAGCTGAAGTCCAACGCCGCCAAGCTGGGCATCAGCGTCAACTACAACGAAAAAACCAGCGAGCTGTTCGTCAAGTCCGACTCGGGTGAAAACATCAAGTTCAGCGCCGCTGATGCCAACGCTCAAACCAACATCCTGGTAGGTGCTCGCGATGGTTCCGGCACCATGGCTGCCCCGGCTGCTCTGGGTGCTGCGGCTATGGTCTACACCGGTGCTGTCTCCCTGGATTCGGCCAAAGGCTACTCCCTGAGCGACACCGCTGCCGGTGTTTCGGACCTGTTCGCCGGTGCTACCGTTTCGTCGACCAAGAAAACCATTTCCCAGACCGACGTTACCGACATCACCAACTCGCAGAACGCCCTGGCCGTGATCGACAAGGCCATCGGCACCATCGACAACGTGCGTTCGGGCCTGGGTGCTACCCAGAACCGTCTGACCACCACCGTCGACAACCTGCAGAACATCCAGAAGAACTCCACCGCCGCACGTTCGACCGTGCAGGACGTGGACTTCGCGGCTGAAACTGCCGAGCTGACCAAGCAGCAAACCCTGCAGTCGGCTTCCACCTCGATCCTGGCGCAAGCCAACCAGCTGCCATCCTCTGTACTGAAGCTGCTTCAGTAATTACAGCGCTTGGTGAGTGACGGAAGGGCGCGTTTACGTGCCCTTTCGTTTTTTCGTGAGAAGGAGTCCGGACATGGACATGAGCGTCAAGTTGAACCTGACTTATCCGCCGGTCATGCCGAACAACGCGCAGGCCAGCAATGATCCGTCCACTCGCGGCAAGGCGCCGGACGCAGTGGCGCCGGTCGAAGAGCCAAGGCGCGATGATCTGGTGAAGGCGGTGAGCGACATTCGCGAGTTCGTCCAGGCCAGCCAGCGCAAGCTGGATTTTTCCATTGACGATTCCACCGGCCGTGTCGTGGTCAAGGTCATTGCCACCGAATCCGGTGACGTGATTCGCCAGATTCCGTCGGAAACCGCGCTGAAACTGGCGCAAAGCCTCAGCGAAGCCGGCAGCCTGCTGTTCGATGGCAAGGCTTGAGCTGGCATGAATTTTGTTGTCACTTGGGCTTTGCGACGCCGTTCGCCAAGAAAGTGGCAGCCACTGAACAAGGAGTACATTGATGGCGGGTACAACAGTTAGCGGTATCGGTTCGAACATCGATACCCAGGCGATTGTGAAGTCGCTGGTCGACGCCGAGAAGGCGCCGAAACAGGCACAGATCAATACCCAGACACTGAAGGCAACCACCACGCTGTCCTCTATCGGCAAGATCCAGGCAGCCCTGGATGCTTTCCGCGGCGCCCTGGCCACCATGGGTTCCGACAACAGCTTCGCCGGCTTGAGCCTGACCTCGTCGGACGAAAAGGTTGCCAGCTTCACCTCGGAGAAGGGCGCTTCGGCGGGCAGTTTCACCTTGCTCGTATCGCAGATGGCCAGTGCTTCCAAGCTGTCGACCAAAGTGTTTGCCGGTGGTGCGAACTCGGTCGTCAATGCCGGGACCACGCCGACCACCCTGACCATCTCGCAATCGGGCAAGAACTATGACCTGAGCGTGCCGCCAGGCGCGACCCTGCAGCAGGTGCGCGACAGCATCAACTCCCAGTTCGGCAGCTCGGGCCTGAGTGCCAACATCCTTACCGATGCATCCGGTTCGCGTCTGGTGCTGACCTCGACCACCATGGGGGTGGGCTCGGACCTGACCCTGTCGGGTAACTCGGGCATCGACACCGGCTACACCGTGGTCGATACGCCGAAGAATGCCCAGTACAGCATCGACGGCATCGCCATGGAGTCCAAGAGCAACAACATCTCCGATGCGGTCAGCGGCCTGAACATCAAGCTCAATGGCGTTTCGCCGAAAAATGCCACCACCGGTTTGCCAACGCCCACCGTGCTGTCGTTGAGTACCAGCCCTGCGGCGCTGAAGTCCGGGGTCAAGGGTTTTGTCGATACCTACAACGCTTTGATCTCGGCCATCAATGCCGAGACCAAGGTGACCATCGGCGCCGATGGCAACCCGACCGCCGGCCCCCTGACCGGCGATGCCTCGATGCGCACCCTGGTGTCCTCGATCCGCAACGAGCTCAATACCTTGTCGGGTACCGGCACCATGAAGTCGCTGGCGCAGTTCGGCATTACCTCGTCCCAGGACGGTGGCACGCTGAGCATCGATGACAAGAAATGGGACAAAGCCGTTGCCACCAATGCCGCGGATATCTCCAGTATCTTCAACGGCAAGGATGGTTTGCTGGCGCGCCTGACCGCAGTTACCGATGACTACGCCAAGGCCAATACCGGTACATTGGCCGAGCGCAGCAAGACCCTGACCGATAACCTGACTGACCTGAAAAAGCAGCAGGAGGCGCTGGATGAGCGCATGACTGCGCTGCAAAAGAGTTTGCAGGACAAGTACAATGCCATGGATACCCTGGTCGCGCAGTTGCGCGCCCAGAGCGACAGTGTAATGACCACCCTCAATGCCCTGAACAATCGGGGTAAAGACGACTGATCCAGGGCAGGTTGGCACGAGCCCGGGTAGGCCTTTGCGCCACCCGGGCTTTGTGCTTGCTCGGGCCGGGTAAAGTTTTGCCGGCGCGGGTCGATACACTGGTTAATCAACCGAACTCAGTCTTTGCCTGTCACGAGGTAGCAACATGAACCCCATGAGAGCCCTTCGTCAGTACCAGAAGGTCAATTCCCATGCCCAGATCTCTGAGGCGTCCCCGCACCGGTTGGTGCAGATGCTGATGGAGGGTGGCCTGGACCGCATGGCGCAAGCCAAAGGGGCCATGGCGCGGGGTGATATTGCCGAGAAAGGCCTGATGCTGGGCAAGGCCATCGACATCATCATCGGCCTGCGTGATGGCCTGGATGCACAGAAGAGCGAAGATCCGGCCTATGTCGAGCGCCTGGACAGCCTCTATGTCTACATGACCAACCGCCTGATGCAGGCCAACGTCGACAACGATGCCGAGATCATCGACGAAGTTGCCCGCCTGCTGATCACGATCAAAAGTGGTTGGGATGAGATTGGTGCCGTAGCCACCGCAGAGTAAGCCGGACGAGGACCCTGTCATGAGTCACGCACTGCAACGAATGGACGATACCCGCGAGGCGTTGCTCAACGCCTTGAGTGCCCGCGACTGGGAGGCGATCGGCAAGCTGGATGAAAGCTGCCGTTCGTGCATCGACGAGATGCTCAACGAAGCGTCTATGGACGAGGCAGTTGTGCGCGAAAAGCTGGAAGGATTGCTGCAGGTCTACCGCGAATTGCTGGAGGTGACAACAGGGGAGCGGCAGGCAATTGCCAATGAGATGACCCAGATCAATCAGGGTAAGAATGCTTCTAAGGTTTACCAGTTATTCAGTTAACATGCCCCGCACTGAATAAAGGGCGCCATAAATTTGACTATGAGCGGTTTTTTGACTTAACTAGTAGCTGTTTTCAACTTTAAGACGTCCGAACACTGACCGTTCAGTCGTAATGATGTCGAGCATGCCCTGAACAGGGCGCCGAGATGACTAGGGAAGTTGTTATTGAATGTGGCGTGAAACCAAAATCCTGCTGATCGATGACGACAGCGCCCGCCGCCGCGACCTGGCGGTGGTGTTGAATTTTCTCGGCGAAGAAAATCTCTCCTGCTCAAGCCAAGAGTGGCAGCAGGTGGTCGAGTCGTTGTCATCCAGTCGTGAAGTACTCTGTGTCCTGATCGGGACAGTCAATGCTCCGGCAAATCTGATGGGCTTGCTTAAGACAGTGGCTGGGTGGGATGAGTTCCTTCCGGTTCTGCTTTTAGGTGAAAATATTTCTGGCGAGCTGCCCGAAGAGCTTCGCCGTCGCGTGCTGTCCAGCCTCGAGATGCCGCCCAGCTACAGCAAATTGCTCGATTCGCTGCACCGCGCCCAGGTCTATCGCGAGATGTACGACCAGGCCCGCGAGCGCGGTCGCCAGCGTGAGCCCAACCTGTTCCGCAGCCTGGTGGGTACCAGTCGTGCCATCCAGCACGTGCGCCAGATGATGCAGCAAGTGGCCGACACCGATGCCAGTGTGCTGATCCTTGGCGAATCGGGCACCGGCAAGGAAGTGGTCGCGCGTAACCTGCATTACCATTCCAAGCGCCGCGAAGCGCCGTTCGTGCCGGTCAACTGCGGCGCGATTCCGGCCGAGTTGCTGGAGAGCGAACTGTTCGGCCATGAGAAGGGCGCCTTTACCGGTGCCATCACCAGCCGCGCCGGGCGTTTCGAGCTGGCCAACGGCGGCACCCTGTTCCTCGACGAGATCGGCGACATGCCGCTGCCGATGCAGGTCAAGCTGTTGCGTGTGCTGCAGGAACGTACCTTCGAGCGGGTCGGCAGCAACAAGACCCAGGGTATCGATGTGCGCATCATCGCCGCGACCCACAAGAACCTCGAAACCATGATCGAGGCCGGGACCTTCCGCGAAGACCTGTACTACCGCCTCAACGTCTTCCCCATCGAGATGGCCCCGCTGCGCGAGCGCGTCGAGGACATTCCGCTGCTGATGAACGAGTTGATCTCGCGCATGGAGCACGAGAAGCGCGGTTCGATCCGCTTCAACTCGGCGGCGATCATGTCGCTGTGCCGGCACGGCTGGCCGGGCAACGTCCGCGAGCTGGCCAACCTGGTCGAGCGCATGGCGATCATGCACCCCTACGGGGTGATCGGCGTGTCGGAGCTGCCGAAGAAATTCCGCTACGTGGACGATGAAGACGAGCAACTGGTCGACAGCCTGCGCTCGGACCTGGAAGAGCGGGTGGCCATCAATGGCGCCTCGCCGGGCTTCGCCACCCACGCCATGCTGCCGCCCGAAGGCCTTGACCTCAAGGACTACCTCGGTGGCCTGGAGCAGGGCCTGATCCAGCAGGCGCTGGACGATGCCAACGGTATCGTTGCCCGTGCCGCCGAACGCCTGCGCATCCGCCGTACCACCCTGGTGGAGAAGATGCGCAAGTACGGCATGAGCCGTCGTGACGGAGACGAACAGGCGGAGGATTGACGCCTGTGCTGCCATGGCGGAGCGCTACCGCGCTTCGTCATGGTCAATACCCTTACCGTTCAGAGGGCTGAAATGCCCGTCCCGCCGAGGTTTGCCAGGGTTGCTCCCGACCTGATCCGGCAGCATCCGGTTACCCGGCACGGCTATTGCTATATCGCAGGCAACATACCGTTTTATGACGGTCAGCCACGCGAGAGAGCACGATGCCCCAGGCCGCCACCATCTCCTGTGTCCCAGAGTCGAAGGGGCGCAATGCCGCCGAACAGGAAAGCCGCCTTGGCCTGGAGCAGGCCTTTGCCTTGTTCGACCAGGTCTCCAGCCAGCTGAACGAGTCCTATAACCTGCTCGAGGCCCGGGTCACCGAGCTCAAGGGTGAGCTGGCGGTGGTCAGCGCCCAGCGCATGGCGGAACTCGCCGAGAAAGAACGCCTGGCCAATCGTTTGCAGAACCTGCTCGACCTGCTGCCGGGCGGGGTGATCGTCATCGATGCCCAGGGCCGGGTGCGCGAGGCCAACCCGGCGGCCTGCGAGCTGCTCGGTGAGCCGCTGGTGGGTGAGTTGTGGCGCCAGGTGATCGCCCGCAGTTTCGCCCCGCGCGAGGACGACGGCCACGAAGTGTCGTTGCGTGACGGGCGGCGGCTGTCGATTGCCACCCGTTCGCTGGATGCCGAGCCGGGCCAGCTGGTGCTGCTCAACGACCTGACCGAGACCCGCCATCTACAGGATCAGCTGGCCCGTCATCAGCGCCTGTCGTCGCTGGGGCGGATGGTCGCTTCCCTTGCCCATCAGATTCGCACGCCCCTGTCGGCGGCCTTGCTCTACGCCAGCCACCTGGCCGAGCAGGACCTGCCGCTCGATACCCGGCAGCGTTTCGCCGGCAACCTCAAGGAGCGCCTGCATGAGCTCGAACACCAGGTGCGCGACATGCTGGTGTTCGCCCGGGGCGAGTTGCCGCTCACCGATCGTCTGACGCCCAAGGCACTGTTCCAGGCGCTGCAGCAGGCGGCCCAGGCTCATGTCCAGGGGCATGCGGTGCGCTGGCAGTGCGACAGCCATCTGGGTGAGTTGCTGTGCAATCGCGACACCCTGGTCGGCGCGTTGCTCAACCTGATCGAAAATGCCCTGCAGGCCAGCAGTGAACCGGCGCGCCTGAAGGTGCACCTGTACCGCCGGGGGGCGATGCTGCGCCTGTGCATCAGTGATGCCGGCACTGGCATCGACAGCGCCTTGCTGGCGCGCCTGGGTGAACCGTTCCTGACGACTAAAGCGACCGGCACCGGGCTCGGACTGGCGGTGGTCAACGCCGTGGCGCGGGCGCATCAGGGCGCGTTGCAACTGCGTTCGCGACCGGGTCGTGGCACCTGCGCACTGGTCACCTTGCCGTTGATCGATGCGCTGAACAAGGAGAGCGGGCAATGAAGGCAATCAAGGTGCTGCTGGTCGAGGACGATCGCGCACTGCGCCAGGCCCTGGGCGATACCCTGGAGCTGGGCGGCTTTGACTATCGCGCCGTCGGTTCGGCCGAAGAGGCGCTGGAGGCTGTCGCTACAGAGGCCTTCAGCCTGGTGGTCAGCGATGTGAACATGCCGGGCATGGACGGGCACCAGTTGCTTGCCCTGTTGCGCGCCCGCCAGCCGCAGTTGCCTGTATTGCTGATGACCGCCCATGCCGCGGTCGAGCGCGCCGTCGAGGCCATGCGCCAGGGGGCGGTGGATTACCTGGTAAAACCCTTCGAGCCCAAGGCGCTGCTGGCGCTGGTGGCGCGCCACGCCCAGGGTGTGGTCGCTGGGGTTGCCGATGATGGTCCGGTGGCGTGCGAGCCCGCCAGCGCGCAGTTGCTGGAGTTGGCCGCGCGGGTCGCGCGCAGCGATTCCACCGTGCTGATTTCCGGCGAGTCGGGTACCGGCAAGGAAGTCCTGGCGCGCTATATCCACCAGCAATCGACCCGTGCCGGCCAGCCGTTCGTGGCAATCAACTGTGCGGCGATCCCGGACAACATGCTCGAGGCGACCCTGTTCGGGCACGAGAAGGGCGCCTTCACCGGCGCCATTGCCGCCCAGGCCGGCAAGTTCGAGCAGGCCGATGGCGGCACCTTGCTGCTCGACGAGATTTCCGAAATGCCCCTGGGCTTGCAGGCCAAGTTGCTGCGGGTGTTGCAGGAGCGGGAAGTGGAGCGGGTCGGCGGACGCAAGCCGGTCGCCCTGGATATTCGCGTGGTGGCGACCACCAACCGCGACCTGGCTGCTGAAGTGGCGGCGGGACGCTTCCGTGAAGACCTGTTCTATCGCCTGTCGGTGTTCCCCTTGGCCTGGCGCCCGTTGCGCGAGCGCAGCGCCGATATTCTGCCGCTGGCCGAGCGCTTGCTGGCGCGCCACGTCAATAAAATGAAGCACGCACCGGTGCGCCTGTCATCCGAGGCGCGCGCCTGCCTGCAGTCCCATGCCTGGCCGGGCAACGTGCGCGAGCTGGATAACGCCATCCAGCGGGCGCTGATCCTGCAGCAGGGCGGGGTGATCGAGGCGGCGGATTTCTGTCTGGCCGGTGCCTTGCCGATGTTCGTCAGCGCTCCGGTTCAACCGCCGGTAGCGCCTGTGGTCGAGGCGGCGAGCGGTCTGGGCGACGACATGCGGCGCCATGAGTACCAGATGATCATCGACACCTTGCGCGCCGAGCGTGGACGGCGCAAGGAAGCCGCCGAGCGCCTGGGCATCAGCCCGCGCACCTTGCGCTACAAGCTGGCGCAGATGCGCGATGCCGGCATGGATGTCGAGGCCAGCCTTTACGCGAGTTGAACCGGTGTTGAATCCGGGTTTTTGTTCGGGTCGCGGGCAGAGCTGGCACTCTTGTTGCTAAGTCCTGCCTATCCGCTGCGTGAGTGTCAAAAAAATGCGGGCCGTCGGAGAGAGAAGTCCATGAGCCAAGGTGTTGAATTCAATCGATTGATGTTGGACATGCGAGCCATGCAAATGGACGCCATGTCGATGCCCAAGGTGGGCGCCGCGCCGGAGCTGGGTTCGAGCAATTTTGCCGACATGCTGGGTCAGGCCATCAACAAGGTCAGCGACACTCAGCAGGCTTCCACGCAACTGGCCAACGCCTTCGAGATCGGCAAGAGCGGTGTGGATCTCACCGACGTGATGATCGCCTCGCAAAAAGCCAGCGTCTCGTTCCAGGCCTTGACGCAGGTGCGCAACAAGCTGGTCCAGGCCTATCAAGACATCATGCAGATGCCGGTATAAGGGCGAGATTGAGTCATGGCCGAAGCAGTCGTCGAAAACGTGCCCGCCAAAGGCAGTGCAACAGAGCCAAAGCCGCCTCTGTTCGGCCTGTCGTTCCTGGAAAACATCGCGCAGATGCCCGTACTGCGCCAGGTGGGCCTGCTGGTGGGCCTGGCGGCAAGCGTGGCGATCGGTTTCGCCGTGGTGCTCTGGTCGCAGCAACCCGATTATCGTCCGTTGTTCGGCAGCCTGGCCGGCATGGACACCAAGCAGGTCATGGACACCCTGGCCGCTGCCGATATTCCCTACAACGTCGAACCCAACTCCGGCGTCCTGCTGGTCAAGTCAGAAGACCTTTCCCGTGCCCGCCTGAAGCTGGCCGCCGCCGGCGTTGCGCCAGGCGATGGCAATGTCGGCTTCGAAATCCTCGACAAGGAACAGGGCCTGGGTACCAGCCAGTTCATGGAAGCCACGCGTTACCGTCGTGGCCTTGAGGGTGAGCTGGCACGCACCGTGTCGAGCCTTAACAACGTCAAGGCTGCGCGTGTGCACCTGGCGATTCCGAAGAGTTCGGTGTTCGTGCGCGACGAGCGTCGCCCCAGCGCCTCGGTACTGGTCGAGCTGTACCCGGGGCGTTCCCTGGAAGCGGGCCAGGTCATGGCCATCGTCAACCTGGTAGCGACCAGTGTGCCGGAGCTGGACAAGTCCCAGGTCACGGTGGTCGACCAGAAGGGCAACCTGCTGTCCGACCAGATCAACAATTCCGAGTTGACCATGGCCGGCAAGCAGTTCGACTACAGCCGCCGCATGGAAGGCATGCTCACCCAGCGTGTGCACAACATCCTGCAACCGGTGCTGGGCAACGATCGCTACAAGGCCGAGGTCTCGGCCGATGTCGACTTCAGCGCCGTCGAGTCCACCTCCGAGCAGTTCAACCCCGATCAACCGGCGCTGCGCAGCGAGCAGTCGGTCAGCGAGCAACGCTCCAGCAGCATGCCGCCACAAGGTGTGCCGGGGGCCCTGAGCAACCAGCCGCCAGGCCCGGCCTCGGCGCCGCAGACCACCGGTGGCGCTCCGGGCGCAACCGCAGCCGTGCAGCCTGGCCAGCCATTGCTCGACGCCAACGGCCAACAGGTCATGGACCCGGCCACCGGCCAGCCGATGCTGGCGCCTTATCCGGCCGACAAGCGTAACCAGTCGACCAAGAACTTCGAGCTGGACCGCTCCATCAGCCACACCCGCCAGCAGCAGGGCCGTCTGTCGCGGCTGTCGGTGGCGGTGGTGGTGGACGACCAGGTCAAGATCGACCCGGCCACCGGCCAAAGCTCCCGCGCGCCCTGGGGCGCCGAAGACCTGGCGCGCTTCACCCGCCTGGTCCAGGACGCGGTGGGCTTCGATGCCAGCCGTGGCGACAGCGTCAGCGTGATCAACGTGCCGTTTGCCGCCGACCGCGGCGAGGTGATTGCCGAGATCCCGTTCTACTCGCAGCCGTGGTTCTGGGACATCATCAAGCAGGTCATGGGCGTACTGTTCATCCTGGTCCTGGTGTTCGGCGTGCTGCGTCCGGTACTCAACAACATCACCGGCAATGGCAAGCAGAACGCCGGTGCCGATGGCGACATGGAACTGGGCGGCATGATCGGTCTGGATGGCGAACTGGCCAACGACCGCGTCAGCCTGGGTGGTCCGCAAAGCATTCTGCTGCCGAGCCCGAGCGAGGGCTACGATGCGCAGCTCAACGCAATCAAGAGCCTGGTGGCCGAAGACCCGGGTCGTGTGGCCCAGGTCGTGAAAGAGTGGATCAACGCCGATGAGTGATAACCGAGCCCTTACCGCCAAACTGAGCCGGGTCGACAAGGCAGCGATCCTGCTGCTGTCCCTGGGTGAAACCGATGCTGCCCAGGTACTGCGGCACATGGGCCCCAAGGAAGTGCAGCGGGTCGGCGTGGCCATGGCGCAGATGGGCAACGTCCATCGCGAGCAGGTCGAGCAGGTGATGAGCGAGTTCGTCGAGATCGTTGGCGACCAGACCAGCCTGGGCGTCGGCTCCGATGGTTACATCCGCAAGATGCTCACCCAGGCCCTGGGCGAGGACAAGGCCAACGGCCTGATCGACCGCATCCTGCTCGGTGGCAACACCAGCGGTCTGGACAGCCTCAAGTGGATGGAGCCGCGTGCGGTGGCCGACGTCATCCGTTACGAGCACCCGCAGATCCAGGCGATCGTGGTGGCCTACCTGGACCCGGACCAGGCCGGCGAGGTATTGGGCAACTTCGACCACAAGGTGCGCCTGGACATCATCCTGCGCGTGTCGTCGCTCAATACCGTGCAGCCGGCGGCGCTCAAGGAACTCAACCAGATCCTCGAGAAGCAGTTCTCCGGCAACTCCAACGCCGCGCGCACCACCCTGGGTGGTATCAAGCGTGCCGCCGATATCATGAACTTCCTCGACAGCTCCGTGGAAGGCCAGCTGATGGATGCGATCCGCGACATCGACGGCGACCTCTCCGAGCAGATCGAAGACCTGATGTTCGTCTTCAACAACCTGGCCGATGTCGACGACCGCGGCATCCAGGCGCTGCTGCGCGAAGTGTCCTCCGATGTGCTGGTGGTCTCGCTCAAGGGCGCCGACGAAAAGGTCAAGGACAAGATCTTCAAGAACATGTCCAAGCGTGCCTCGGAACTGTTGCGCGACGACCTGGAGGCCAAGGGGCCGGTGCGGGTCAGCGACGTCGAGGCGGCGCAGAAGGAAATCCTCACCATTGCCCGGCGCATGGCCGAGGCCGGCGAAATCGTGCTCGGCGGCAAGGGCGCCGAAGAGATGATCTGACAAGGCGTGGGTCCATCGCGGGGGGCACCGATCAAATCCGCTTCTGTAGGAGCGGGCTTGCCCCGCGATGAGCCTCCCAGCCATTTCGCCTGAACCTGTTTTATGAGTGCGTGCAATCATGTCGACCAACGAGCACCTGAGTGAACTGATTCGCGCCAACGATATCGAGGGCTTCGATCGCTGGGCGCTGCCCAGTTTCGATCCGGAACCCGAGCCTGAGCCCGAACCCGAACCTGAGCCTGAACCTGAAGTCATTCAGGAAGAAGTCGAGGAAGTGCCGCTGGAGGAAGTCCAGCCGCTGACCCTCGAAGAGCTCGAAAGCATCCGCCAGGAAGCCTACAACGAAGGCTTCGCCACCGGCGAGCGCGAGGGTTTCCACAGCACCCAGCTCAAGGTCCGCCAGGAAGCCGAAGTGGCCCTGGCCGCCAAGCTGGCGAGCCTTGAGCAACTGATGGGCCACCTGCTCGAGCCCATTGCCGAGCAGGACAGCCAGATCGAAAAGTCCGTGATCCACCTGGTCGCGCACATGGCCCGGGAAGTCATCGGTCGCGAGCTGCGCAGCGATTCCAGCCAGATCGGCCAGGTGCTGCGCGAAGCCCTGAAGCTGCTGCCCATGGGCGCCGAGAACATCCGCATCCATATCAATCCGCAGGACTTCGAGCTGGTCAAGGCCTTGCGCGAGCGTCATGAAGAGCGCTGGAAGCTGCTCGAGGACGACACCCTGCTACCCGGTGGCTGCCGCATCGAGACGGACCACAGCCGCATCGATGCGAGCATGGAAACCCGTATCGAAAAGGCCTTGGCACAGCTGTTCGATCAACTGCACGACCAGGGTCTGCATCCGGCGGCGCCGGACCTGAAAGTCGACCTGGACGCCGCCGATGCGCCTTGAACGCACCAGTTTCGGCAAGCGCCTGGGCACTTATGCCGACAACGTCAAGCTGCCAGCCCAGCCGGTGGTCGAAGGGCGCCTGCTGCGCATGGTCGGCCTGACCCTGGAGGCCGAAGGGCTGCGCGCCGCCATCGGCAGTCGCTGCGTGGTGATCAATGATGACAGCTACCACCCGGTACGGGTCGAGGCTGAGGTCATGGGCTTTGCCGGTGGCAAGGTGTTTCTCATGCCGGTCGGCAGTGTCGCCGGCATCGCACCCGGGGCGCGGGTGGTGCCGTTGGCCGACAATGGCCGGCTGCCCATGGGCATGAGCATGCTCGGCCGGGTGCTCGATGGCGCCGGCCGGGCGCTGGATGGCAAGGGCGGGATGAAGGCCGAAGACTGGGTGCCCATGGATGGCCCGACCATCAACCCGCTCAATCGTGACCCGATCAGCCAGCCCCTGGATGTCGGCATTCGCAGCATCAACGGTCTGCTGACCGTCGGGCGCGGCCAGCGCCTGGGCCTGTTCGCCGGTACCGGCGTGGGTAAGTCGGTGCTGCTGGGCATGATGACCCGCTTCACCGAAGCCGAAATCATCGTGGTCGGCCTGATTGGCGAGCGGGGCCGCGAGGTGAAGGAATTCATCGAGCACATCCTGGGCGAAGAAGGGCTCAAGCGTTCGGTGGTGGTGGCCTCGCCCGCGGACGATGCGCCTCTGATGCGCCTGCGTGCGGCCATGTACTGCACACGCATCGCCGAGTATTTCCGCGACAAGGGCAAGAATGTCCTGTTGCTGATGGATTCGCTGACCCGTTTCGCCCAGGCCCAGCGGGAAATTGCCCTGGCCATCGGCGAGCCGCCGGCGACCAAGGGGTATCCGCCGTCGGTGTTCGCCAAGCTGCCCAAGCTGGTGGAGCGTGCCGGTAACGGCGAGGCGGGCGGTGGCTCGATTACCGCGTTCTACACCGTGTTGTCCGAAGGCGACGACCAGCAGGACCCGATCGCCGACTCGGCCCGGGGTGTGCTCGACGGTCACATCGTGCTGTCCCGGCGCCTGGCCGAGGAAGGGCACTACCCGGCCATCGATATCGAGGCCTCGATCAGCCGGGTCATGCCGCAGGTGGTCAGCCCCGCGCAGATGAGCGAGGCCCAGCAGTTCAAGCAGCTGTGGTCGCGCCTGTCCCAAAGTCGCGACCTGATCAGCGTCGGCGCCTACGTGGCCGGCGGCGATGCCGAGACGGACCTGGCGATTGCCCTGCAGCCCAAGCTTGTGCACTTCCTGCGCCAGGGCTTGCGCGAAAACGTCAGCCAGCAGCAGAGCCGCGAACACCTGGCGAGCATCTTTGCCCCGGCCAATCCCGGTGCGGGGGGCTGATAGCCTATGGCTCAGCCCAGTCGTGCGGCGCGTCTGACGCCGGTGGTGGAAATGGCCGAGGATGCCGAGCGTCAGGCCGCCCGGCGCCTGGGGCAGTTCCAGCAACAGGTGAGCCAGGCCCAGGCCAAGCTCGCCGAGCTCGACCGCTTTCGTGAAGACTACCAACTGCAGTGGATCAACCGTGGCGGGCAGGGCGTGTCCGGCAGCTGGCTGGTCAATTACCAGCGCTTTCTCGGTCAGCTGGAAAGCGCCATGACCCAGCAGCGCCAGAGCCTGGCCTGGCACCAGAACAACCTCAACAATGCCCGGGGCACCTGGCAGCAGGCCTATGCCCGGGTCGAAGGCCTGCGCAAGCTGGTCCAGCGCTACATCGACGAAGCCCGGGCGATCGAGGACAAGCGCGAGCAGAAACTGCTCGACGAACTGTCCCAGCGCCTGCCGCGTCACGATCGCTACTGATCGGGGTTTTGGTCGGCGCGGGTTGCCGCTGCGGCACCTGGCTGCTACACCTTGTGGGTGTCTGCAATCGTCACAACGGAAGGAATCGCCTGCATGGCAGTTGAAACAGTGGTCTCCCAGGATGGGAAAAAGTTGACGATCAAGGTCAAGGGGCGCTTTGACTTTGGCAAGCATCAGGAATTTCGTGAGGCCTATGAGCGCAAGACGTCACGGCCCGACTGCGTGGAGGTCGACCTCAAGGAGGCGACCTACCTCGACAGCTCGGCATTGGGCATGCTGCTGATGCTGCGTGACCATGTCGGTGGCGATGACTCGGAAGTGCGGGTGGTCAACACCAGCTCCGATGTGCGCAAGATCCTCGCCATCTCCAACTTCGACAAGCTGTTCGACATCAGTTGATCCAGGCCATGCCTGAATCGCCCCTGACCGTGCTCATCGCCGAAGATGGCGCGGCGGATCGTCTGTTGCTGGCACGTATCGTCAGCAAGCAGGGCCATGCCGTGCTCACCGCCGAGAACGGCGAGCAGGCGGTGGCGCTGTTTGCCGAGTGCCGGCCGCACCTGGTGCTGCTCGATGCGCTGATGCCAGTGATGGATGGCTTCGAGGCCGCCCGGCAGATCAAGGCCCTGGCTGGCGAGGCGCTGGTGCCGATCATCTTCCTGACCTCCCTGAGCGAGGAAGAGGCACTGGTACGCTGCCTGGAGGTCGGTGGCGACGATTTTCTGGCCAAGCCCTACAACGCAGCGATTCTGGCCGCCAAGATCAAGGCCATGGACCGCTTGCGCCGGCTGCAGGCCACTGTGCTGGAGCAGCGCGACCAGATTGCCCGTCACCACCATCACTTGCTCAACGAGCAGCGGGTGGCCAAGGCGGTGTTCGACAAGGTGGCCCATGCCGGTTGCCTGAGCGCGGCCAATATCCGCTACCTGCAATCGCCCTATGCGTTGTTCAACGGCGACCTGCTGCTGGCGGCGTTCGCCCCGTCCGGGGACATGCACGTGCTGCTGGGCGATTTCACCGGCCACGGCTTGCCGGCGGCGGTTGGCGCCATGCCCATGGCCGAGGTGTTCTATGGCATGACCGCCAAGGGCTATGGCCTGGCGCAGATCCTGCGGGAGATGAACGCCAAGCTTAAACGCATCCTGCCGGTGGACATGTTCTGTTGTGCGGTGTTGCTCAGCCTGAGTTTCCAGCGCCAGCTGGTGGAGGTGTGGAACGGCGGCATGCCGGACGGCTACCTGCTACCGGTCGAAGGTGGCGAGCCGCTGGCGCTGGTGTCGCGCCACTTGCCCCTGGGTGTGCTGGCGCCGGAGCGCTTCGACGATTCGACCCAGGTGTTGCCCATGGCCCTGGGTGAGCGGCTGCTCCTGTTGTCGGACGGCGTGATCGATACCAGTGATGAACATGACCAGTTGTTCGGGGTCGATCGCCTGCTTCGGGTGCTGGCGGACAATCGCCAGCCGCCTTTGTTGTTCGAGGAAGTGCTCGGAGCGCTGGAAGTCTTTCGCGGACGCTCCCGGGACGACGTAAGCCTGCTGGAAATCCGCATGGTCGATGCCGACGAACTGACCCCAGCGCCGGTGATGTACTCCGATAGCGGGCAGTGTGCGCCGCCGGACTGGTCGTTGCAGTTCGAGTTCCGGGCCGAGACGCTCAAGCGTTTCAACCCGCTGCCGTACCTGATGCAACTGCTGCAGGAGATCCATGGGCTGAGGGGGCAGAGCGGGGCGTTGCACAGTGTCTTGAACGAGCTGTACTCCAATGCCCTGGAGCACGGCGTGCTGGGGCTGGACTCCGGGCTCAAGCAGGATGTCCAGGGCTTTGCCGAGTATTACCGCCAGCGCAATGAGCGCTTGCAGGCGTTGTCCGAGGGGTACATTCGCATCGGCCTGAAGATTGAACCCCAGGGCAGTGGCGGGCGTCTGACCATCGAGGTGCAAGACAGCGGCAAGGGTTTCAACGTGAGCAAGGTGCTCGCGCGCCCACTGGCCGAACAAGGCTTGTGCGGGCGCGGGCTGAACCTGATACGACGGTTGAGTCGACACGCCGAGTGGGCCGACGACGGGCGGCGCGCATGCGTGGAGTTCACCTGGCAGGCTCTGGCATAATCCAACTTGATCAAGGAGTGAGCAAGTGTCCGATATTCACATCGATCGCAAGGTACTCAGGGACCTTCAGGAAGTCATGGAAGATGGCTACCTGAACTTGCTGGAGACCTTTCTCAGCGACTCCGAGGCGCGCGTGAGCCAGCTGCACGAGGCCAAGAGCACGCAGGAGCTGGGGCATGCCGCGCACAGCTTCAAGGGCAGTGCCAGCAACATGGGCGCCGTTGCCCTGGCCGAGCTGTGCCAGCAGCTGGAGGCGCGGGTCAAGCAGCAGCCGTTGTACGGCATAGAAGATCTGATCAACCAGATCGACCGTGAGTACCAGGCTGTGCGGCAATTGTATGGCGATGAACGCCTGCGGGTGTCGATCGGCTGACAACCTGTTGTACAAGCTGGCTCGACTTTTGCGTAGTCTTTGCCAATTACGTTCTGGATTTCTTGTGGCGGAGACTCCCACATGCCTGTCGCTTCCAACCCGTTGCTGCAACCCGCTGTCGCGAGCAAGCCTGCGCGCACTGCGGCCAGCCCGTCGGACAAACCGCTGCAGGGCGCCAACGACAAGGCCTCGGGGTTTTCCGATGTGTATGCCCAGCAGTCCCGGAAGGGGACATCCACGGCAGCCGAGGCGCCCGGGAGTGATAAGGGCGCATCGGCAACGGCGAGCGCTACAGACGGCAAGGGTGCCGCCGAAAGCGGCAAGGCGTTGCCGGAGGATCAGGACAGCGCCCTTGCCGATGCGAGCGCAACGCCCGATCCGACCCTGATCGATCCCAATCTCGTGGCCGGCCAGGTGACCGATGCGCAGCCGGGCGCCCAGTTGATCCAGGCCCAGGCCGAGGCCGTGGCGCCGGTGGTCCAGGCCGCGCAGTTGCAGGCCCAGGCCGCCGCCGCGCCTGCGCTTGAGCCTGAGCCGCCGTTCGATCCGGAGGCCGACCCGCTGGCCGATATGCCGGCCCTGCGCATGGCGCTGGAGCAAAGCGCGCAAGCCCAGGGCACGACGTCGGCCCATGCCAGGCCGGCCGCTGCGCAGCCTGACGCGACGGCGACCCAGCCTGCCGTCAATACCCTGGCGTCGATGGTGGACTCGCCTGCGGCGGATGCCGGGCACGGTGAGCCAGGCGAAAAAGCCTTTGCCGGCCTGCTGGATGACGGCCTCAAGGATCTCAAGAGCGCCGCCAGCGACACCCGCGTCGATGACTTTGCCGACCGCCTGAGCAACCTGACCCAGGCCGTCACTGCCAAGACCGCCACTGCCGTGACCGCGCCGGCCCCTTTGCATCAGCCCCTGGCCATGAACCAGGGTGGCTGGACTGAAGGTCTGGTCAACCGGGTGATGTACCTGTCCAGCCAGAACCTCAAGTCCGCCGAGATCCAGCTGGAGCCGGCAGAGCTGGGGCGCCTGGATATCCGCGTCCACCTGGCGCCCGAGCAGCAGGCGCAGATCACCTTCACCAGCGGCCATGTCGGTGTGCGCGAGGCGCTGGAAAACCAGGTGCACCGCCTCAAGGACATGTTCGCCCAGCAGGGGTTGGGACAGCCTGACGTGAACGTCGCCGACCAGTCCCGCGGCCAGCAGCAACAGGGCAATCCTGACGCACCGCGCCTGAGTGGCGTGGCGGCGCGGCGCAACGCGGCGGGTGAGGACGTCGATGTCGCGACCGCGGCCACCCCGGTCGAGCAGCAGACGGTCGTCGGCTCCAGTGCGGTGGACTACTACGCCTGACCCCTGTGGGAGCGGGGGGGGGGGGGGGGGGGGGGGTGGGGGGGGGGGGGGGGGGCGCCCCCCCCCCCCCCCCCCCAACGATGTGGATGTGAAGGGGGGCATGGAAGAGGACACAAAAAAAAAAAGA
>NZ_JBIVXC010000034.1:0-23221 GCF_044769005.1 Pseudomonas sp. NPDC090755 | reverse complement strand
TGGACGGTCGGCGACTCCAGGCTCCAGTTACCACTGCCATCGGTCACGACAGTGCTGGTGCTGTTGTCAGGCCAGGTCACGGTGACCGTGCTGCCAGGCTCGGCAGTGCCCGAGGCATCGATTTTGCCATCGGCATCGGCATCGGCCACGACCAGCGTCGGCGCGTTCGGCGCCACGTTATCGGGGTAGATGACAGTGACCGAGTCACTGGTGTTGCCCGCAGCATCGGTCGCCTCGGCGATGACCTCGCCCGGCTCCTGAACGGTCGGCGACTCCAGGCTCCAGTTGCCACTGCCATCAACCACGACAGTGCTGGTGCTGTTGTCAGGCCAGGTCACGGTGACCGTGCTGCCAGGCTCGGCAGTGCCCGACGCATCGATTTTACCATCGGCATCGGCATCGCCCACGACCAGCGTGGGTACACTCGGCGCAATATTATCGGTTGAGCCTATTGCTGAAGAGCCGCCATTATCATGATCATCACTACCACCACCCCCACCACCAAACGCTAGAGCTCCCGCCCCCAAAACCCCCAAAGCGCCGAGCGCAGCACCCTCAAGCGTAAACCCAAACAATGCAGCGTCATTCGCATCTGATGCCGAATCATATAAAACGCCGTCAGCGGCATACTCTACTGTTTCGTCTCCTGAAACGATCAGTAACGTGTCACCATTGTCATCCTCCAGAACGAACTCTGGATCTATTACAGCAAAATAACCCTCAATAACAATTACTTCCTTGCCATCCTCCATCACCACCAGATCGTCACCCGAGCGTTTAACAACCACTCGATGGGTTAACAAAGAATCTTCGACCCTGACAACGTACTTAACGAAAGAAGCTGCCTTTAGCCGCAGTGGCGCTAAATTGTTTTCATGAGTTTGAACGCCTATAATCTTAGCCGCTTCGCCAACCCGAACAACCTGGAGGGTAATCATTTTAAAACCTACAATTCAATTAAAAAGCCAAAACTTAAGTTACATACATCCATTAGTTGATCTAGTGCCGGAGAGCAACCACAGCATTGCTCTTCGCTGCCGACTCGCCTCAACGTACAAATCCACTCACGTGTATTATCCGCCCCCATGCGGCCGAATAATTGACAGGAAAGGCCAATAATTTGACTTTTAGCGACTCCGCCTTTTCAGCAACGCCTCGATCCGATACATGGAAGCCTTACAGTCACCCAAGGAGCCGGGCACCATTTGGGAGCGCCTACCAGAGATTTCAAAAATCGGCACCCAGGATATCCCCCATCGCCACGTTAATATGCGCCGCTCCACTCTAAGGCTTGCCCCCCTCGGAGAGCCGGAAGACTGCAGCCGCCTGAATGAGCTCGTGCCGCCATATCCACCAGGCCAGGTCATGATGCTTTACGGCGCGACTATCGAGTGGGTGCAGCCCCTCGACCAGCGGCAGCACATTAGAAGAGGAAGCGAATGCAGAACAGAACCCTTCAGGCTTCACCTCATTCCGAAACATCTCACTTTATTTTGCTGAATCCCACCTCAAAAAATGTTGTGGATTTGTTTACCGCCAAAATTCTGGCAATAATAACCCTCATTCACTGGCCGAAGACTTGCACCAAAAACTAAATACTGAAACAACTAAATTAAAAATAATTGACGCATCCCGGCTGACTTTCCATAACGGGTGACAGCGCTAAATATACGTGGCGCGCCACAGACCAAGCTGGAATCCGCTCATTACTATCATGTTTGAGTTCTTCAACCGCTTTGCGCACTGGTTAAGCTGACGGCAGATAGCGGAGAAGCATTCGATTCCGGTGAAAAGTGACGATAGGCGGGTGTTTTCTATATTTCCGGAGATGCGCCCGCCTGCCAGCCCGCCTTACCAGAGATAGCGATAGCCCACCGTCACCGCGTAAGGCTGCTCGATATCGCTGCCAGTGGCGTACTCCACATCCAGTGAAATCTTGCTGCGCTCGCCCACCTGCAGCACCCCGCCCGCACCGACCTCGGTGCGGTTGCCCGGCAGTTCACTGGCAAGCGAATGACCATTGACCCGCACTTCACTGTCACCGGCGTGTTCGGTGATATAGGACGCCTTCACATAAGGCTGCGCCCGCATGCCGCCGGACAACTCCAGCTCACGCCCCAGCAGTGCGCCAGCACGGCTCTGCAGTGATTCGACCGCATCCGACTCCACGCGCAGCCCGTTGCTCGCGGTATAGCTGCCGCCCTCGGTGTGGGTGGCGGTAATCTCCAGTTGTGGCTCGACGAACCAGCCTTTGTTCAGCTGGATGCGCTTGCCCACTTCCACATCGACACCCACGCCATCGGTGTCGTAGCTGCCCTTGACCGAGTTGCCCAGGTTGGTCGGCGTCTTCACTTCGTTGTCGAAGCGGCTGTACTTGACCACGCTGTCGACGTAGAAGCCGTTGTCATCGAGGTAGGTGGCATAGCCACCGACCATCTTGCTCTCGATCTTGCCCGATGCGCCTTCACCGAAGTCCAGGTCGGACTCGGCGGTACCCAGCATGCCGCCGAGGTACAGCTTGCCCTGGCTCAGGGCGATGGCCTTGTCCGCACCGATCTCCACGCCCTGCACGTCCTGGTTGAAGGCACGGCTGGCGCCTTCGTCGACCTCGAAGCGCTTGCCGATGGCGCGGGTCCAGATGCCGCCTTCGTCCTTGCCCATGCGCAGTTCGCCCAGGCGCTTGACCAGCGCATTCATCTGCGCGTTCCACATGCCGGCGCTGGCACCATGGACGGCCACGGCCGCATTCGCACCGCTGGACAGGTTGCCCGGCGACGGATTGAAAGGCTTGGCCGGTGGCGCTACCGGGGCCACAGGCTCAGTTGGCGGCGTCACAGATACCGTCGGTGGGTTCACAGGCTCGGTTGGCGGAGCTACCGGTTCGGTCGGCGGTGTCACCGGCCCAGTTGGCGGCATTACCGGCTCCGTCGGTGGAGTCACCGGCTCGGTTGGTGGCGTTACCGGCTCCGTCGGTGGAGTCACAGGCTCGATTGGCGGCGTTACCGGCCCCGTCACCGGTGTCGCCAGGTACCAGTCATCTCCCTGGCGCTGCAGGGTGTAGCGGAACGCACCGACATCGACATGATCACCGTACAGGCCAAAAGAACCCGAACCGCCATTGCCGTCCACCAGCCTCAGCTGGGTGGCCGACACCGGTTCCTGGCCGGAATCTTCCACCACCAAGGTATGGGCGCCCAGGGTCTGGCCGCTTACTTGCAGCAGGTCGCCCCCTGGCGTGGCCAGCACGGTGCGCATGGCGAAGGTGCCGTTACCGGAAAGGTCGCCGTTCACCTTCAGGGTGGAGAAGCCCGCCGTGCCAGCGCGGAAATCGACCATGCCGTCATTGATCAGCGCACCCACCTCCGAATTGCCGGTCACGTCCCAATGGCTGCTGCCATCGACCTTGACGTTGACCGGATCGATGGTGCCGGTCAGGCGGCTGTTGTCGAGCAGGTTCAGCCAGCCCGAGCTGCTGTCACGGAAGGCGATGTCACCGGTCAGGGTGGAGCGCTCGACGTTGGTCGTCAGCTGGCTGCCGTTCTTGGCCTCCAGCAGCAACGAACCGCTGGCCGCTTGCAGCGAGGTGTCCTTGATGGTCAGGGCTGCGTTGGTGGCAGCATCAGCCAGCACCAGACCACTACTGCCCTCCAACACCGCCTTGTCGACGATCGCGTGCAGGCTGTCAGCACCGGACAGGCTCAGCACCGCCTTGTCGACCGCGCCGCCATGCCAGCCATCTTCCAGCCACAGAGTACCGCCCTTGAGCTGCAGGCCGCCGGCCAGTTCCGAACCTTGGGTCTTGCTGGAATACTCGATGTGCAGCCCGCCCGCGCCTTGCTTGATGACCGAGCCTGCGCCCAGCATGCTCAAGCCGGTTCGGTACATGCCGTCCTGGCCAATGGCACCCGAGTAGTCATACACCAGGTCACCATCGGTAATCACCCCGGCAGCATGCGTAGCCTGCAAAGGCCCGTCAATGAGGTGTGTAGTACCAGTCAAGCGGGCGCCATACCTCACCAGCAGTGATCCACCGTTAACGACGGTGTCGTTGAGCCTGTCCAGCTCACTGACGGCCTGGAGAGAGCCGCCTTTCTCGATCAGCACGTTGTCTGTTTTATGCGAATCCGCATCGATATAGAAACTGCCGAACGGATGAGCGCCAGAAACCGAGGCATCGGTTGTGGCATACAGAATGCCGCCGGCCTCCTGGACAACATTGGTCGCACGCGAACCGGCTCCCGCACCCAGGATGCCGCCGAATCGCAACAAGGTGCCGTCTGCGAATGCTCCGGAATAAAGACGTTGAACACCGCCTTCACTCACCTCTGTCGCCAGACTGATGCCGTTATCCTTGACAAACTGATGCCCGTTGGCAAGAACCTTTGTATTCTGTGCTGTGCCCGTAACTTCCTGGGTGCCGCCATCAATAATCGAGGTATAAGCCCGTCCGTTAAGAACGACATCCTGAGTGGCTCCTTGCATGACCAACGTATTGTAAGTATGGCCATAGGAACCGACAGTTTGAATACCATCCCGCGTAACAACCGTATCATTGGCAACGCCCGCGCCGATGATATATTGCGTTCCTTTTTCGATCCGAGTGCGATTAACGCGTCCTCCCGAAATATTCTGACTCCCGCCATCCACCACAACATCATTAGTCTCACCACCGGATACAGACTGAATACCACCTTTGATCAGGGTATTATTGGCTATTACGTCGTCGCTACCTAGGTGCTGTTTGCCACTGATAATTGTCGTGTTGGAGTCGATAGCGCCCTGTGAGAGTTCCTGGAGGCCGCCTTCAATAACCGTCTCGTTGGATGCACCACCGACGATGTCCAAAAAACCACCGAAACCAACGTAAGTGCGATTGGCCGTACCGCCGACGCCCGCAGTCAATTCGCCTTCGTCATGGACAGTGCTATCGCTGGCCACACCGCCAGCCTGTACTTTTTGCTTCCCGCCGCCATTGATAGTGGCGCCACTGGCACTACCCGCCACGTCCTGAACACCGCCACTGTTGATTATTGCTGCGTCGCTGTTCGCGCCTTGCTGCACGATTTCAAGACCACTATCGTTAATCGTGGTTCCACTGGAAGTCGACTCTTTTTCCAGGCTCAAGGTGCCACCGCTATTGATAATCACATTGGTTGCGGTGTCCCCGCCATTGAGCGTTTCATACGAATTAATTTCATCGCCACTCAAGGTTTTACCAGCGGAATAGCCACAGAAAATCAGAGAAGTGGATGCACACAAGAGCAAAGCAAAGTGCTTGCCACATCCATTGCGAGGGCGGATTCTAGATAATGTTGTTACGCTGTTCATGAAGCTTCACCAAACTTTTTTGTGAACGCTGAGATACACCGAAGAAGTCAAGTTCCATCTGACGCTGCTTCGCTACTTACCGCAGAACGTGCAGACCACCTCAAGCTACGGTCAAACGGGACTCTTCACCTGAATTGTAATTTTCCGCGTTCAACCCAGATTGAGATTGACATTGAACGATATATTTTTGACATCTAATACCGACCCTGACCAAGCGAGGACGACGTAGATAAATAAAAATGCCCGGTAATGAATGCCGGGCACTAAAACCCAAGGCAAAATAGCAACGTCTTACCAGGCGTAGCGATAACCCACCGTCACCGCATAAGGCTGCTCGATATCGCTGCCCGTGGCGTACCCCACGTCCAGCGAAATCTTGCTGCGCTCGCTCACCTGCAGCACCCCGCCCGCACCGACCTCGGTGCGGTTGCCCGGCAGTTCGCTGGCAATCGAATGGCCATTGACCCGCACTTCGCTGTCACCGGCATGCTCGGTAATATAGGACGCCTTCACATAAGGCTGCGCCCGCATGCCACCGGACAACTCCAGCTCACGCCCCAACAGTGCACCGGCACGGCTCTGCAGCGAATCGACCGCATCCGACTCCACCTGCAGGCCGTTGCTCGCGGTGTAGCCTCCACCCTCGATGCGGGTGGCGCTAATCCCCAGCTGCGGCTCGACGAACCAGCCCTTCTTTAACTGGATGCGCTTGCCCACCTCCACGTCGACACCCACGCCATCGGTGTCGTAGCTGCCCTTGACCGAGCTGCCCAGGTTGGTCGGTGTCTTCACTTCGTTGTCAAAGCGGCTGTACTTGACCACGCTGTCGACGTAGAAGCCGTTGTCATCAATGTAGGTGGCATAGCCGCCGACCATCTTGCTCTCGATCTTGCCCGAGGCGCCTTCACCAAAGTCCAGGTCGGACTTGGCGGTACCCAGCAAACCACCGAGGTACAGCTTGCCCTGGCTCAGGGCAATGGCCTTGTCTGCACCGATCTCCACACCCTGCACATCCTGGCTGAAGGCACGGCTGGAGCCTTCGTCGAGCTCGAAGCGTTTGCCGATGCCGCGGGTCCAGATGCCCCCTTCGTCCTTGCCCATGCGCAGTTCACCCAGACGATTGACCGCCGCACTCATCTGCGCGCTCCACATGCCGGCGGTGGCACCGTGGATAGCCACGGCTGCATTCGCCCCGCTGGACAGGTTGTCCGGCGACGGATTGAAAGGCTTGGCCGGCGGCGCTACCGGTTGCATCGGTGGAGTTACCGGATCAGTCGGTGGCGTCACCGGATCCGTTGGCGGAGTTACCAGGTTGGTCGGCGGGGTCACTGGCTCCGCTGGTGGAGTCACAGGTTCCGTCGGTGGCGTCACAGACCCAGTTGGCGGAGTCACAGGTTCCGTCGGTGGCGTCACAGGCTCGGTTGGCGGAGTCACAGGTTCCGTCGGCGGATTCACAGGCTCGGTTGGTGGAGTTAGCGGCTCCGTCGGCGGGGTCACAGGCTCCGTCACCGGCGTCGCCAGGTACCAGTCATCCCCCTGACGCTGCAAGGTGTAGCGCAATGCACCGGCATCGACATGATCACCGTACAGACCAAAGGAACCCGAACCGCCGTTGCCATCCACCAGCCTCAGCTGGGTAGCCGACGCCGGTTCCTGGCCGGAGTCTTCCACCACCAGGGTGTGGGAACCCAGGGTCTGGCCGCTTACTTGCAGCAGGTCGCCCCCTGGCGTGGCCAGCGCAGTGCGCATGGCGAAGGTGCCGTTACCGGAAAGGTCGCCGCCCACCTTCAGGGTGGAGAAGCCCGCCGTGCCGGCACGGAAATCGACCATGCCGTCATTGATCAGCGCACCCACCTCCGAGTTGCCGGTTACATCCCAACGGCTGCTGCCATCGACCTTGACGTTGACCGGGTCGATGGTACCGGTCAGTCGGCTGTTGTCGAGCAGGTTCAGCCAACCCGAGCTGCTGTCACGGAAGGCGATGTCGCCGGTCAAGGTCGAGCGTTCGACGTTGGTCGTCAACTGGCTACCGTTCTTCGCCTCCAGCAGCAACGTGCCGCTGGCCGCTTGCAGTGCAGTGTCCTTGATGGTCAACTGAGCGTTGGTGGCAGCGTCGGCCAGCACCAGACCGCTACCGCCCTCCAACACCGCCTTGTCGACGATCGCATGCAGGCTGTCAGCACCCGACAGGCTCAGCACCGCCTTGTCGACCGCGCCGCCATGCCAGCCATCTTCCAGCCACAGGGTACCGCCCTTGAGCTGCAGGCCGCCGGCCAATTCCGAGCCCTGGTTCTTGGTGGAATGCTCGATGTGCAAACCGCCCGCCCCTTGCTTGATGACCGAGCCTGCGCCCAACATGCTCAAGCCGGTGCTGTACATACCGTCCTGGCCAATGGCACCCGAGTAGTCATACACCAAGTCACCGTCGGTAATCACCCCGGCTGCACCAGTGGAGGTCAAGGCGCCGTCGATGAGACGTGTGGTACCGGTCAAGTGGGCGCCATACGCCACCATCAGTGATCCGCCGTTAACGGTCGTGTCGTTGAGCCTGTCCAGCTCACTGACTGACTCGAAATAGCCACCTTTCTCGATCAGCACGTTGTCTGTTTTATGCGTATCCGCATCGATATAGAAACTGCCGAGCGGATTGGTACCAGAAACCGAGGCATCCGTTGTGACGAACAGAATACTGCCAGCCTCCTGGACAACATTGGTTGCGCGCGAGCCGGCTGCCGCATTAAGAATACCGCCGGACTGCAACAAGGTACCATCCGCGAATGCTCCGGATTCAAGACGCTGAGCGCCGGTTTCGGCCACTTCCGCTGCGAGGCTGACACCATTCGCCAAGACAAATTGAACGCCATTTTCAGAAATTTTCGTATTTTGCGTGGTGCCGGCAACATTCTGTATGCCACCTTCGATACTCGAAGCGTCGGCCATACCGTCAATGCCTACATCCTGAGTAGCGCCCTGCAGTACACGAGCATTGTAAGCACGGCCATAGGACGCTACTGTCTGGTAGCCATTCGATGTAACAACAGTATCGTTGGCAACACCCATGCCAACAACACGCTGTTCGCCGCCTTCGATACGCGTGCGATTTGCAATACCACCCAAAACAGCCTGAACGCCGCCAAGCACAACCGTGTCATTTGCAACACCAGCCTGAACATTCTGAAGGCCACCATCGACCACCACATTGTTTGTTGTTCCCGCAGTAACCTGTTGGGCGCCGCCCTTGATCAGCGTGCCATTGGCCACTGCGTCTTCGCTACTGACACGCTGCTCGCCAATGATGATCGTAGAATCCGTATCGACCGCACCCTGCGAAAGGTCTTGAATACCACCGTCAATCACAGTGCCATGGGAGGTACCGCCTGCGCTGGAAAAAAAGCCGTTGATTCCTACGGAAACCTGACTTGCCTCCGCTCCGGCTTCCAGGGTCAGTCGGCCGTTACCATGCACACTACTCTTATCGACTTTACCGCCAGCCTGAACCAACTGGTGGCCGAAATCGTAAATTTCGCTACCAATGGCGGTGCCTTTCACGATCTGGATACCACTGCCTGAAACGGTGCTAGAGAGCGCATTGCCACCAGACATAATTTCCTGATAACCATTGATGGTTGCCGAACTTGCAGTGCCTGCGACGTTTTGAATACCGCCATACTGAATCAGCGCGCCCTGACTACTGGCGTTCTGCTGAATACTTTCAACACCATTGTCATGAATAGCAGTTCCGTTTGACGACGCTCCACTTTGAAGTTCCAGGGTACCGCCACTACCGACAACAACGTTGGTAGCGGTTTCGCCCGCTTCCAGGGAATGATAGAAATTGATTTCCTCATTATTCAACGATGCAGCAAGCGGCATTCCAACAAACAGCAACGAACCTGAAGCGCACACCGTGACGGCAACCCCTTTGCCGTACTTATTAATCGCACGAAAGATAATCGACACTACAGTACCGCCTCGTCAAATGACAAAAATTGAAAATCCATTAACCCTGCCAGCATCAGCGCTTGCTCAAATAAAGAGGCCGGCCTACGGATTGCAATTATTCGCGAGCACTCAGAAAAGCTATTGATGATGCGCGAACGTTTTTTGACATTTGATGACTGCGATACGTAAAGCAGTTGACGTTGCCGATTTGGCGGACGTGCACGTCACATCACTATCGATGGGGAGGTCGCCTGCTGCCTGGATCGGCCCATCAGCACGCACACCTATACCCGACTCTGTCGAAAGCAGCCGTACGTTACGTCCGTAGAGAATTTCCCCGCAAGCCAGCTCGATGCCATCGCTCGGTGCGGTGCCGATCCCAGGCCCGCTCAGCGGGGGATTTTGCGCAGGAGCATGCTGATGAACGATCCCACCCCCTCGCCGCTGAGTACGAGCAAAGGGGATACCACAATGGCCATCGAGTCCTTTATTTAAAGCGCAGACAGCACGCTATAGGCCAACGGGGAGTAGCTTCAGGCTTCACAAGTTGTCGTTGAACCAATCGGACTGAATCATCGCCACACGATCAAAGTAGGCCCCAGTATAAATATCATAATGCCGTGCCTGCGGCTCGACATGAAGGCGCTTCACATCCGCCGTCACTGACTCATACAATTCCAGCCCTTGCGCTGGCGGATTGACTGAATCTTGCCCCGCCAAGACAACCAACGTCGGACACTTTACGTATTTTGCATTTTCTCCCGGCTTGTACTGAAACGTTTCCCTTACCGTGAGAAATGGAATTTTTATATCCATTGCCGGGTAAAGAGTTCTATGCACCTCAAAAAACGCTTTCGACTCTTCATCCTTCAGCACCCGGGTAATGCCAACAAACATCTCCTTGCCCGTGGCACTTTTTTTCTCAACCATCCTGTCCAGCGCGAGCACAAATTCTGCTTTTTCTTCAGCAGACATTTTTCCTGTTACGACCTTTTCTCCATCAGCAAAACCCAGTTGACTGACAATACACTTGATATCTGGATTTTCTGCGGCGGCGCCGAACACATGGCAACCGCCTAATGAAGTGCCCCACAACCCGATTCGATGCTTGTCAATGCCCGGTTGAGTTTTAACCCACTCGATAACGGCAAGAATATCCTGAATCTGCAGAGAAGGTAGCAGTCTGCCTCGCTCACCCTCACTTGCACCAAAGCCTCTATAATCGAATGTCACGGTATGGAATCCTGCGCGCGTAAAAAACTCAGCAAAGGCAGGAAGCAAAACCTCTTGAATACCGCAAAAGCCGTGGCACAAAACAATGACGGGAGCTGTCTCAGCCCCACGTGGACTTCTCAATGTTGCAGCGATGCCAACAGCTAGTTTATGCGTCGTGACGTCCATATTGAACAGAATCCTCATTTAAAACAAAACAATACGATCCAGATTCTGCACAACCCCGTGAAAATTTAATTGACTTTTGGCGACATAATTTTGATTGCCGCCTATTTCGACACTGTTCGTGCCGGGATAGTTATCGTCTGAAAAACCATGCGGGTATTACCAAACGATACTCAAACCAATGCGACCTGCGTAACTGGTACCGTCACCATCGCCAAGCGCAGCGTTGTAGTCACCTGACGCAAACACGCTCACGCTTTCCGTCACTTCGCCAGAAATACCGATCCCATACTGCGCCCAGCGCCCTCCGAGCGCTGTGCTCAACGTGACTGAGTTATCGCCCTCGATGTTGGAAAATGTGACATCGGCATCTGAGCCAAAGGTATTCCATACATTGGCGCGCATCCAGGTCGACACGGAGTGGTTATCTACCGCCAGGTGTTTTACCAATCTGCCTCCGAGGCGTCCGTAAACCGCATCGGTAGTATCGAAATTCACTCGACCGAAGCTGTCCTTGTCGTCATCGAGCCAAACCCTCTGGTAGATCAGTTGCGCCTGAGGCTCGATAAACCACTCATTCCCCAAGGCAACCGGATAACCACCCTCCACTGATGTTGAGACTCCATTGCCGGTTGATCTCAGTTCCTCACCCTGCACCGAGCTTGCCTCTATGTCATGGTAATGAGTCCCTTGCACCACGATGTCCGAGTACCAGCCATTCGCGCCCGTATGCGTCCAGTAAAGCCCTAGCGAATACGCATCCATGGAGGCCGTGCCGGCCTTGCCGCCATAGACCCGACGCACATCACTGTCGATACGTCCGGCACTAAAATAGATCCCGCCTGCATCTCGAGACCCATCGTCATGGAGCACCCTGTAGAGGTCGTTGCCGACCATGAATCCGCTCATGTCAAAGTCGTAGGAGACGCCGTTATCTTCAAATGAATCCAGTCGTTGCGCGTTGCTGGCTCCGTCATAACCCACATCACCGTCTTCGCCCAGGATCCGCCCCCATCCCGGATGGCCCCCTTCACTTGCGAGCCGTTCCAGAACGCTATCGCCCATTCGATCGTGGTACGTGCCCAACATGGCCAGCCCCAAGCGATTGGCCAGCGCCGGTACCACCATGTCCACGGGAACTTCCACCCGGTAGTTTGGAAGGGTCGGAGGCGTCGGTGGCGGGGTCGTGGGAGGCTCCACAGGCGGGATCGTCGGAGGGTCAATCGGCGGGTTCGTCGGTGGGTCAATGGGTGGATTCGTCGGAGGCTCCACGGGCGGAATCGTAGGTGGCTCCACAGGCGGAATCGTAGGCGGCTCCACAGGCGGAATCGTCGGAGGGTCAATCGGCGGAGGCTCGAAGGTCGAGCGCAGATACCAGTTCCCGTCACTGGCAGCGGCACCCACGCCGCCTTGATAAAGGCTGTACTCGTAGGCTCCCGCCGCTACACGATTACCCAGCGTGAATGCGCGGGGATCGGAGAAACCTGCGACATCTACCAGCTTCATGCCATTCCCTACCGTCTGCCCTCCTGCCCCGCTGAGTGTGGTGACCAGGATGCTGGTGGCACCATTGGCAAACCCGGCATTACCGCCCACCAACATGCTGTCAGTGGCCGTGGAATCACTCCCTGGCATCGAGTTCAGGCTCAGCCGCCCACTATCGCTGACATAGTTGCCACTCACCGTGAAAACCGTACCTACCCGGGTACCCGTGGCCTCGCCGATCCGTATTAGGCCTAGGTTGCGAACGCTTTGGACTGACTGATTGAACCCTTGCAGATCGAGCGAGCCATTCGGTTGAACAAGGTAGTCGGAGCCAGGGCTGTAAACGTTGGCCGCTCCCCCTGCGAGGATGCCGCTCGCAACGATAGTCGGACCAGAATACGTATTGTTGCCCGTCAGAATGGTGGTCCCTGAGCCCGATTGATCGACCCTGCCTGCACCACTGATCACACCGCCGAACGTCAGGGTGTTCGATCGATTGAAAACCAGAGTCCCCTGGTTCGACACATCTCCGACGATGGAACCATTGTTTCCCCCACTGCCCAATTGCAACGTACCTGTGAGGATATTGGTTCCGCCCGTATAGGTGTTGTCGCTGGTGAGGATTGTGGTTCCCGTAGAAATTTGATTTACAACGCCCGAGCCGCTGATCTTGCCTTCGAATGTCACCGCATCCACCCTACTGAAGGCCAGGGCTCCCTGATTGACGACATCGCCCAAAATGAGCCCGAGGGTTCCTTGGTTACCCAATTGCAAGGTGCCTGCGCTGATAATCGTCCCGCCGGTGTAGGTATTGTCGCTGTTTAAAATGGTGGTACCAGGGCCAATCTGCTCAACACGCCCCGGTCCGCTGATCTGTGAGCCAAACACCAATACGTTGGCTCGGTTGAACGCCAATACGCCCTGATTGACAACCTCACCATTGATGGAACCGGTCAGGCCACCGTTACCCAGTTGCAGTGTACCGGCACTGATGAGGGTTGGTTTCGACGAATAGGTATTGTCGGCCGTTAGAATGGTCGTGCCTGTTCCACCCTGCACCACTTGGCCGAAGCCACTGATTACACCATCGATGATGAGGGTGTCGGCGCGATTGAAGATCAAGGTTCCCTGATTACTGATATCCCCCACAACAGCACCACCGGTACCGCCATTACCCAATTGAAGAGTGCCGTTGAAAATAGTCGTCCCACCCAGATAGGTATTGTTGTTGGTAAAAACAGTCGTGCCTTGCCCCACCTGTTGAACGCTCCCTCCTCCGCTGACCAGCCCATCGAAGATCAACGTGTCCGCACGATTGAAGGCGAGCGTGCCTTGAGTTGCGACGTCTCCACTTATGCTGCCGGTCGACCCGCCATTGCCCAGCTGAAGTGTGCCGCCGCTGATCGTGGTCCCTCCTGCGTAGGTGCTATTTCCGGTCAGCGTCGTGAAGCCAGCTTGATGTACAACCGAGCCCGTCCCGGAGATAGCGGGTGCAAAAAGGTAGCTGCCAAAATTATCAGTGTGATTGAAGACAATGTTCCCTTGGCCAAGCCCGAAGGAAATTGTTGCGGCGTTCACGCTGCCAGGCGCACTTGCCGCACTCCCTGCTGCAGAGCCTATGTTGAGTGTGCCCACCGAACCGGCTTGGGAAGCGATGATCACATTACCGAGAATCTGCGCTGCGCCGCCCTGAGTGAGGGTCAACGTGCCATTACCGCCAACCCCTATGATGAGGTCACCACTGTTGCTCCATTGGGAACCCAGTCCATTGACGGTGACGATTCCGATCGAACCTGGGTCCAGGCCTATAAACCCTTGCTGGCTGGACACATTCTGGAAACCGGTGATGAGGGGAAAATTAGGTGCAGCCACACCGGCAACGCCAATCTGAACCGTCTCATTTGAAGGCGGAACCGTTCCGCCCAGCCAGTTTGTACCTGTCAACCAGTCCGTTGAAGTGGCGCCTGTCCAGACAATCTGTGCGTTCACTGATGAGGACATTAGTGTAACGATGACCATTCCTGCGGCAGTCGAACGGGATGTTGCTGCAACGCGAAGAAAAGGGACTCGCGACATACTCCCCCCTTTGCAAGCACTGGATGGCACGCATTTACAGCAGTAGGTCAATCTGTATGAGCTTAGACGAACCGTAATAAAACGTTGAAAGCCATCCCTTATTGATTGGCAGGACAGGGCCCCTATTCAGGACTTGCGCAAATCACAAGTAGACCGTCTCTGTCACAAACCACCACCATAACGGCACTTTGATACTAACGCCCACGCCATCGCCCCACATCCACACTGGTCGCGCAAAATTGCCGTAAAGCCTTGCACTGACTACAGTTAACCTACCAGCGGGCCTCGCCCCTCATCAGCGCAGCTTTCTCCAGCCAGCGAAGAGGTCCTGTTTTTGCGACTTGACATGGCATTTTGACGACCATGACCACACTTATTCGCAAGGCTTCTTTTGTGGGTTTTCGGGAGCTGGTGAGCCAATTGGGCGGCGATGCAGACGCGCTTTTGCAACGCTTTCGAGTCTTTCCCCAAATGCTCCAGGAGGAGGAGGCGCGGCTACCTCTACGTTCGTTGATTGGCGCCATGGAACTCGCGGCGCAGACCTTGAACTGTCCTGACTTTGGCTTGCGCATGGCTGAATATCAGGACATCCACGTGCTGGGACCGGTCGCAGTGATTGCACGAAGCTCGGGCACAGTGAGACAGGCACTGGAGGAAATCTCTCGATTTATCAGCTATCACAGTCCGGGCATCTTTGCGGAGCTCGACTGTAGCGACCCAGAAAGCCCAAGTTTCGTGGTCGACATCCGCCTGCCAAAGCTCACCCAACGCCGTCAAATGCTGGAAATGGGATTGGGCGTCGCGTACAACACCGTAAAATTGCTTTACGGTAGGCAATTCACCCCCCAGGCCATCCTGCTCACCGGTACGCCCTCCCAATCCCTTGAGCGCTATCGTCGTTATTTCCAGTCCACCGTCTACACCGCCCAGGCCCGCAACGCATTGGTCTTGCGTAGCGAGCACCTGAACCAGCCCATCGAACAGCAGGACCCCATGCTGCATCGCGTATTGCTGGAGTACCTGCAAGCGTTCGAGAAGCAGCCGCAAACCGACCTTGTCCACCAGGTACACAGCCTGGTCCAGCGCATGTTACCCACGCAACGATGCCGGTTGTCGCTGGTTGCCGAGCAACTCGGTTTGCATGAGCGTGTTCTCCAACGAAAACTGGCTGAACGAGGCTGTTACTTTGAAGACTTGGTGGAACGGATACGCCGAGAGCGAGCGGAAAGCTATTTGGCTGAACGCGGCATGCCGATGTCGCAGATAGCTGGCCTGCTCGGCTACAGCGAGCAAAGCGTGTTCAACCGCTCATGCCGGCGCTGGTTCGCTCAAACGCCGAGTGCCATGCGTAAACAATTGCTGGCTGCCAATAGAGCAAGTGTTGCATGAGCGAAGTGGCATGGATTGGACGTCTCAATTACTTGGCCAATAAAAACACGTCAGGCTGTTACAGTACATTTTCCTTGCTGTTGGCCAATAATTGACGCCGCATTGCACTCGGCGTTTGAGCGAACCAACGCCGGCACGCGCGACTGAATACGCTCTGCTCACTGTAACCGAGTAAATTCGCAACCTGCGACATTGGCATACCACGCTCGGCCAAATAAATTTTTGCGAGCTCTCTACGTATTCGCTCCACAAGGTCTTCAAAGTAATAGCCGCGCTCTGCAAGCCTTCGCTGCAAAGCACGCTCGTGCAGGCCGAGCTGCTCGGCAACCAGCGACAACCGGCACCGCTGCGTAGGTAACATTCGTTGAACCAGACTGTGAACTTGATGAAGAATATCACTTCGCGGCTGCATTTCGAACGCCTGCAGGTACTCCAGCAATACGCGATGCAACATAGGATCCTGCCGCTCGATGGGCTGGTTCAAATGCTCTCTACGCAAGACCAGAGCATTATGAGCGTGCCCTGCATACACCGCTGACTGAAAATAATGACGATAGCGTTCCAAAGGCAATGGTGGAATACCCGTGAGCAACACCGACTGGGGGCTGAACTGTTTACCGCAAAGCAATTTCACAGTGTTGTAAACCATACCCAACGCCATTTCTGACGTCTGCCGTCGTCGCGTCAGGTTTGCCAGTCGAATATCCACCACCAATCGAGGGCTCTCCGGCTCACTACAATCCAGCTCTATATAGACACCAGGGCTATGATAACTGATAAAGCGCGAAATCGACTCCAGCGCCTGCCTGACCGTGCTCGAACTTCGGGCAATCACTGCCACCGGCCCCAACACATGCATGTCCTGATACTCAGCCATGCGCAGGCCAAAGTCAGGACATTTCAAGGTCTGCGCCGCCAGTTCCATAGCGCCGACCAACGAACGTAGAGGTAGCCGTGCCTCCTCCTCCTGGAGCATTTGGGGAAAGACTCGAAAGCGCTGCAGAAGTGCATCTGCGTTCCCGCCCAAGTGGCCAACCAGCTCCTGGAAGCCAGCAAGAGAAGTCTTACGGATAAGTGCCGTCATAATCAACAATCAAATTTAATTTATATAAATAGCCATCCATCTAACAATAAATTCAAGGACAGATAGCTTTTTCTGCACTGCCAAGCGATACAACCTACCAGGACAACAAGCCCGGAGCCCCGCAAACATCAAAGTTACCGCAACGAATGTCCACAACCGTACTTGGCAATGGAACTGTAGCCAATCACCCGCAACATCACTAACTTAAAGACGCTCGAATACCAGGAATTATCCGCTCAAGATATTTTTACGGATTGACCTTTAGCGACATTGATTTGATACTTAGTGACAAGCGATTAAAAAATTCAACACCTCACCTTACGTTGAGCTGGCCAGGGACGGACGTAACATTCAGTAATATTTACGCATCGATTCTCAAGGACCAAACTTCCACTTTCTCGCTGCAAGCCGAATAAGGTGGGTACGTCTCGCCGCCGTATCCGTCAGACTCCTGAAGGGGATCTAGCGGATAACAGCGCCCTACCAAAGGTAGCGATAACCCACTGTCACCGCATACGGCTGCTCGATATCGCTGCCAGTGGCGTACTCCACGTCCAGTGAAATCTTGCTGCGCTCGCCCACCTGCAGCACCCCGCCCGCACCGACCTCGGTGCGGTTGCCCGGCAGTTCACTGGCAAGCGAATGGCCATTGACCTCCACTTCGCTGTCACCGGCGTGTTCGGTGACATAGGACGCCTTCACATAAGGCTGCGCCCGCATGCCACCGGACAGCTCCGACTCATGCCCCAGCAGTGCGCCGGCACGGCTCTGCAGTGAATCGACCGCATCCGACTCGACGCACAGGCCGTTGCTCGCGGTATAGCTGCCGCCCTCGGTGTGGGTGGCGGTAATCTCCAGTTGTGGCTCGACGAACCAGCCTTTGTTCAGCTGGATGCGCTTGCCCACTTCCACATCGACACCCACGCCATCGGTGTCGTAGCTGCCCTTGACCGAGTTGCCCAGGTTGGTCGGCGTCTTCACTTCGTTGTCGAAGCGGCTGTACTTGACCACGCTGTCGACGTAGAAGCCGTTGCCATCAATGTAGGTGGCATAGCCGCCGACCATCTTGCTCTCGATCTTGCCCGAGGCGCCTTCGCCGAAGTCCAGGTCGGACTCGGCAGTCCCCAGCATGCCGCCGAGGTACAGCTTGCCCTGGCTCAGGGCAATGGCCTTGTCTGCACCGATCTCCACGCCCTGCACGTCCTGGTTGAAGGCACGGCTGGCGCCTTCGTCGACCTCGAAGCGCTTGCCGATGGCGCGGGTCCAGATACCGCCCTCGTCCTTGCCCATGCGCAGTTCGCCCAGGCGCTTGACCAGCGCATTCATCTGCGCGTTCCACATGCCGGCGCTGGCACCGTGGAGAGCTACGGCTGCATTCGCCCCGCTGGACAGGTTGCCCGGCGACGGATTGAAAGGCTTGGCCGGTGGCGCTACCGGGGCCACAGGCTCAGTTGGCGGCGTCACAGATACCGTCGGTGGCGTCACAGGCTCGGTTGGCGGAGCTACCGGCTCCGTCGGTGGAGTCACAGGTTCCGTTGGTGGCGTCACAGGCTCCGTCGGTGGCGTGGTCGCCGGCGTTGTCAGGTACCAGTCATCTCCCTGGCGCTGCAAGGTGTAGCGGAACGCACCGACATCGACATGATCACCGTACAGACCAAAGGAGCCCGACCCTCCATTGCCGTCCACCAGCCGCAATTGCGTAGCCGATGCCGGCTCCTGCCCGGCGTCCTCCACCATCAGGGTATGGTTGCCCAGCGTTTGCCCCTTCACCTGCAGCAGATCACCCTGCTGCTGGGCCAGTGCCGTGCCCATGGCGAAGGTGCCATTACCGGAGAGATCACCGTTCACGTCCAGGGTGACAAAGCCTGCTTCATCACCGACGAAATAGATTGCACCGTCGTTGACCAGGGCCCCCACTGTGGAGTTGCCGGTGACATCCCAGCTACTACTGCCATCGACTTTCACGTTGACCGGATCGATGGCGCCAGCCAGGTGGCTGTTGTCGAGCAGGTTCAGCCAGCCCGAGCTGCTGTCACGGAAGGCGATGTCACCGGTCAGGGTGGAGCGTTCGACGTTGGTCGTCAGCTGGCTGCCATTCTTCGCCTCTAGCAGCAACGAACCGCTGGCGGCTTGCAGCGCGGTGTCCTTGATGGTCAGGGCTGCGTTGGTGGCAGCGTCAGCCAGCACCAGACCACTACTGCCCTCCAAGACCGCCTTGTCGACGATCGCATGCATACTGTTAGCACCGGACAGGGTCAGGACTGCCTTGTCGGCCGTGCCACCATGCCAGCCATCTTCCAGCCACAGAGTACCGCCCTTGAGCTGCAGTCCGCCGGCCAGTTCCGAACCCTGGTTCTTGGTGGAGTGCTCGATGTGCAACCCACCCGCCCCTTGCTTGATGACCGAACCGGCGCCCTGCATGCTCAAGCCAGTGGAGTACATACCGTTCTGGCCTATGGCACCCGAGTAGTCATACACCAGATCGCCATCGGTAATCACCCCGGCTGCACCAGTGGTCGTCAGGGTTCCGTCGATGAGATACGTCGTACCGGTAAGATGGGCACCATATCTGACATTCATACCTCCACCATTGATGGTGGTGTCATGAACGATGTCCTGTGTACTGACCACATCAAGATGGCCACCTTTCTCAATCAACACATTGTCCGCGGTATGGGCGCCGGCATCGATGTAAAAATCGCCGAGGGGATTGGTACCCGACACGAAAGCGTCTGTACCCACACGAAGAATGCCCCCTGCCTCCTGATTGACGTTTGTCGCGTATGCATCAGCTCGCGTGGAAAGAATGCCACCGGCGTAAAGATGCGAGCCAAAGGACGAGCCATCGGAACCCACCTCCTGCGTGGCGCCTTGCTTCACTTGCGTATTGTTGCTACGACCATAGGAACTCACGGTCTGAAGCGCGCCGGACTCGACAACGCTATCGTTGGCCACGCCTAGGCTGACGACCTGTTGCTTGCCCTCGATGATAAGCGCGCCATTACTGCTGCCGCCCGAAACAGTCTGGAGGCCGCCATCAATGACCGTGTCATTGGACACGCCGCCGCTGCTGACAAAGGTACCGCCGGTGCCAACGTGAGCGCGGTTGGTGGTGCCGCCAACCTGCAAGGTCAGGAGTCCTGTGTCATGAATGACACTGTCGTTGGCTATGCCGCCAGCCTGTACTTTCTGCTCGCCGTACTCATAAACGTCCGAAGCGTTGGCGGTCCCGCCTTTCAAGACCTGACTGCCCCAGCTATGAACTTTGGTGCCGTTCGCCACACCATTGCTCTGAATTTCCTGGTAGCCACCGACATCGGTGCTGAAGACGTTACCCATGACATACTGCATACCACCGCCCTTGATTGTTGTGGTATTTGCAGTTGCGCCTTTATAGACCTCCTGTTTGCCGCTTGACTGAATAACGGTGTCAGTCGCTGAACCCGATAATTTTTGCTCGCCACCGCCATTAATGGTCGCACCACTGGCAGCACCCGAAACTTTCTGGACACCGCCACTGTTGATGATTGCGGCGTTGCTATTCGCGCCTTGTTGAACACTTTCAACGCCGTTAGCGTTGACTGTGCTCCCACTGGAAGCGGACTCACTCTCCAGGTTCAAGGTACCCTCGCTATTGACAATCACATTGGTTGCGCTATCCCCGGCCTTGAGCGATTCATACGAATTAATTTCATCGCCACTCAACGTTCTGGCAGTGGAGTACCCGCAGAACATCAGAGACGTGGAGGCGCACAAAACCAGAGCAAAGTGCTTGCCGCATACATTGAAAGGGGGAACCTTATGGAGCACTGTTGCGTTGTTCACGAAGCTTCACCAACCGACCTGGGTCACGGACTGGAATCTTCCACGCCCGACATTGAATAGGATTGACATCAAGGGATGTATTTTTGACATTTCACGCCGCTATCAACCAAAACCAGCGGCGCAGCGTGTGGAGCGGAACGCTCAGAAGAATTCGACAAAAACTGACTTAGCCCCACCCCACTCCCAATGACTTCACCAAAAATATAAAACCTACCCAGCCAATAAAAAATTACATACGCACGCTAAGCACGTGCTTTGGCCGCCCAAACGCGTAACCTTGAAAAAAATCAAAAGGCATTGAGTAAACTACATGCGCCTGCCAATCGCTCTCCACTTTACCGACAAGCAACGGAACACCGTAGCGCTGCAGATAATCGACAACGCCGGTATAAACTTGCTCATACCCCCTGACACAGACATCATTTACCGACTTCGGGAATATCCCGAAGCTGTCGACATCCACCTTGACCATGTCGCACAAGTCGAGCCTTAACTCAAGCCGAATCGTGTCTTCAATGACATCGTCATCGAGCACAATACAAACCCCGGACTCCCGCAATCGATACAGCGCCTCCACATAAGTGGCCATCTCCATGTTCCTGACGACCCCATCCATCAGCTCAATCGCCAACTGATAATTACACCCCTTCAAATCCGAGGTACATCTAATTAGCTCATCCACCACGCGATGACTCAGAAGCATCGATTTCTCAACCTTCATAAACATGCGCAAGGGCGGCCCATACGAAAAACGTGGGCGCGCTATACAGCTGGCACGAACCATTGAAATCATCGGCAAAACTGGCCTCTTCACCTCCGCGCCCTGCCCTGATTCACCAGCGAAGGGAGCCGATGCCTCATAGCCGATACAGCTATTATTACGATCAACTATTTTCTGCCAACTGATCGAATTAACTTTTACCTCGTCAATTGCTTGAAAAAAATTGACCATCACACCCCTCCAACATGAACATACAAAATCAACAACAGCCTCGGATGGCAAATCCCAACACGTCCCTGAGGCTAACCTTTAAAACAATTTCAAACACCTCGCCGCCCGGCGCAATTAACCGTCAATCGAAAATACCCGGCCGCCCGAAATAGTAACCTTGAAAAAATTCAAAGGGCATCGACAACACCTTGGTCGCCTGCCAATCAAACTCCACTTTCTCAGCCAACAATGAAACGCTGTAACGTTGAAAAAAATCATTGATTTTTGCATTCACGCGCTCGCCCTCCCTATCGAGCATTGTCTGAGCACGCCGCGAAAAACCCTCAAGGCTGCTGATATCCAGTTTAACCAGCTCGCACACCCCCAACCCAAGCTCAAGGTGTACCGGATCGTTGATATCATAGTCATCTAGCGCAAGAGAAACGCCCGCACCCTTCAGTCGATACAAAGCATCGATGTAACGCATTAATCCCTTCTTGCTCACTGGCCGCTCCGTCAGCTCAAGCACCAAGTGGTAGTTTCTAGCCTTCAGGTATTCAAAGCACGCGATAACCTCTCCAACCAACTGACGATCCGTCAACGACTCTTTCTCAACATTGACAAACACGCTTAGCGGCCCGTTTTCAAATGAATTCGGGCGCGCTGCACAACCGGCACAGACTAAAGAAATCACCTCTGAAGTAAGGCTCCTCAACTCAGAAAGCGACATCACCCCAATTGCCTTCTCGACACCACTCCCCGACACACCGGAAAGTCGAGCCAAGGCTTCATAGCCAATACACAGTCCCTTTCGATCGACGATTTTTTGCCAGTGAACCGCATAAACCGCCACTTCGTTATTAGCTCTAACCAACATTTATGACGCCTCAGTATCATCCAGGCAAAAAATCGCCAGCTTCAGTAATTAATCCAATTCTAAACAGCGAATAAAATTATCCGCTGGCCGGACAAAAATTAATTGACCCCTCCTGACCAGTTTTTAACATTTGACGACCACAGTGCGCAGTTCGAGCTCGATTACTGACATCGCTTTACCAGAGGTACCGATAGCCCACTGTCACCGCATACGGCTGCTCGATATCGCTACCAGTGGCGTACTCCACATCCAGTGAAATCTTGCTGCGCTCGCCCACCTGCAGCACCCCGCCCGCACCGACCTCGGTGCGGTTGCCCGGCAGTTCACTGGCAAGCGAATGACCATTGACCCGCACTTCACTGTCACCGGCGTGTTCGGTGACATAGGACGCCTTCACATAAGGCTGCGCCCGCATGCCGCCGGACAACTCCAGCTCACGCCCCAGCAGTGCGCCGGCACGGCTCTGCAGTGATTCGACCGCATCCGACTCCACGCGCAGCCCGTTGCTCGCGGTATAGCTGCCGCCCTCGGTGTGGGTGGCGGTAATCTCCAGCTGCGGCTCGACGAACCAACCTTTGTTCAGCTGGATACGCTTGCCCACTTCCACATCGACACCCACGCCATCGGTGTCGTAGCTGCCCTTGACCGAGTTGCCCAGGTTGGTCGGCGTCTTCACTTCGTTGTCGAAGCGGCTGTACTTGACCACGCTGTCGACGTAGAAGCCGTTGTCATCAATGTAGGTGGCATAGCCGCCGACCATCTTGCTCTCGATCTTGCCCGAGGCGCCTTCACCGAAGTCCAGGTCGGACTCGGCAGTCCCCAGCAGGCCACCCAGGTACAGCTTGCCCTGGCTCAGGGCGATGGCCTTGTCCGCACCGATCTCCAC
>NZ_JBIVXC010000033.1:0-23404 GCF_044769005.1 Pseudomonas sp. NPDC090755 | reverse complement strand
GTGAAACAGGTGTGGGGCGATCGCCCGCTGTTCGTACGGATCTCCAGCACCGACTACGCCGAAGGGGGCAACACTCCGGAGTCGTTCCTGGAATATGGCCGCTGGATGAAAGAGCAGGGCGTCGACCTGATCGACTGCAGCTCGGGTGGGATCAAGATGATCAAGGTGCAGACCTACCCCAACTACCAGGTACCGGCGTCGGAGTTGCTGCGCAAGGAGCTGCACATTGCCACCAGCGCGGTGGGCCTGATCCAGAACGGCCGCCAGGCGGAGGAGATCCTGCAGAACGGCCGCGCCGACCTGATCTTCGTCGGTCGGCAGATGCTGCGTGACCCGTTCTGGGTGCGCACTGCCGCCGATGACCTGAAGGAATACATCGAGATTCCCAAGGCGTACACCCGCTATGGCGCGGTGTGGCTGGACAGCAAAGCACCGGCTTGACCCACATTGTTCAAGGCATGGCGCTGTTACGCGCGCCATGCCTTGAACGTGTCACGACCTGGCAAACAACAGTACTTCCAGATGATGTCCTAGGGGCGGCGCGCCTTCGTTCATCCCGTTCACCACAGCTGCGTGAGGCGTGTTCATGCATTCGAGATTTCAAACCCTGCTGGGCCCCAACGGCTTTTCGATCGGCCTGGAGATGCCGCTGGACAACGATTGGTCCTCAGGCGGCCAGCGACTCGCCCGCGAAGAAGGTCGGCCCTTCGGTGTCACCGACCTCAAGCACCATGCGGCGATGGCCCGGCTGGCTGACCAGCTGGGGTTCCGTGCACTGTGGGTCAGGGATGTGCCGTTGTACGACCCAGACTTCGGCGATGCAGGCCAGGTGTTCGAAGCATTTTCCTACCTGGGTTACCTGGCGGGTATCACCCACGGCATCATGCTGGGCACGGCTGCGATGGTGTTGCCGCTGCGAGAGCCGCTGTTGTTCGTCAAGGCCATGAACAGCATCGACCACTTGAGTAACGGCCGCTTGTTGCTGGGCGTTGCCAGTGGCGATCGAGCGGTCGAGTACCCGATTTTCGGCAAAGACTACGACTCCCGTGGCGCAGCCTTCCGGGACACGGTGCAGACGTTGCGTCAGCAGGCGCAGGACCGCTTGCCCGAAGGTATTCAGTTGCTGCCCCATGTCACCTCTGCCGTGCCATTGCTGGTGGCCGGCCTGGCCCAGCAATCACCGGCCTGGGTAGGGCAGCACATGGATGGCTGGTTATCCTACCCAGGTACGCCGCAGGAGCATGTGCGCCGGGTTGGGCTATGGCGCGAGGTGGGCGGCAGCAAGCCATACATCACGGTCCTGCAATTGGACCTTGATGCCGACCCTGCTGCGCCGCTTCGCAGAATGCGCATGGGCATACGCGGTGGCAGAAACGCGCTGCTGGACGAGTTGCAGGCGTTGCAGGAGGTGGGTGTCCAGCACGTCTCGCTGCACTTGCGCCTGAGCGAACGCCCAGTGGCAGATGTGCTTCAGGAAGTCGCGCAGCACATCCTGCCCAGATTCCATCTTTCGTGACGCCTGCATGCCAGCAGGCGCTTTCCATACCGGTTCTTCAGTGCTGTAAAACCGCTATCCAGGGGCGGACTGTCGCATAGAGGCGTGAGCCCTCGATCCGCCTCTTTGCTACCCCTGATCAGGCGCGGAAGTCGACGGTCAGCTTTGCTCGTTCGTCCACCGTCAACGAGAACACATCGGGGCGAGCGTAGTGGCCTACCACGTCGAAGTCATAACGGGCGCGCACCAGCTCATCAGTATCGATGTCCGCAGTGAGCAATCCCTCTTCGTCCTGCAGGGGGCCGGCCAGGACTTCACCCAAGGGGCCGACGATGATGCTGTTGCCACGGATCAGTGGTCGGTCGGCATCCCAGTTCGGAACGTCGACCCCCAGGGCCTTCGGTGAGGGTTGTACCTGGCAGGCGCTCACCAGGAACAGGCGCCCCTCGTGGGCGATATGGCGCATGGAGGCTTGCCAGACATCACGTTCATCCACCGTGGGCGCGCACCATACCTGCACACCCTTGGCATACATGGCCGTGCGCAGCAGAGGCATGTGGTTCTCCCAGCAGATTGCCGCGCCGAGCTTGCCGACGGAGGAGTCCACCACCGGGAGTGTGGAGCCATCACCCTGGCCCCAGATCAGCCGCTCAGTCCCGGTCGGCATGAGTTTGCGGTGTTTGGATATCAGGCCCTCCTCAGGGGTGAAGAACAGCGCAGTGCAGAACAGCGTGTTGCCCGAGCGCTCGATGACACCCACGACCAGGTTGGCGCCTGTGCGCTGGGCGAGCCCGGCGAGCTCGTCCGTTTCTGCGCCCGGTACATCGATGGCGTTGTCGTAATAGCGCTGGTAAGCCTCACGGCCTTCTGGCGTACGAAAGCCCAGGTAGGTGCCAAAGATCTCGCCCTTTGGGTAGCCGCCCAGAACGGCCTCGGGCATCACGACGAGTTTGGCGCCAGACGCCGTGATCTTCGTTTCATAAGACAGAATCATCTTCAGCGTGTGTGCCTTGCCCTGCGGGTGGGAGCCGATCTGAAGCGCCGCGACGGTGGAAATGGCCATGCTGTGTTCTCGCATCGGGTGGGTGGTGTGAGGCATAGTCGCCACGACGGCGTTATCAAGCAATCGCGATTAAGGTACATCTGATATGAACAGGATTGATGTCGAAGGCCTCGACCTGAATTTGTTCAAGGTCTTCGAGGCGCTGTACGAGGAAGGGGGCGCCGGACGTGCCGCCATCAGGCTGGGCGTCACCCAGTCGGCGGTCAGCGCGTCCCTGGCAAGGCTTCGCGCGGTCTACGGCGACCATTTGTTCGAACGGACGGGGAGGGGCCTGCGGCCTACGGCCAAGAGCGAGGAGCTCAGGCCGGTCATCGCCGCCGCACTCGACAAATGCCGGCAAAGCTTGCAGCTCATCAGCGATCAGGACGGTACTTTCAGCGGTCGTACCCTGAGTATCGGGCTGTCGGATGACTACGAAATCGCGATCGGGCGTCGTCTGATCGACCTGGCGAAGCGGCTGACCCCCGGCCTGCGCCTGACGTTCAAGCAGACCCACAGCCTGGTTTGCGCAGATGCCCTCATGAGCCGCAACATCGATGTGGCGCTCACCGCCGGTACCTCGGCCTCCCGCGTGCTGGGCAGAAAAGTGCTGGCCTCAGGCGGCTATACCTGCCTGACCGGCGTCGGCCAGGGTGCGGCGAGCGAGCCGTTGACGCTGGATGAATACCTGCAGCGCCGGCATGTGCTGGTTTCTTCGGGCGGTTACGTGGGCGTGGTCGATGAAGCGTTGGCCGCCCGATCCCTTTCACGCGTCATCGAGGCCGCCACGACACACTTCGCGTCGCTGCCTCACCTGCTGCATGGAAGCGATTGTGTCGCGACACTGCCAACCCACGCCGCGATCGCACTGGCGAACATCGCGCCTGTTCAATGCCGCCCTTGCCCGATCGAGTTGCCGAGGTATTCGGTTGAGCTCGGCTGGCGTGTCGAGGGCGCGCGCGACCCCCTGATCCAGAAAATGCTGGTAATGATCGAGCAGGTAATCGACGAGCTGCCTGGCAGCGACTTCAGCCTGGCCTGAATGAACAGTGTGGAGGCCAGGCGGTCCAGTCCGGCTCCGCCCCCCTCACCAAGGAGCCTATACCTTGAGCACCCAACCCACCGAAGCCGTCCAGGATTTTTGTTGAACACGGCGCCCGACAAAGTCGAGGCAGCCACAAGATTGATCCCCATGGTCCTGAGATCGAGGTGTACTCGCCGCCGCTAGGGCGGCCACTGGGCAGTGATGGCCGCCGAACCAGGCGCTGCAGCACACGGCCGCCCGAAGTGTCATGCGCTTCGCGCCAACAAGGCGGGATCGTGGTTTAAGCGATGCTGGTACCAAGGGCAGGGAACACATCACTGAACAACAAGCCGATCAACTGCTGCCCACGGGGGGTGGACCAGTCCTGCGCAACTTCGGCGAAGAGCGTATTGGTAGCGGTGAGTACCACGCCTGCATCGCGCATCCTTTGGCGGGAAAACTCCTCGGAAAGATCGCTGGGCGAGCCCGAAGCATCCATCACAGCCTGCACGGCGAAGCCTTCGAGTGCAGCATCAATTGCTGGGAAGATCAGGCAAACGTCGGTGGTCACGCCGGCCATGATCAGGTTCTTGCGCCCAGTGGCGAGCACCGCATCGCGAAAGTCAGGATACGCCCAGGCGTTGACCACGCCGGGGCGTTTTACCCGTGCCGCGTGCGCTTCGGGCAGGATCTTGGCGATCTCCGGGAGAATCGGGCCTTGGGCGTGATCCTCCTGGCTGGATGTGATCACAGTCGGTATGTTTAGGAGCTTCGCCATTTTGGCCAGCGCAATCGACTGCTTCGCCGCCAGTTCGCGGTCGATATTCTTGATCAATTGCATCGTGCCGACCTGGTGGTCGATCAGCAGCAGCGTCGTGTTATCGGCGGTGAATCGTTCGTAAGACATGATGAAAACTCTGGGGGGTTAGGCTGCGGTGGATTGCAGCGGCTGACCAGCGAAAAGCGTGACTTTGGTGCTGCCATGGGGGGCTTGAAGCGTAATAACGCACGGCGTGGCCCGTGCCGGGAACACCGGAAGCTTTAGGTCGTTGAGGTCGAACCGCTGACCGTTCACCGTCGTCGCACCGAAGATCGGCATGACGAAGGCACAATGGCCGATGGGAACGGTCAGTTCGGCGCCTTCCTCCAACGAAACACGGCCGGCCGCCGTCCAGTGCAGGCCACCGGGCCGGATTAGGCTTTGCGTGCCGATGTCGTCGCGGTTGTTGATGCCCGTTTCCGAATCGAGGAACAGGTACGACACCGCCGAAAAGCCGACGTGAGGATGCGGCGGAAAAGTCGGTCCGCTCATCCAGGCATGATCGACACCAAGGAAAGGGTCGATCAGCTCAGCCACCCCACGCAGGCCATCGTCCCGGAAGTGGCTGCCGTGGTTGGCACGCTGGAGTGAAGCAATGACTGACAGGATGATGGCCTCAAACGCTCTGCGCTTCGCGTAAGGTCGGATAGTCGGTATAACCCTCAGCCGTGCCGCCATAGAAAGCGCCATTATTGGCCTCGTTCATCGGTGCGTTGGTCTGGAGCCGCTCGACGAAATCCGGGTTCGCCAGAACCATGACCCCATAGGATTCCAGTTCGGCCAAGCCCGAAGCCACGTCGGTACCGATCTGCTCACGCGGGCGGCCCGGACGGTTCAAGATAAGCGTGCCTCTCCAAAGCTTACGTATGTCGGCCAGCAGCGGGTCGTTGCCGAGGTGCATGATGTGCAGATAGGCCAGCCCCAGCTTGCCGAGTTCAGCGACCAGATAGCGGTACAGATCCGGCCCTTCGGTGCCTTCGTCGATGCCCCAGATGCCCGTGCCGGGCGACAGGCGGATCGCGGTTCTGTCCGCGCCGATTTCCTCCGCGATTGCGGAGGCGATCTCGATAGCAAAACGGGCGCGGTTCTCGATGGAACCGCCGTATTCGTCGGTGCGCGTGTTGGCGTTCGGCGCGAAGAACTGCTGGAGCAAATAGGCGTTCGCGCCATGAATTTCGATGCCATCGGCACCCGCCTCGATCGCACGGCGAGCCGCATGGCGGAAGTCCTGGACGGTCTGGCGCACTTCATCGGTGCTCAGGGCGCGCGGCGTGGGAATGGCCTGCATCCCCGTTGTCGTGAACATACCCGTACCCGGCGCGATGGCCGAAGGCGCAACGCCTTGGCGGTGGTGCGGGGTGTTGTCCGGGTGGCTCATGCGCCCGGCGTGCATGAGCTGAATGAAAATGTGCCCGCCCTTCGCGTGAACGGCATCGGTGGTCTTCTTCCAACTGGCGACGTGTGCACCGGTGTAGATGCCCGGCGTGGCGATGTAGCCCTGGCCGTCATCCGAGGGCTGTGCGCCTTCGGAGACGATCAGGCCGACGCTGGCGCGCTGGGCGTAATACGTAGCGGTTAGCTCGCCCAGCGTCCCGTCGAACTGGGCACGCGAACGGGTCATAGGCGCCATCACCAGGCGACTTTGCAAGGTGTAGCGGCCGAGTTGGACTGAGTCGAACAGTTTGTTCATGGCGAAATCCCTAAGGTGGTGAATGAATCTGGTAGGAATCTTCTTCCACTTCTTGTGTGGGATAAATATGGTATTTTGGATAACATTGATCCGTTTATGGAACAATCTACGTGGAACTACTGAACGACATGGCCTTGTTCGTTGAGGTCGTCAAAGCCAAGGGATTCCGCCGTGCTGCGCAAGCGCTGGGGATGCCGAGCTCGACGCTGTCGCGGCGGATCAGCACGCTGGAGAAGGCGATCGGGTTGCGTTTGCTGCACCGGACTACACGCAAGATCGAGCTGACAGAAGCTGGCCAGATTTACTTCGAGCGATGCAAGCGCATCGTCAATGAAGCCCGGCTAGCGCACGATCAACTGGGTGAAATGCTCACCCAGCCCAGCGGCGTGCTACGCGCCTCGTTGCCAGTGGATTTCGCCGTGACCTATCTTGCGCCCCTGATCGCAGAATTTGCGGGGCTTTATCCCGGCATCAGATTTGATTTCGACCTGACTCCCCGACAGGTCGATCTCGTCAGCGAACCTTTCGATGTTGCGGTTCGCATGGGGGAGCCAGAGAGTTCGCAACTTATCGCACGAACATTGGGCTCGCTGACGCCTTACCTCTATGCGTCTCCAGACTACCTTGAACGCTCGGGTGAACCGGATACCCCGCCCGATCTGGAGCGACACGAATGTCTAGCGATCCTCAAGCCAGGCTCGTGGACTTTGCACGATGGTACGCACGATGTTGCGGTTTCGATAGGCAGTCGATTCTCGCTGAACAGCGTCGGCCTGGCTCGGCGTCTGGCAACACTCGACATGGGCATCATCCTCATGCCAGAGGAGATCGTCGCGGATGAACTGGCCAGCGGCAGCTTGCGCCGGATCATGACCGGTTGGCATGGCACACCGATTCCGGTCCATGCGCTAACCGAGACCCGTCTTCTACCGGCGAAGACTCAACGCTTCATCGAATTTCTGCAGAAGCGCCTGCGCCAGAACAGACGACTCACTCCCAATCCATCATGAGTTTGTAGTGCACGTCACTTCTGATACGCCCGAACTCAAGTGCGAGGCTGCCCGTCTGGTGCTCGACCAGGGCTACAGCCATATCGAAGCAGCACGTTCGCTCGGGTTGGTCGAGTCAGCCCTGCGCCGTTGGGTTAAACAGCTGCAGCAGGAACGAGGCGGTATCACCCCGACCAGCAAGGCACGCACGCCCGAACAGCAAAAGTCCAGGAGCTGGAAGCCCAGACGTTGCGCGGCTGGCTCTGCGCGCTCGTGTAAACGAGTTGTTCACGCAGAGTCCTGGCTCGTACAGAGCCTAGTCCCTGTCAGAGGCTATCAGGATCGCCAAAAAACATCTGGATCCTGGACCGCAACCAACGCTCCCCCGGGTCATTGTCCTGCGATCCGCGCCAGGCCATGTGCAACTCGAACGTCTGCACCTCCAACGGCGGGTCCTCGGCGCGCAGGCCGCCGGCGGCGGTCAGGGCCTCGGCGGTGTAGTCGGGCACGGTGGCGATGATGTCGGTGCCCGACAACAGGCTGCCCAGGCCGTTGAACTGCGGAACGGCCAGGACCACATGGCGCTTGCGCCCGTGTTTTTCCAGGATCTCGTCCATGAACCCACCCAGGTCGCCGGCAAAGGACACCAGCGCATGGGGGCGGGCACAGAAGTCGTCCAGGCTCAGGCTGCCAGGCATGCTGTCGGCGCGCAGCACCTTGGGCTTGCTGCGGCGCAGTACCTTGCGCTTGGCGTTGGCCGGCAGGTCGTTGGTCCAGCTCACGCCCACCGAGATCTCGCCACTGGCCAGCAGCGCCGGCATCAGCAGGTAGTTGACCCGGCGTACCACCAGGACGATGCCGGGCGCCTCGGCGCGCACGCGCTTGAGCAACTGCGGCAACAAGGCGAACTCGGCATCGTCGGACAGGCCGATGCGAAACACCGCAGTGCTGGTAGCCGGGTCGAAGTCGGCGGCGCGGCTGACGGCCGTGGAGATCGAGTCCAGGGCCGGTGACAGCAGGGCGAAGATTTCCATCGCCCGCGCCGAGGGCTCCATGCTGCGCCCGGTGCGCACGAACAGCGGGTCGTCGAACAGGTTGCGCAAGCGCGACAGGGCGGCGCTGATGGCAGGCTGGCCAAGGAACAGCTTTTCCGCAGCGCGGGTTACGCTACGCTCATGCATCAGGGTCTCGAAGACGATCAGCAGGTTCAGGTCGACGCGACGCAAGTCGTTACGGTTCATCGGCTCGGCTTCACTGGACGAAGGGGGCAGGGGTGAATCTTAAGGGTAAAGGCTGCTACCCTGCACCGCATAATTTGCCGGGTACGGTTTCGGCATCAATCAATGACAGGCATGTCGACTATTAATGGCCACGGATGGTCTAACCATAAAAGCCCGGATAGAGTTCAGGGTATTAGAGGTTCACTAGGCGAGGTTTGCGATGTCCCGCATGATCCGTTTCCACAAGTTCGGCCCGGCCGAGGTGCTCAAAGTCGAGGAGCAGGCCGAGCGGCTGCCGGCTGCCGGTGAGGTGCAGATCCGTGTGCAGGCGATCGGCATCAGCTGGTACGACGTGCTCTGGCGCCAGAACCTGGCACCGACCCAGGCACACCTGCCGGCCGGTATGGGTCATGAAATGGCCGGTGTGGTCACGGCCGTGGGCGAAGGCGTCGACGACCTGGCGGTGGGCGACAAGGTCGCCAGCTTTCCGGCCAGCAGCGCCAACGATTATCCGGTGTACGGTGAGATCATCGTATTGCCGCGCAACGCCGTGACCCGCTACCCGGATATCCTGTCCCCGATCGAAGCCAGCGTGCATTACACGCCCCTGCTGATCGCCTATTTCGCCTTTGTCGACCTGGCCCGAGCCAAGGCTGGCCAGACTGCCCTGGTCACCGATGCCAGCCATTGCGCCGGCCCCGCTTTCGTGCAGATGGGCAAGGCCCTGGGCATCAAAGTGTTTGCTGCCACCAAGGACGCCGAAGAGCGCGACTATCTGCTGTCGCTGGGCGCCGACAAGGTCATCGTCACCGAAGAGCAGGACCTGCTCATGCAGGTCAACAAATACACCGATAACCGTGGTGTCGACATGGTCCTCGATGGTCTGGGCGGCCCGCAGATGTCGCTGCTCGGCGATGTCCTGGCGCCGCGCGGCAGCCTGGTGCTGTATGGCCTGCAAGGCGGCAACCAGACGCCATTCCCGGCCTGTGCGGCGTTCCAGAAGAACATTCAGTTCTTCGTCCACTGCATCGGCAATTTCACCGGCAAACCGGAGTTGGGTATCTGCCAGGATCAGGTGGCCTTGCAGCGGGCGCTGCGCGATATCAACCAGTTCACTGCCGATAAGTTGCTGACGCCACAGATCATCAAGGTCTATCCGTTCGAGCGGGTGGTCGAGGCCCATCGTTACATGGACGAATGCCCGTGCGGCGGACGTCTGGTGCTGGAGCTTGCCGACGCCTGAGTGTCTGGTTCAGGTCAACAGGCCCGAGCATTGCTCGGGCTTTTTTTTGGGGGGGCTTCACGGATTGTCGGGGAAGAGGGGCAGGGCCGGGGTTTGGAGGCTGCAGGCTTATCCAATTGATGCAGCGACGCTGCCGTCCCCTTCCGCCTTTACGGCGGGTCCCTTTTGTCTTGGCAAAAGGAACCAAAACCGCTTGCTCCTGCATACGGCCCTACGCTGCGCTTCGGGTACCCTCGCTACGGCACCTTCCGGGGCCACGCGGCACTACGACTTGCTACGCAAGTCTACGGCTCGCGTTCTTCGGCTACGCCGAAGGTGCTACGCACCGGCCCCTACAGGTGCCTCCACTCGGCCTTCTGAAGTCGCAGATCTGTGGCGTCTGAACCTGCGCGTATGAAGAGCAAGAGCAAAAGCCAGAGCAAAAGCCAGAGCAACAGCGACTGCAAGTCGCTGTGTTCGCTTCGCGTGCGAAGCTTGTCTTGCGGTGGTGATTATCCACTGCGCAATCGGCTTTCGAAGATAAAGCCAGTTCAGGCGCCGCCCGTAACTTTGCGACTTCAGGAGGCTGAGTGGAGGTGTCTGGAGGGGCCCGTGCGCAGCACCTTCGGCGCAGCCGAAGAACGCGAGCCGTAGACTTGCGCAGCAAGTCGTAGTGCCGCGTGGCCCCGGAAGACACCGGAGCGAAGGGACCCGAAGCGCAGCGTAGGGCCGTATGTAGGAGCAGGCGGTTTTGCCTACTTTTTCCAAGAAAAAAGTAGGCCGCCGTAAGGGCGGAAGGGGCCGGCAGCGTCGCCACATAGAATGGATAAGCACACGCTTCAAGCATCCAACCCTGACCCACTTCCCCGACGATCCGTGAAGGATTTTTTTTGGGTGCTTCACGAAAACCCAAGGATCAATGCCCCCAGAATTTCACAAAGAACTTTTTTATCTGTTTCCTAAATAGATTTCGGAAATTTCAACTTTACATGTTTCTTCCAGGGAACGAATTTTTCACGCTGTTCAAGCCAGAGTAAACAGGATCAGCGGTTGTCTGATTTTTAACGAGCGACGGTACGAATCTGAACTGTTTTTTTACCGAATTCTGTATCTTCTATTCAGTTGATAACGCCCGATAATAACCGTTCATAGGGAAACTCAAGGAGTGGGTGGCAATGGAAACGGCAGGGTTGATTGGGCTCAAGGCAGCATGGGTAGTGCACTGGCCTGAGGTGACTGTTCCTCTATGTAAGTAGTTGTGGGAAGTATCCTAGGACTTTTAGTGGATTCCTATTCCTGCTGCTTGAGCAACTTCGCAGGCGCGAGTTGTTCATGTAGGCGTAACTGAAATTCGGGTGAGCGTTATGGGCAGTATTCACGACCAGGCCATGCAGTACATTTATCAACAAGTGTTGCAACGTTTGCTTGAACACCTGTCGCAGGCACAACGCGCTTCGTTGCAGTTGTTGATTCAGCGACTCATTGTGGCTGCCGGTGGGCTGCAGCGCATCAAGGGCCTGCGCCTGATGTTCGTGTTCGATGGCAGCCAGTACAGCGCACAGGCACTGGCGTGCCTGCGGGCGGCGCAGTTGAGCATTGCCGCGCGCTCGCCGGGCACCTTCCAGCTGCGGATCGCCACGGCGCACCAGGCGGGGATGAGTAGTACGGTGCTGGGCAATATCGAAAACACCTTCTCGGTGCTGTTCATGCACGACGACCCTCGCATCGAACTGCTGGTACTCGATGCCGGGCAATTGATGACTTTCGACAGTCGACGGGCGCCTTCGGCCCGCCAGCAACAGGCAGAGCGGCACGAGTGGCTGATGCTCGGGCATTTGTCGGGCTTGACCACGGCTGCGGCCAATTTCGCCAGCCATGGCTACCTGCACCTGGTGGAACTGGGGCGCCAGGCTTTGCGCTGGAAGGGCAGGGTGGATGCCATCATCAGTGCCGACCCGCTGTCCGATCGACGCCGTTACCTGGCCTGGAGCCGCCGCTCGCTACGCCATGCCGACCTGCTGGGTGTCCGACCTATTCACAGCTGCGCCGCGTCCTTGCTCGATGCCATGAGCGATTGGCGCAGGTATTACCTGTCCTGGTTGCTGGGGCTGGAGTCGCAACCACAACCGGTGGCCGACAGCGACTGCTGCGCACCGGTGCTGCGCTTTATCACCATCGATGACCTGGTGTTTGACCGTGACACGCCCCATGGCGAGCGGCTGAGCGAATTCCTGGGGTATCGCGTGGATGAACAGGCCTACCCCTGCCGGCAGTTCGGTATTGCCAACCCGCTCTTGCTGGCCCACCTGCAAGGCTTGCAGGCGGAGTTTGTCGACGACGGCGAATACCGCGATGGCATTGAACGTTACCTGTGCCAGACCCGCAGGCTGATGCAGCAAAAGGCCCTGCCTGAGACCTTGCAACGTGCGGTACTGGGGCGCTGGCGCTCGGGGGAGGCGAGTGAGCAGCGTCGCAAGGAGGCCGACGAATTTGCCCAGCAGGCCTACGGGCTGAGCGAAGCGCAGCTGGTCTGTCAGTTGTTCGCGCCTTTCGTGGGGCGGGGGCGGCGACTGGAAGCGTTCTTGCGCAGGTGTCACCCGGGTATGCTGGTGGCGCTGCCTTACCTGCACCAGGCATTGCAGGGACAGCCAGCACCAGGGCCGGTCAAGCAATGGCTGGCGGATATCAGCGGTCTACCGTTGCCGATGCTGCAGGTGCTCTATGGGCGTGAATCACCGGCACCGCAGCTGGCCGGGCTGCAGGTGCGCGGCGCCGACCTGCGCCATCTGCAGCCCGGTAGCGCAACCGCCGGGATGGTCCGGGGCTGGCCGGCCGGTCGCCGTTGATGAAGCACTCTACGAAAAGCGGTGAGTTTGCCTACCAGGCGGTGTATCGCTACCTGATGGAGTTGATCACCCCCATGGCGCCGGGCAGCGGCGGCAAGTTGCCGTCCTTGCGTGACCTGGCCAGGCGTCTGGAAGTGTCGATCTCAACCGTTCAGTACGCCTACACCTTGCTCGAACACGAGGGGCGCGTGCAGTCGGTGCCCAAGTCCGGGTACTTTGCCAGGGGCACGGATGCCAGCGTGCCGGTGACCGGCGCCGAGCCATTGTGGCAGGTGCTGCAGCAGGCCGGTGCGGCGCAGTTCATGGCCCCCCATGGCACTCACGCCTTGCCGTCACTGGAAGCAAGCCTGCTGGGCATAGAGCGCCAGTTGCTACGCCAGTACCCGCGTGCGGGCGCGCAGGTTCATCCCTATGGCGAGCTGGAGTTGCGTACGGTACTGGCGGCACGTTACACGCGCTCGGTGCATCGTTGTTGGAATGCCGAAGACGTGTACCTGGCCGTGGACCTGTGCTCGCTGTTCGAGACGCTGGTGGCGGCCCTGGACCTTGGCGGCAGCCCGATACTGGTGGCGACGCCTTGCTCCTGGCGCTTGCTGGGTATCCTGCGAATGACCGGGCTGCGGGTCATCGAGCTGCCGCTGGGCGACGATGGCTCACTGGACCTGGAGCGCTTTGCCGGACTGCTGACGCGCGAATCGGTGCGCCTGGTGATGCTGTCGTCGCAGCTGAACTGTCCCCACGGCAGTCTGATACCGGTCGCACAGCACCCGGCCATCGCTGCGTTGCTCGACCACCATGGTGCGTGGTTGCTGGAGAACGATCTGGACGCCGAGTATTGCTTCACTCGTCCCACGGCGTGCCTGCGTGATGTTGTCGATCCTGAGCGCCTGCTGGTGTTTTCCTCGCTGGAGCGCACGGTGGGCGTCGAAGTCCCCTTTGCCTACCTGTTGGCCCGCCACGCCCGACGGGCCTTGCAACGCCGCTTCCTGGCCCGCGGGTTCCGCCTGCCGCCGTTACGCCAGCAAGCGGTGGCGCGACTGTACGCCAAGGGCACGGTCGACCTGCACCTTGAGCATATGCGCGGGCGCATGCGCGAGCGTGTCAGCCACCTGTACCGGCAGATGCAGGTGCACCTGGGGGCGCAGTTGCAGTTCCAGATGCCTGCTGGCGGGGCCAGCATCTGGGCACAGGTGCGCGCCCCCGTGGACACCCGCCAGCTGTTCCAGCGCCTGCTGGACCAGGGGCTGGTGATCACCCCGGGTGAGTTGTTCAGCCTTCAGGGGCAGTTTCCCCGGCACCTGCGCCTGGGATGGTCCTGCGGCCAGCATGGCGACTTGCAGCATGGGTTGGGCCTGTTGAGCCAGGCTCTGCAGAGGTGCGAGTAGCGCGGCGGCCTGTCCGACCAATGACCGGCGGGGCAGTTGCGTTGGAGTGGGGTCTGTATGTATAACCAGTGCTCTTGTCACCCAACCGTAGCCGTGCCGTGATTGCCCATTCCGTCGACGATCCGTTCTATTACCTTCACAACTTCCAGCAGGTGCTCGACTGGATTGCGCTGCGCTATACCGACCTGCTGGACGACGAGGAACGCACGTTCATTCGCCAGTTCGCCGAACAACCGCGTCCGGCCCGGGCACTGCTGGTGCGCATGGTCATGCGCAAGGGCGAGCTGTTTCGTCCGAGCAAACTGACCTACGACGAGATCGGCCCGACCCTGGCGGCCCTGCAGCCCTTGCTGGAGCTTGGCTGGGTGAGTGACGACAGCCGCTTGAGCCTCGAGCAGTTGTTCCAGCTGTTGCGCAAGGATGAGATCGCCAGCGGATTCGCCGGGCAACTGGCGCGGCCGCGGGCGGCCAAGGCTGAACTGTATGCCCAGTTGCAGGCCCTTGACCTGGCCCCACGGCCCTTGCACGACTGGTTGCCCGGATTTCCCGAACCGATCATCACCCTGCGCCTCCAGGCATTGTGCGACCGCCTGCGGCTGCTGTTTTTCGGCAACCTGTATCAGGACTGGTCGGAATTCGTACTGGCCGACCTGGGGCTGCTGCGCTACGAACAGGTGGAGTTCAGCGCGGATTCGCGGGCATTGCGCCAACGTGGCGATGTCGACATGGCCCTGGCCCTGCATCGATGCGGCGAGCTGATCGAACAGGGCGTGCCGTTGGCGCAGGTGCTGACCCAGGCCCTGGCCCTGCACAGCGACAACCCCTGGCTGCTGCGCCGTCGTTCGCGGTTGCTGTATCAACTCGGCCAGCACAGTGAGCGTCTGGGCGACTGGGACCTGGCCTTGCGCATCTACCCCGCGAGCCTGCATCCGCAGGCGCGGGTCCGGCATATCCGGGTGCTGGAGCGCAGCGAGCAGTGGGCCCAGGCCTACGCGCTGGCCTGTGAGGTCGCCCGGCAACCGGCCGGCCCGCTCGAAGTCCAGGCCCTGGCGCGCATGCTGCCGCGCCTGCAGCGCAAGCTGGGCGGGCCGCAGCAACCGCGCCGGACCAGGCCCGTGGCCGGCCTGATCGAGTTGCAGTTGCCAGCGCAGCAAGCCGGGCAGGGTGTGGAGGAGGCGGTTCGCCTGCACCTGGAGGCGCAGGGCGGGCAGGTGCACTATGTGGAAAATACCCTGTTCAACAGCCTGTTTGGCCTGTTGTGCTGGGAAGCGATCTTCGCCCCGGTGCCGGGAGCGTTCTTTCATCCGTTCCAGAGCGCCCCCCAGGACCTGCATGATCCTGAATTCCAGGCGCGCCGTCGTGCGTTGTTCGACGCCTGCCTGGGGCAACTGGACGATGGCCGTTACCAGCAGACCATCCGCGAGCATTTCCGGTGCAAGCAAGGCCTGCAGTCGCCGTTCGTGTTCTGGCAGGTGCTCGATGACTCTCTGCTGGAGCAGGCCCTGGCCTGCCTGCCGGCGATGCACCTGAAGGCCTGCTTCGAGCGCCTGCTCGAGGACATCCAGAACAACCGCGCCGGCATGCCCGACCTGATCCAGTTCTGGCCTGACCAGCAACGCTACCGGATGATCGAGGTCAAGGGGCCGGGCGACCGCCTGCAGGACAACCAGCTGCGCTGGATCGACTTCTGTGCCGAACATGGCCTGCCGGTCGACGTCTGCCATGTGCGCTGGGTGCAACCCTCGGTATGAGCTATCGCGTGGCTGTGCGGGCCCTGTGCGAATTCAGCGCCAAGGTCGGTGACCTGGACCTGCGCTTCACGCCATCGCCCAGCGCCCAGGAAGGCATCAGCGGTCATCAGCGCGTGGTGGCCCGGCGCGGGCCGGGCTACGAGGCCGAAATCAGCCTTGAAGGCCAGTTCGCCAGCCTGCAGGTGCGGGGCAGGGCCGATGGATACGACCCGCAGCTCAATCGCCTGGAGGAGATCAAGACCTACCGTGGCGACCTGGCCCGTCAGCCGGACAACCATCGCCAGTTGCACTGGGCCCAGGCCAGGGTCTATGGCTGGCTGCTATGCCAGCAGCGCGCGCTCGACGAGATCAATCTGGCGCTTGTCTACCTGGACGTCGACAGCGACACCCAGACCTTGATCGAGCAACGCTGCAGCGCTCATGAGCTGGAGCAATTCTTCAACACCCAGTGCGAGGTATTCCTGGCGTGGGCCGAGCAGCAGGTGCAGCGAACGGCCTCGCGCAATGCCGGGCTTCAGGCGCTGGCTTTTCCCTACGGGCAGTTACGCAGCGGCCAGCGTGAACTGGCCGAATCGGTGTACAAGGCGGTCAGCACCGGCCGCTGCCTGATGGCCCAGGCCACCACGGGCATCGGCAAGACCCTCGGTACCCTGTTCCCGTTACTCAAGGCCGTGGTGCCGCAGCAACTGGACAAGCTCTATTTTCTCACCGCCAAGACCCCGGGGCGCGCCCTGGCCCTGGAGGCCTTGCAGCAAATTCACGGCAGTGCCCCGGGCCTTGAGCTGCGCAGCCTGGAACTGGTGGCTCGGGACAAGGCCTGCGAATTTCCCGAAAGCGCCTGCCATGGCGAGTCCTGCCCGTTGGCCCGGGGCTTCTATGACCGGCTGCCCGCTGCACGGCAGGCTGCCCGGGCGGTGAGCATCCTCGACAAAGCCGCGTTGCGCGAGATCGCCCTGGCCCATCAGGTCTGCCCCTATTACCTGGGGCAGGAAATGGCCCGTTGGGTCGATGTGCTGGTGGCCGACTACAACTACTACTTTGACCAGAGCGCCTTGCTCCACGGCCTGGCCCAGGTCAATCAGTGGCGCGTGGCGGTGCTGGTCGACGAGGCCCACAACCTGGTGGAGCGGGCGCGGCATATGTACAGTGCGAGTCTCGACCAGTGGCAACTGACGGTCTTGCGTCGCAGCAAACCGGCGGGTGTGACCCGCGCCCTGGACCGCCTCAACCGCCAGTGGAATGCTTTGCACAAGACGCAACTGGCACCGTATCGGGCGCTGGATGTGCTGCCCGAGGCGTTTCTCAAGGCGCTGCAGCAGTGTGTCGGCCTGATCCAGGAGCAGCTCAACCTGCAACCCGCCGGACTGGACCCGCAGTTGTTGCAATTCTTCTTCCAGGCCCTGCAGTTCATGCGTATCAGCGAGCTGTTCGATGCGCATTTTCTCTTCGACATCAGCAAGCGCGAAGGGCCGGGCAAGCGCAGCCTGTCTACCTTGAGCCTGCGCAATGTGGTGCCGGCGGCGCAGATCGGCCCGCGCATGGCCTCCGCCCGCAGCGTCACGCTGTTTTCCGCCACCCTCAGCCCCCGGCACTACTACGCCGACCTGCTGGGCATGCCGGCCGACACCGCCTGGCTGGACGTCGCCTCACCCTTTGCCGCCGAGCAGTTGCAGGTGCAGGTGATCAGCGGTGTTTCCACCCGTTTCCAGCACCGCGCCGCTTCGCTGGCTTCCATCGTCGAGCTGATCGCCGGGCAATATGCCGCCGAGCCTGGCAATTACCTGGCGTTTTTCAGCAGCTTCGACTATCTGCAGCAAGTTGCCGCGCTGCTGGCGCAGGAGTACCCGAACATCGTCCAGTGGCGCCAGGTCCCCGGCATGGACGAGTCACAGCGCCAGGGCTTTCTCCAGCGCTTCGTGCCGTACGGGCAGGGCATCGGCTTTGCCGTGCTCGGCGGTGCCTTTGGCGAAGGTGTCGACCTGCCGGGTACGCGCCTGATCGGCGCCTTCGTCGCCACCCTGGGCCTGCCCCAGGTCAATCCGGTCAACGAGCAGATCAAGCAGCGCATGACCCGGTTGTTCGGTGCCGGTTTCGATTACACCTACCTGTACCCCGGGGTGCAGAAGGTCATCCAGGCCGCCGGACGGGTGATCCGCGGCACCGAAGACCGGGGCATGGTCATGCTGATCGACGACCGCTTCGCCGAGGACCGGGTGCAGCGCATGTTCCCCGGCTGGTGGGCGCCGTTGAACAAATAATCAGGGCGGCGGGGAGCATTGGCGTCGCACGCTTGTCAAAGTGCCAGTAAACTCTGTGGTCTCATTACCCCCGAACATCCTTTCTTGAGGTTTTGCATGAAACTCAGTCCTTTGGCAGGCAAACCGGCTCCGGCCTCCGTGCTGGTGGATATCCCACGCCTGTTGACCGCCTACTACACCGGCCAGCCCGATGCCAGCATCGCCACCCAGCGGGTCGCGTTCGGCACCTCCGGGCACCGGGGCAGCTCGCTGGACTTGAGTTTCAACGAGCATCATGTGCTGGCGATCAGCCAGGCGATCTGCCTGTACCGCCAGGGCAAGGGCATCGATGGTCCGTTGTTCATCGGCGCCGACACCCATGCGCTGTCGACCCCGGCGGCGGCTAGCGCCCTGCAGGTCCTGGCCGCCAATGGCGTGCAGGTGATGCTGTCCAAGGACGACGAGTACACCCCGACCCCGGCGGTGTCCCATGCCATTATCTGCTACAACCGCGGGCGTACCGGGGGCCTTGCCGACGGTATCGTCATCACGCCGTCGCACAACCCGCCACAGAGCGGTGGCTTCAAGTACAACCCGCCCAATGGCGGCCCGGCTGACAGTGACGTGACCAAGTGGATCGAGGCCAAGGCCAACGAACTGCTGGCCGATGGCCTCAAGGGCGTCAAGCGCATGGACCACGAACAGGCCCTGGCGGCTGACACCACCCATCGCCATGACTTCCTGGGCAACTACGTCGCGGACCTTGAGAACGTCATCGATTTCGACGTGATCCGTGGCGCCAACCTGCGCTTGGGCGTGGACCCGCTGGGCGGTGCCGGGGTGCGCTACTGGTCGGCGATTGCCGAGCACTACAAGCTGAACCTGGAAGTGGTCAACACCGAGGTCGATCCGACCTTCCGCTTCATGAGTGTCGACTGGGACGGCCAGATCCGCATGGACCCCTCGTCGCCGTACGCCATGCAGGGCCTGATCGGCCTGCGCGAGCGCTTCGACGTGGCCTTTGCCTGCGACCCGGACCACGACCGTCACGGCATCGTCACCCCGAGCGGCCTGCTGGCACCGAACAACTACCTGGCCGTGGCCATCGACTACCTGTTCCAGCATCGCCCACAGTGGCGCCAGGATGCGGCGGTGGGCAAGACCGTGGTCAGCAGCGGCCTGATCGACCGCGTGACCGCGCGCCTTGGCCGTCGCCTGTACGAAGTGCCGGTAGGTTTCAAGTTCTTTGCCGACGGCCTGTTCGACGGCAGCCTCGGCTTTGGCGGCGAAGAGAGTGCGGGGGCATCGTTCCTGCGCAAGGACGGCAGCGTCTGGACCACCGACAAGGACGGTCTGATCCCGGCCCTGCTGGCAGCGGAAATCACCGCCCGTACCGGTCGCGACCCGAGCCAGGCCTATGCCGCGCTCACTGCCGAACTGGGCGAACCGTTCGCCACGCGCGTGGAGGCCAAGGCCAACCCGCAGCAGAAGGCACTGCTGGGCAAACTGGCGCCTGAGCAGGTCAAGTCGACCGAGCTGGCCGGTGAGCCGATCGAGCAGATCCTGAGCCACGCACCGGGCAACAGCCAGGCCATTGGCGGCCTCAAGGTGATGACCGCCAATGGCTGGTTCGCGGCGCGGCCGTCGGGTACCGAGGACATCTACAAGATCTACGCCGAGAGTTTCGTCGACCAAGCGCACCTCGAGCGCCTGGTGGCCGAAGCCCAGGAACTGGTGGACGCGGCGATCGCCTGATCGGCAGTGGGGGCCAGTGCGCCCCCATCGCCGGCTCTGCCGGCTCCCACAAGGGTTCTCACCGTTTTTGTGGGAGCAACTGTCTTGATTGCTTGATGGTGTAGCCGCTGCCGCCAGGCCGCTCCTACAGGCAGTCGATCGCAGCCTCGTTCCTCGGCAGCGGCTACACAGAATGACGGCGACCATCGCCGGCTCTTGTGGGAGCTGGCGAAGCCTGCGATGGGCCGCATAGCTGCCCTAGGCGACATCCACCAGCACTATCTCGCTGTCTTCAACCGCCACTACCCGCAGCACCTGCTCATCCTCGATCGCCACCCCGTCCCGGGCCTCGGCGCGCAGTCCGTTGACCTCGACCAGGCCCTTGGCCGGCACCAGGTAGCCGCGACGTCCGGTTTCAAAGCGGTACTCGGCGCTTTCTCCGGCCCGCAGGGTGGCTGCCACCAGCCGGGCGTCGGCACGGATCTGCAAGCTGCCTGCATCCCCCTCGCGGCCACTGGCCAGGGTCACGAAGCCTTCGCCACGCTCACCCTTGGGAAACGGACGGGTGCCCCAGGACGGTGCCTGGCCAACCCGCTCGGGCACGATCCAGATCTGGAAGATCCGCGTATCGACCTTCTCCAGGTTGTATTCGCTGTGGACGATACCGGTGCCTGCGCTCATCACCTGGACATCGCCCGCCTCGGTGCGGCCCTTGTTGCCCAGGTTGTCCTGGTGGCTGATGGCGCCTTCACGTACATAGGTGATGATTTCCATGTCGCGGTGCGGGTGCGGCGGGAAGCCACTGCCGGCGGCAATCAGGTCGTCGTTCCAGACCCGCAGGTTACCCCAGTGCATCCGTTGCGGGTCGTAGTACTCGGCAAAGGAAAAATGGTGATGGGCGTCGAGCCAACCATGGTTGGCATGGCCAAGGCTCTTGAAAGGGCGCAGTTGCAGCATGATGGGCTCTCCTGGTGAATCGTTTGGATGGACAGATCATCGCTGAGTTCATGATCGAAAATAAGCGTAAATTTCGACTGAATCCTATCGGTTAATTGAATGTTAATAGCTAGGGTGTTTTCTACGCTTCATCGTGTAATTCACTGATCTTCAAGTAATCAGCTGGTGATTTTTGTCCGATGGAGCGAACATGAGCGCTGGTTTATCTGTGTTGGAGTCGGTGTGTCTGAAGAGCGTCCCAAGCAACCCCCGGAGTTGACTCCGCCTGCGCAACTGCCCTGGGTCCGGCGGCTGGCGGCGCGCCTGCTCGGCCGTGGCCTGAGCCGCTTGCAGGCCCAGCACCGCGACTCCTGGTTCCAGGGCCATGCCAGCGGCCAGCGTACCGGCCATGCCGACGGCCTGCGCGAAGGCTATGAAGACGGGCGGGTGGATGGCTACGAAGCCGGACGCCAGGTCCTGGTGATCCGCGACATGCGTGCGGACGGCCACGGCGTACCCGGCCGCGATGACGCCCTGTTCGAAGACTGGCGGCTGCCGCTTGGCGCCGAGCTCAAGAAACGCTTCAAGGCCGATGTCGCCCAGCGTCTGCCGGCCCATGCCCAGCCGAGCGCGGCGCAGTGGAAGATGATCTTCAGCGACACCCCCTCCACCTGCGTGATCGCCGGCGCCGGTGCTGGTAAGTCGACCTCGCTGGTGCTGCGTATCCTGCTGCTGCGCCACTACCTGGGCTATGAGCTGGATGCCATGACCGTGGTGACCTTCACCCGCGAGTCGCGCAAGGACTTCATAGCTCGACTGGTGCAGGTATTCAGCCTCTGGCAGCTTGAGCTGACGCCGGTACAGGCTCGCGAACTGGTGCGCACCTTCCATTCGCGCATCCTGCCGCTGGTGCGCAGCCTGCCGGGTTTCAGCCAGGTGCGCGCCTTCGAGACCCTGGGCAGCGAGATGCCGGGGGGCAGCGAAGCCAATGCCGAGAGTAACCCCTTCGACCTGCGCATCAACGATGCCCAGCGCCAGCAACTGAACCTATGCTACCGCGACCTGCTCAAGGGCAGCCCGCGCTTTGCCGAGCTGATCGCCGGCCTGCGCCGCGAAGCCCTGCAACTCAAGGCCCTGGACCGCGACCACCCGGACGTGCAGAAGCGCGTGGCGGTGACCCAGCTCTCGGCCAGCCGTGACGAAGAACTCTGCGACACCTTGGAAGACCTCTGGTTTGCAGCCGGTGCCTGGCCGATCAAGGGCATTGAACCGAGCCGCGAGACGGTGGAGATCAACGGCAGCCGCTTCCATTTTCACGGCCATATCAAGGCGCTCGACGCCTGGGTGGTGCTGGGCTTCGACCCGGGTGAAAACCAGCAGTACAAGCGCCCGGGGGCCAAGTTGCCGGTCTGGGCCGAATGGGTAATCAAGCGCACCCTGTTTCAAGCTTTCTGCGATAAGCCTGTGATTTGGCTGGAAAATTATTCGGCAGCCAAGCGCCTGACCAGCGCCCTGGCGGGCGATGCCGTGGCGGGGCCGGGCTTCGACTACAAGGTCAAGGGCGAGCTGGCGGCAGTGCCACTGCTGGATGCCTTTGTCGGTGCGGCGGGCTTTATCGAGAACCTGGGGCTGGATGTGAACAAGGCGGTGGGCGCCATGAGTTTCCCCACCGGCGACAGCGATGCCCTGTTCTTCGAGGCCCTGGGCCTGTACTGGAAGGCCCTGGAAACCCACCTGATGGCCCAGTCGCCGCCGATCATGAGCTACAACCGCATGTTTGCCCTGTTCGGCGAGAACAACCCGGAAAACCTGCGCCTGCTGCCCGACCCCTTGCTGCGCCCGCTGGCGCACCTGATGATCGACGAGTTCCAGGACGTGTCGCCGCAAATCGTCTCCTGGCTGCGTGCCTGCCTGCGCGAGATCCGCCGGCGGGGTCCGGCCCTGCAGGTGGGGCGGGTGGCGCAGCATTCGTCGCTGCTGTGCGTGGGGGATGACTGGCAGTCGATCTATGGCTGGCGGGGCAGTTCGCCCAAGTATTTCATGGAATTTGCCAAGGAGTTCCCGGCACCGGCCAACACCCGGGTGATGCTCGCCGACAACTACCGCAGCCACCAGTACATCATCGATGCGGCCGAGCATATCGTGAAGCCGGCGCCGGCCATCAGCGGCAAGAAGGCCCGGGCCTGCGGGCCGGCGGCAGAGGAGCCGGTGCCGGTGAAAGTGCTCGAACGGGATGAGGTGACGCTGGCACAAACCCTGATGGAGCATTACCGTCGGGGCGAGTCTGTGATGATGTTGTTTCGAAAAAGCAGCGATAAGTTATTGATATCAGAGCATATTCAGCCGTTGATCAATCACGAGGCAGGGCTGCCGCCCGCCCAGCGACGCTTCCGCCAGCTGACCTATCACAGTGCCAAGGGCTTGCAGGCCGATGCGGTATTCATGCTCGGCGATTGCCAGCACCTGACCAGCTCGCCCTATAAAAACCAGGTCTATCGTCAGGCGGGCCTGGGTCTGGCCGGTGACGCCCAGGCGTTCGACACGGCGCAGAAGGATGAGGTCCTGCGCCTTGCCTATGTGGCGATCACCCGGGCAGTGAAACATTGCTACTGGTATGTGGAGCAGCCCACCGGTGACGCCGCGCGCGCGCCGCGGGCCTCCAGCCAGGTGGACGGGCGCAAGCCCTGCTTCGAGGACTTGCGCGAGCGGGTGGTCGGTAGCATCGCAGCAGGGAATGGATAAGCACACAGCCTCAACCCGGCCCCCAAAAATGGTTTTTAACGGAATCCCGGGGGCATGATCTTGGGACTGGACTGGACTGGACTGGACTGGACTGGACTGGACTGGACTGGACTGGACTGGACTGGACTGGACTGGACTTCGGATGGGAGCTTATCCGTTCGATGTGGCGCCGCTGATGGCCCCTTCCGCCCTTACGGCGGCCTACTTTTTTCTTGGAAAAAGTAGGCAAAACCGCTCGCTCCTGCATACGGCCCTACGCTGCGCTTCGGGT
>NZ_JBIVXC010000032.1:0-30014 GCF_044769005.1 Pseudomonas sp. NPDC090755 | reverse complement strand
TGCAGTCGACATTGAAGAGGCCACGGACGCCGAGAAGGCCGAACTGGTCCTGTGGAAGAAGTACCGCGTGGCGCTCAATCGGGTCCAGGATCAGCTAGGCTACCCGGACACCATCAGTTGGCCGGCCATGCCCGGTTAACGTCGCTGCAAGCCGACCACACCCGCCCTGAGCGGGTTTATTTTTGCCTGGAGAAACGCATGCCTCTCACTGAGCAGCAGTTGCTGCAGATCCTCCCCAACGCCCGCCAAGCCGCGGGCATTTTTTTGCCTGCACTGAACCGAGCCATGGCGCGCTACAAGATCGACATCCGGGTGCGCCAGGCGGCGTTTCTAGCCCAGGTCGGGCATGAGTCGGGCCACCTGCGGAATCTGGTCGAGAACCTGAACTATGGCGCTGAAGGTCTGGCCGCCACTTGGCCCGGCCGCTACCGCGGTGCCGATGGGAAGCCGAACGCGAAGGCAAGAAGCCTGGCGCGCAAGCCGGAGGCGATCGCCAACGATGCGTATGCCGGCCGTAACGGTAACGTTCACCCGGGTGACGGCTGGTGCTTTCGCGGGCGCGGCCTACTGCAGGTCACCGGCCGGGCCAACTATGCCGCCGCCAGCGGGGGCTTGGGCTTGCCGCTGGAAGATGAGCCGCAGCTGCTCGAGCAGCCGGAGCATGCCGCCATGTCCGCCACTTGGTGGTGGGCGAAGCACGGTCTGAACGAACTGGCCGACGCCGGCCGCTTCCAGGACATCGGCAGCATCATCAATACCGGCAAGCCGGGTCGGGTGCCGCACGGGGCCGCTGAGCGAAAGGTGATGTATGACCTGGCGCTGAAGGTGCTGGCGTGATCAGTCAATCGGTGGGTTTCAGGGCGATCCTGATGATTGCCTTAGGGCTTTCCCTGATGGCTGCAGGCACCTGGATGGCTTGGGAGTGGCAGACCAATCATTATCGCGCTGAACTGGCCAGCCAAGCCGAGGCCTATCAGCGCGAGTGCGAAGCTGCAGCCCGGGCTGTGGTCGATTGGCAGGAAGCGGAGAAGGGCAGGCGGCAGACCTTGGAAGTCAGGCTGCGAACGGTAGACGAAGCTCATTTCAAGGAGTTTAGTGATGCGCAAAGAAATATTTCGCGCCTGCGCGATCTCCTGGCCATTGCTGGTCTCCGGCTGTCAGTCCTACTCGCCAGCCCGGCCCCAGGTAATGACAGTCGGTTGCCAGCCGCCACCGGCGCCAGCAGCGTGGTTCATGGAGCATCGCGAGGTGAACTTGATCCAACGGTTGCTCGACGAGTTCTCGCCATTGCCGGAGACGGTGATCAAGGACTGATTGCGCTGCAGGCCTGCCAGGCGTACGTTCGTGAGATCATTTCGAGACCGTGAGGCGGGAAATGGATTTGCAGGCCAAGATCGAAGCCGGTGAGCCCCTGATGCAGCAGGTCGTTGAGGCAATACGTAGGTACCACATAGCAAAGAAGGCCTCGATGCCTCCTGAAGAGATCGAGCGCCTTCGAGTAGAGGTCGTGTCACTGATGCAGGCTGTGCAGGAATACCAGTTCCGGGTGCTGGGCGGGCCGACTCACTCGCTTCAATGAAACCACAAGTGTCACTCATTTTTTTCGGCTGGCGAATTTTCTATAAAGTCTAAACGTATTTTTTGACTAAATACGTCGATTGAGTTTAATAGAAATTCAATCTTATCCCCGCGATTGTAGTCTCTCTCAATATAGTCTTTTGGTAGCTGGTTTGGGTGTACAAAAACAGTCATGCCTAAATGCATTTTTACTATTAGTCCTCGTTGAACATATTTCACTACTTCGCATGTATACCGTTCGCCTGGTGTATATTGTAACTCTGCTTCTTGCCAGATGGACGGTAAAGCGTTCTTCTTGAACATTTGCAAACTTGGCTCCATTTCTGAAACGGAAGCCAGCTTGGCAAGGCTGCTATTCTCTAGGTAGCTAGAAGTGCTGGCAATTAAAGATTCATATTGTTTCCTGATATAGTTGTAGAAATCCATGGCGTTCTGGTAGGCGGTTCGCTGGTTGTACTGTTCGTCCAGCGATTTTATTCGTTCAGCGATTTCTCTAGCTGTCTTTTCCTCAGTGTACAATGTGTCTTCGGCAAGCGCTGCGAGGTAGCTTACATTGGTCAGCAAGTCCAAGTGCACAAAACCGGCTGGTGCAAGTTTAATCAAGTTGTCATCCGTAATTTCTGAAATAGTAAAATCCTCAGAAACAACGCAGTGTCCTGCGAGCAAGAACTCCAAGTCCCTGATTATTACATCGGATTCTACGCCTAGTGGGATTAGCTCTGCTTTTAATTCAATTACTGGAAAGTAGCCTTGGACGCCTGATGGTCCAATGTTGTGAAACTTTTGTTTTAGCCATCTCAAAATCATCAGTCGAGAAAAATAGTTTCCTTTTTTTCCAAAGGATAATGTCGTGAACAGGTTTTTGATGTGCGAATGATCACCGTCGTAGTATCTACGGTTCATTCGAAGTAGCACCCGAGATACTATGTGCAAGGGCAGGGTGTGCATCCCTTGGGACTGTCGTATCTTGAATATTTCGTCTTCTGCAATATGCCCGCTGGTGCAAAATTCAAGAAATATTTCCAATGCTCTTCTGATGTTTCGAGCCGAGAGCCCAACAATTATGCGGCGTACATATTTGTCATTTTCGAAAATCGACTTCAATATGCACGTCAAATAATATGATGTGTCATTCTTGCTGTACTCAACTGTATAGCCATTAGGCAGTTCATAGGTCAGCATATTTTGGCCGCCATTTCCATCCAGTGCCCTTAAAGCAAGTTGTACGCGCTTCGCTAAGACACTTTGAAATAACGGTGGTTCTATTCGAAACACCAAATCTTTCAGAGCGGTATCCAGCGGCGGGTGATCTCGATGATTGTCATATGTTTCCTCCCTTAGCGGGAGTATTACAAGTGAACGAAATTCTTTCTGTAGCCATTGAGCTGCTTGGAACATCAATAGCTGTTCATCCAGTGTGCGTTTGTCACAGTTGTCAAGAACGATTATTAGTAGTTTCCCTCTCTCAGTAGTGCAAAACCTTGTGTAAGCCAGTGCAGAAAGATGTGGGTCTGATTCCAGCTCTTCAATTTTTTCGCCCAGCTTAATGTTGTACTCAGGAGTTCCCTCATACAGCGGTTTGTATATCTTCTCAAAACGATTTAGCTCAACCGAGTAGACCTTTTTGATGCCCTCTAATGTATCAAAATCATATTGAGGGGTGTTTGCCTTGCACCCCTCAATTATCTCGCGCCTAAGCCATCCATAAATTTCATCGGGCGATACGGGAGATTCATTCATGTTAATGCGAATCCACGCGGTTCTGTCAATGACGTCAGCCGGTAGAGCAACTTCTTTAAGGTAGTCGATAAATGTTGTTTTACCTGACCCTACGCTACCTACAAGAAGTATAACTTTCCGCTCGAGAAATTTACTTTGTTTGGCGAGCACGGCAACCAGCTCTCGTGGCGCTGAAGTATCTTCGATTGTAGTGGCGTTGATTTCGCTTGGGGGTTTTGCAGCTCTAATTAATCGATCAATAGGTTCAATAAATCTTTCGCGTCTTTTCGATGGGATGTAACCGTTCTTTGCAATAAATTTTCTATCTTCAATTGTTGCTGGGTTGAAGATGTGGCCCAAGTCAGAAGCGATATTTGCCCCGAAAGAATTGTGTCCTATTTCCTCATCTTGAACTGCCCTTCCGCCGACTAATCTCCGTGGTTTAGAAAGGTATCCTGGGGAAAGTTCTTGGTTGAACTTGTCCACTAAAGCTTCTAGCGGATTTCTGGAAAATTCTTTGAATAAATCATGGTATTTTTGAGATGAGGCGGATAGCTCTGTAATGTCCATAACTAGTTGCGGATTAATATTGTCGCTTGATCCAGCCAGAAGTTTTATTCCGTTTGTCGCAATTACTTTCCTGACCGGATTAATTCCTGTCGGGAAGTAGGCATTTAATTCATTGGCGTAAAGTCTAGCTTCTCTGAATGCTTCTTCCACATCAGGGTCGTCAGGCTTTTTTGCCTCTATTACGAGTAGAGGGAATCCACCAATAACCACCATATAATCGGGGTAATAAATTTTCTTCTTTGTGAGCTTGTCGATAGAGAGCTTTCTAATATCTCCCTTGGTTATAATCTCGGCGGTCTGAAATTGAAGCCCGACGTCATTGGAGGCTACGAGAAGTGGATAAATTATTTTTTGCTCTACGTCACTCTCTGTAACAATTTCACCTTCCGATGGTAATTCAAATTTTGTCGCCATCCTTTCAGTCCTTTAAATAACGAGTTTAATCATTGAGCCGTCGTAGGAGGCTTGCCAGATGAAGCTATATGATTGCTTTCCGTACCGAGCTTTTCTGTCCATAGAATAGGCCATTGGAACAATTGCAAGAAGCCCATTTGTAGCTCGATTTCGACGCGGGTTGAGGCGTCCCGCGCACAGGGTTAAAGAGCCGTTTAGGGGCAGCAGCACTCGGACTTATCTACCTAGACAACCCAGCCCGACCCTCAATTTTGTTTGAGCTGACTAACCGCTATTGGTTGATGCTAGTCAAATGCTGATGCCGTTGCTGGCTAGCCTGGTATGACGAACTGCAGCGGGAAGGGAGATTGTGCTCGCTCGACATAGCGCCGGAGGAGGGGAATTCGATTCCAAAACTGAAGCAGTGACCCTTACAGTATGCGGCCTGTAGCCGTGCCGATTTAGCGTTGTTTTGGAACCGATTCAGCCCTTGACGCCGTTTAAAATGGGCATTTATGGTACGGTCTTGAAATCCGTTGACCAACCTGGGAAACCGAGGGTGGCTGGAGCATCGGATGGTGGCGCAAGAGCCCAAAAATCACTTCCGCAACTAGACATGCATCCCTTGATTTACAAGGGCTGCACGGGATATAAATTCATCCCATTGCGGAATCGAATTGTCTGTAACCCATTGAAAATAAAGAATTTACAATGCGGATTGCAAATCCGTCTACGCCGGTTCGATTCCGACCTCGGCCTCCATTATTGAAAGCCCCGCAGATCAAGGTCTGCGGGGTTTTTCGTTTGGGCTCCAGAAAGCCGGTCACTTCACCTTTATGACGTCGTCAGGCTTCCAGGTCTGGTCATAGAAGGCGTCCTCGCTGCCGTACAGGCGCAGGGCGACGAGGAAATTGCGGCCAGGGAGGGTCTGGATGAATGCGGCGTCGGCGACATCCGTTGGTTTTTCCGGGCCAAACCATATTTCGATGGCGCCATCGGACTGCTTGGGAATGTCGTAGTAGCTGTTGGTGGAGGGCAGCAGCTGTTTGGTCTCGGGCATGGTGCCGTCGGTGATGTTGTAGGCGGTCACTGCCCAGAACAGCGCGGCCGGCGGGTTGGGTGGCAGGCGCAACTTGTAGGTGGCGCCGCCTTCGAGGAACTTGCCGTCCTTGTCGCGTCCGGTGAATGGATATTTGGAGCCGGCGCCAGTGGTGTGCATGACCATGGCCGGAGCGGAGGAATAGGCAAACTGGAAGAAGTTGGCCCGCTGGTTCACATCCAGGTAGCTTTCCTGCATCCAGTCGTTGGTACCGCCGGCCCAGGTGTTCTCGTACTGGCGGTCCTTGTAGTAGAGGTTGCGCTTGTCGTCGCGCCCCAGCTGGCGGTTGGCGAGGATCATCTTCGGTGCGGTCTCCACCGCCTTCTTCAGCAATTCCTGTTGCTTCTGATTCGGCTCGAAGGCTTGCCCCTTGACGATGCCGATGGACGCCAGCACACCACGCAATTCCGGATCGATCGCCTCAACCGGCTCGTAATCGACGAACGCTTTGAGCTTGGTCCAAAAGTTGTTATCGACGGGGTACATCATATTCAGCGCCTTGCCGCTGGCATCGGGGAATTCCATCGGCTTGACGTCTTTCTCGGTCGCCCAGAGCGGATAGACACGGGTCGTCTCGGCATTCTTCACTGCCGGTGCCGGGTCGGGCTTGCCTTCCCCTTTGGCCATGACAGTGCGGAAGAACAGGAACACGTTGTAGGTACGCGACTTGACCGCGAAGTAACCGCTTGGCACCGGACCGTTGTAGTCCGGTGGCAGCAACAGATACAGGCCGCCACGGGCACGATCGGGACCGATGGCGCCAACGTCGGTGAGCGTGCGCTGGAAGAAGTCGGTGAACATGCCGATCACGTTGGCGGGCGCCTTCACTACCAGCGGGCCGGTCTGCTTCAGGTCGAGGTAGCTCATGGAGTAGATCACGTCGGCGTTTGGCGTGGGCACCATGGTCCGCGAGTCCATGCGCTGCTTCCAGATCGGCAGCACGTTGTAGCCGGCACCGAAAGCCTTCTCCGACCCATCCTTCATGCCAATGGTGTTGAGCGCCGGCAGCATGGTCATGTAGGCGAACACCGCACGCTGGTAGTACAGCTCGTCACGCAGTGCTTCGGCCTCCTTCGGGTCCAGCCAGTTGCCGTTGTTGAGCTGCTTGATCAGCGGCGAGGCGGGTGCCTGATCCGCCGCTTGGGCCACGCAGATGCCGAGCGACAGGCAGAGGATCGAAGCGGAAAGCGTTTTCAGCGCGAAAGCCATAATCGACGTCCTTGCATTCATGGGGAGAGTTGAGCGGAGTCGAGACTGCGAACTTCTGGGTAACCTTGTCTCACACTCAGTATTCCGTGCTCCGAAAAGAGAACGATTGGAGTCTAGACACGGCTATTGGAACCGCAATTAGTTGGCTGCCGTGTGATCGCGAATCGAGATATCGGGAGCTTGCATCGATGCCTGCTTCTGACTGATAGCGGCCAAACACAGGGTGGACAGGTGTGCCAGGAACCTTCACTTCGAAGTACGCTGGCGCATAGGTGCTGATGATCGGTGATCACGCCTTCGTTGATGGCGTAGAATTGGCGTCTGATCTACAAGGACGTTCGGCATGAAATTCTTCAAAGCGCTTGACCAGGCGGCCAAGCGTTTCGGTAATCGGTTTTCCAACCTGCAGCTACGTCTATTTGCAGTGGCGATGGCGCTGAGTCATCTGCTTATAGCCTGGGCAATCCCGTCCTACAGATCACCCTACCTCTTTATCTTCGCTATGGTCCTGTTCATCAGCACGATCCCCCGTCGCTGCCCTCGCCGAAGATGAGTCAGTAGCTGTTGTGCGGCTACTTCCTGCGCGACCCGCTGCGGGGTGGTTGGAACGGGAGTTGCTTTGTCCCTGAAACACTGACCATGCGGGGTACGCAGACATGTTCCAGGATGACTTCCATTTCTTGAGCTTCGTCGTGACGGCTGTGCTGACTGTGGATGCGGTGGCCATTTTTGTGTTCCTTCACGCCAGCGTCTGATCCCCTGTCCTGGGTGCGGCCACACCCTTAGTTGGGGCCACCGGCATGGTGGCAATTTCTTTTGGGATGGGGTATTACGGGTGACCGGCATGGGGCCGGGATCAGGAGGTCGTTGTGAGCTTGAATCAAGCGCAAGTCGATGCGGTAGAACACCTTCTAATGGCTTTCCTGAAGCACTCCGAGAATGCCCAGATTGTCGCAAAAGTCTACGAGGACGCGTACGCCTCGATCATGGGCAGCGAGGGCCCGGCCGGCATCGAGGAAAAGGAGGCTGCACTTGAGCATTTGAACAACCTTCGGTTGCAGCTTAAGTAATCAGCTTTCCTGGCAGTTGCGCAGCGCCTCGCGCTCCCGCAATTGCCCAAGCCTTCGCACGCTTCTACAGTCGCGTCTCCTCCCTCACTACTAAGGAATGGTGTGATGCCGAGCCCGGTATTTGTTGAAAGAAAGGTGCTTTTCGGGGACTGTGATCCTGAGGGGGTCGTGTATACGCCCAGGTTTTCATATTTCGTATTGGAGGCCGTTCAGGAGGCGCTGGGTGTCTGGCTGGAAGGTCCGGGACTGCGAACCCTTATGGGTTTCAAGATTCTGCCTCCTGCAAGAGCATTCTCCCTGGAGTTCTTGCATCCGGTCACATGGGACGACGTGCTGACCCTTAAAGTGAGTGTGTCGAATGTGGGGGAGCATTCGTTCTCGTTTTCAGTCGAGGGACGTATCGCCTCAGGTGTGTTGGCATTTGTCGCGAGCCTGACGCAGGTTTGCGTCTCCCCGGATACGCGAGAGGTCGTGGCGGTTCCCCAACAGCTCAGGGCGCGCCTGCAGTGAAGAGGCTGTACCGCGCCGGCTAACCGGGCAAGCTCATGTGCAACAACGGGAATGGCCGGCCTTCGCCGTCCAGGGCAGAGCGACCTGTTTGAACAAACCCGTAATGCAGATAGAACCCTACTGCCTGGGGATTTTGCTCGTTTACATCAACGCTCATCGCGTTGCGCGAGTTGCGGGCGTAATCCAGCAGCGCTCGGCCAATGCCTTGCCCATGGCGATCCGGATCGACAAAGAGCATTTCCACATGGCTTTGATCGAGCCCGATGAAGCCTAGCGGGCAGTCTTCGATATCGACCGCGACCCACAGTTCGACAGCGGGCAAGTAAATATCGCGTAGCTGAGGAAGCAGTGCCTGTATATCGGACGCCTGCAGGAAATGGTGAGTTGCGCGAACGGCGCGCAGCCAGATGTTGAGCAGCAGCGGATGGTCTGCGGCATTAGCCTGACGAATGATCATGAAATCATCCTAGTTCACTTTATGTCGCAATAGAGGGGCTTCAGTACCGTTCGAGGACGCTCATCCAGCGTCCCCGAAACGGCCCACGCACTACAGTGACACCAGTACATCACACTGAGATTCGTTGAGGACGTGCTTGGTGACACTCCCGATCAACAGCTCTTCCAGGGCGCTTTCCCCCTGCTTGCCGATCACGATCAGATCGCAGTCCAGCTCCTGTTCCGTCTCCGCGATCCGCCAGGACGGGTCACCGTGTACCACGACTTGCCGAGCATCGGCCAACCCTGCGGCCTGGCTCAATGCCGCGAGTTTTTCCACAGCGTCTTTGCGGATCACATTGCGGTAGTGATTGAGGGTGTTCTGGTCAATGTAGGCGAACCGCATGCTGCCCTCGAAGGGGGCTTCGAACACGTGAAGGAGTATGATTTCGGCCTGAGGGGCAATGGATTTTGCAAGTTCGATGGAGCGAAGCGATGAAGGGGAAAAATCAACTGGAACCAGCAGGGTGCGGTACGCATCACGAGGTGCCTGCTTGACCACCAGCAAAGGGCAGAGCATGCGGCTCAGCATCCTCTGGACGGTAGAGCCCAGCAGCAGGCGGCGGGCCAGGCTCTGTCCCTTTGCCCCGCATACCAGCAGATCGATACGTTTATCCTGCACCACGCGGGTGATTTGCGTGACCACCGAGCCAGGCGCGACCTGTGCACCCGAGGCGATGTCATAGCGCTGGAACAGCATGCCTGCCAGGGCGTGAATTTTTTCCTTTGCCGTCTCCAGCGCGCGTTTCAACAAGTCTTCATCAGGTACCACGACTTGCTTGAGACGCTCGAAGGGCGCTGGATTGGCGACATAGAGCAGGTCCAGTGATGCGTTCTGCGCCTTGCTCAATTGTGCTGCCCGCTCCGCCGCGTTGCGGGCAGAGGTGGACAAGTCGGTGGCAACCAGTACGTGGTTCAACGAGGTCATCTGGGTCTCCTTATGCAGTGCTGTGCACTTGAATCTACGGCGTTGCCTTGGGCTCAAGGTGTTGGCCTGTTGTCGATCCGTTCCCTGCTGTCAGGTATCGTCTCGCGAACCACGCGTAGCGTTTTGATTTGCGTCAATGGTGGCCGGATGCGCATTGATAAATGGAATAGAAATTGCCTCGCTTACTGGTACTAACCGCACTGGGGGCGCAGTTGTGATTGACCTGGAGAACTATTTCGAAATTACGGTGGTCGTGATAGCGCTGGCTGTAGATCTTGTGGCCATCTATCTGTACCGGGGAGGCGAGCTTTGATGAACAAGTCGCCTTGGTGACTTGCACTGCTTATTCCCCCTCATTCGGGGAATCCATCTCATCCCCCAGTCGTAGTCCCTGCAATCCGGGTCTGCATTTCGTCGGCAGGCCCCGAACTTAGCGGCTTCAGGCGGGTCTGTAGAGGCATCCCAACCCTCGCCCCTGGAGGCGTGTTCATCATGAAGAAAACCCTGGTAGCCGTGTTTGCCTGTGCTTTTGTACTGGGAACGGCGGCTGTATTACCTGCCGGTGTATCGCCTATTGGTTCGGCCTATGCCAAAGATGGCGGTGGCGGTGGCGGTGGCGGTGGCGGTGGTGGCGGTGGCGGTGGCGGTCACGGTGGCGGCGGTCACGGTGGTGGCGGCGGTCACGGTGGTGGTCACGGAGGGGGAAATGGTGGCGGAAAGGGCGCAGGCACTGGCGGCCACGGGGGGAAAAGCAACGGCATGGGCATTGGCGGCGAGCACGCCGGCAAGGCGACGCGCGACCATGGTCTGAGCGGAAATCACTATGGCAGCACCCGCAATGACGACAATGGACATGGCACTACCACCTCCGGTGTCGCCCATTCCAAGGATACCCGCGGCTTGTCCAAGGCGACCGCCGTATCCCGGACTACGCCGGGCGATCACAATACCAAGGGCTTGAGCAACGCGATGGGATCGTCCTCCAAAAACGATCATTGAGTCGCCCGGCTTCGCTGTTTCCATACCGATCCATCTTTGAAAACCCCGCAGATCTAGGTCTGCGGGGTTTTTCGTGTGGGCGCCGTTCATCTGGCGCCCGAGTAGGCGTAGCAGCATCCAGCAGGGGGAATGTGGCGACCTGTGCGCTGCTGCATGGTGGCAATTTGGGGTGGAATGGACTATTACCCAATAACCGGCATGGGGCCGGAAAAAGGAGCTGGAATGAAAAATCCAATAGTCGACCATGGGTGGGCGAAGATCTCCGAAACTGGCGATAGCAGCCTGAAAGCCGCACGGGAGAAGCTCTCGGCGGTAGAGGCCATCGAGCAGCGCATCCTGCAAACGGACGGGCTGGAAACTGCCGATCACATTCGGGCCCTTGGGGCCATCAAGCATGCTTTGAAGCGTTGTGTCGAGTTTCATGAAGGCGCACCGGGCCTTACCGTACTTGATCTCTACATCAATTACGGCTTTGCGACACAAAAAGCGATGGCGGAGGAATTGGCCATCGACCAGGAACCGGACTTCATCGACGTTTAATCAGATCCGCATGGCCAGGAACGGCGTCTGATTCGTGCAGGGATCGCCTCTAGAACTGTCGCGCTGGTGTTCGTGAAGTCTCATGAGCTGGCGCGCAGGTCCTTCATCCCGTGAACTTTCTGGCGCAAAAACCTCTACATTAGAGGAATGTTCCCTGTTCATGGAGTATGGATATGTTGAAATTCAGATCATTGATCGCGATGCTTGCCAGCGTCGCCGTCGTCGCATCTTCGGCCACTGCCCTGGCCGACCCGGGCAATGGCCAGGGAAACGGCAAGGGAAATTCGCACAAGGCGCAGAGCCATGGCAATCAGGGCAACCCGGGGAAAGGGCAGGGCAGTGATCACAATGACTTCAGTCATGGTCCGGGCATCGATCGGGGCGACGTACTCAGCATACTGACCCGCTACCCCGACTACTGGAGCCCGGGCACCGCATTGCCGCCGGGCATCCAGAAAAACCTGGCACGGGGCAAGCCACTGCCGCCGGGGATTGCGAAAAAGCTCGATGGCAGGTTGATCGACCGGCTGCCGCATTACGACGGCTATCAATGGCAGCAGGCGGGCGTGGACCTGATCCTGGTGGCCATCGCCACAGGCATCATTTACGAGGTGCTGACCGGTGCGCTGGATTAGCAATTTTCGTTGATCGTCGAGTTCGTCGCTTCCAGCTCTAAAACGAATGCAAACTATTCTCATAAGCTTTGCGCTCGTGTAATCTCGCCGCCGCTTGGGCGCAACACCGGTTGCTGCCCGTTATCCGCGCAGGTTGGGGATGGAGATGGATCAAGTGAAAGGGGCTGCGGCGATTCTGCAATGGCGCGTCAGGTTCCTTGGCGAAGGCGTATTGCCGGAGACAGCGTACGATGAAGCGCTGATGGCGGCCCAGCGGCTGGAACAGTCGGGCTCGGTCAGTGCCGGCGAATGGATGGATATGGTCCGCCAGGCCAATGCGGCGTTGCTGCGCAAGGAGTGACAGGCGCAGGGCGGGTTGACGTGGGGCGATCCCGGGCTTATACAGGCGTCCTTTGTTGCCGCCTACCCAGCAGGACCCGATGATGAACGACGAGCCGGATATCCACGAACCCGAACACGATCACTTGCTCGATCATGAGTTCCATGACCTGGACCCTGCGTTGCAGGATGAAGCCGACCCCATGTTCGACCCTGTCGATGAGGACGAAGGGGCCGACGATCTGGACGAAGTGGATTGGGATGAGGGCGTCGATCTGTACGATGATCTCTGATTGTCGGCTGCCTTGTGAGGGTTGGCGCTGAGGTCGGCGAGCATATCCATTGGGAGGGCATTGCGACCGCTGCGCGCCGATCGCAGCCTGGCGGCAGCGGCTACAACGTGGTCAGGCCAGGTCGCCGGTGAATGGTACACACTGCACCACTTCCAGGTCATACCCGGTCAGCCCCGCGTACTTCAGCGGCGGCCCCAGATGCCGCAACTTGCCCACGCCCAGATCCTGGAGAATCTGCGCCCCGGTACCCACCTCCGAATAGGTGCGCGACTGACCGCGCTGGTAGGGACGCGGTGGCTGGGTCAACTGTGGCACGCGTTCGAGCAAGGCCTGGGACGATTCATGGTTGGCCAGGATCACCACCACCCCGCAGCCCTCGGCGGCCACCTTCTGCAGCGCCGCCCACAAGGTCCAGTTGGCGGGGCCGGCGTACTCGGCGCCGACCAGGTCGCGCAGCGGGTCGATCACATGCACCCGCACCAGGGTCGGCTGGTCTCGGCGAATGGCGCCCATCACCATGGCCATGTGCACACCACCCTCGATGCGGTCCTCGTAGGTCACCAGGCGGAAGGTGCCGTGCACCGTCGGCAGGTCCCGTTCGCCGATGCGCTTGACCGTCTGTTCGGTACTCAGGCGGTAGTGGATCAGGTCGGCGATGGTGCCGATCTTGATGCCGTGATGGGCGGCAAAGATTTCCAGGTCCGGGCGGCGGGCCATCGTGCCGTCGTCGTTGAGCACCTCAACGATCACCGAGGCCGGACTGAAGCCGGCCAGGCGTGCCAGGTCGCAACCGGCTTCGGTGTGCCCGGCACGGGTGAGCACGCCGCCTTCGCGGGCGCGCAGGGGAAAGATATGGCCCGGTTGCACCAGGTCTTCAGCCCGGGCGTCGGGGGCCACGGCGGCAGCCACGGTGCGGGCGCGGTCGGCGGCGGAAATGCCGGTGGTGACCCCCCGGGCCGCTTCGATCGACACGGTGAACGCGGTGCTGAAGGCGCTGCCGTTGGCGGGCACCATCTGCTCCAGGCCCAGGCGCTGACAGTGCTCGTCAGTCAGGGTCAGGCAGATCAGGCCACGTGCCTCGCGAGCCATGAAACTGATGGCCTGGGCGTCGCAGCGTTCGGCGGCGATCAGCAGGTCACCTTCGTTTTCCCGGTCCTCGTCGTCCACCAGCAGGACCATCTTGCCCTGGCGGTAGTCCTCGAGGATGTCTTCGATGCTGTTGAAGGCCATTGCTGCGTACTCGCTGTCAGGTAGAGGATTTATGGTATACCATAATACCAAATAACTTGAAGCGGGAGCGTGCAATGAAGGCTTACTGGATTGCCCACGTCGACGTCAGCGACCCGGAGCGCTATCAGCAGTACACCCAGCGGGCGCCGGCGGCCTTTGCCGCGTTCGGAGGCAAGTTGCTGGCCCGTGGCGGGCGCAGTGAGGCGATGGAAGGCAGGGCGACGCCGCAGCGCAGCGTGGTGATCGAGTTCGAGTCCTATGAGCAGGCGGTGGCCTGTTATCGGTCGGTGCAGTATCAGGAGGCGTGCAGCTACCGCCAGGGGGCGGCGAAGGCTGAGGTGATCATCGTCGAAGGCTATCAACCCTAGGCTGTGCCGAGTTCGTCATCGCACCGGGCTAAAGCGATCAAGCCGCACGCCCCGGGCTCGGGCAGGCTGGAGTGTCTGCCCAAGGAGATGACCATGATCCGATTGACCCTGTCCGAGGCCCGTACGCTGGCCTGTTCGATCCTCTTGCACAACGGCTTCACGGCCGATCACGCCAATGCTGTGAGCGACACCATCGTCGCCGGCGAGCGCGACGGCTGTGCATCCCATGGCCTGTACCGGGTGCTGGGCTGCGTCAGTTCGCTGAAAGCCGGCAAGGTGGTGCCCGATGCATGCCCCGAAGTGATCGACCAGGCGCCCTCGATCGTGCGGGTGGACGCCGCCGGTGGCTTCTCGCAACTGGCATTCCAGGCCGGTCTGCCACTGTTGCAGGCCAAGGCCCGCAGCAACGGCATCGCGGCCCTGGCGATCAATCGCTGTGTGCACTTTTCCGCATTGTGGGTGGAGATCGAGCAACTGGCCGAGGCCGGTCTTGTCGCCCTGGCGTTCACGCCCAGCCACGCCTGGGTCGCACCGGCCGGCGGCCACCAGCCGGTGTTCGGTACCAACCCCATTGCGTTCGGCTGGCCGCGGGCGGGCAAGTCTCCCTATGTCTTCGACTTCGCCACCAGCGCCATCGCCCGGGGCGATATCGAACTGCATCGGCGCGCGGGCAAGGCCATTCCCGAAGGGTGGGGCGTGGACGAGCAGGGCCGGCCCAGCACCGACCCCAACGTGGTGCTCGACCGGGGCGCGATGCTCACGTTCGGCGGGCACAAGGGCTCGGCACTGGCAACACTGGTCGAGCTGATCGCCGGCCCCTTGATCGGCGACCTGACCAGTGCCGAATCGCTGGCCCATGCCGAGGGCAGCAAGTCCTCGCCGTACCATGGTGAACTGCTGATCGCCCTGGACCCCAAGCGCTTCCTGGGTGAGTCTGCCGACCTGCACCTGGCGCGAGCGGAAGCTGTGTTCGAAAACATCGAAGGGCAGGGCGCGCGCTTGCCGTCGCAGCGGCGTTTTGCGGCGCGGGCGCGCAGTCTGGTGGAAGGGGTGGAGATTCCAGAGGCCTTGTACAACGATCTCAAGGCGCTGCTGGCATAAACAAACGCCTCTGCATGCAGGGGCGTTTTTCAGGGGGTTACAGCGCGGCGCGGCTGTCCTGGCCGTCGACCAGGCGGGTGATGCCCAGCGGGTTTGCGTCTTGCAGCGCTTCAGGCAACAGCGCATCCGGGCAGTTCTGGTAGCAGACCGGGCGCAGGAAACGCTCGATGGCCAGGCTGCCGACCGAGGTGCCGCGGGCATCCGACGTTGCCGGGTACGGTCCGCCATGGACCATCGCATCACAAACCTCGACCCCGGTCGGGTAGCCGTTGAACAGCACGCGACCGACTTTCTGCTCCAGCAGTGGCAGCAACCCGGCGTGGGCTTGCAGGTCCGCAGGTTCAGCGATCAGTGTCGCCGTGAGTTGGCCGTGCAGACCGTTCAGGGCCTGATGCAGCTCGCTGGCATCGGCCACTTCGACCAGCACCGTGGTCGGGCCGAAGACTTCTTCCTGCAACAGCGGATCACCCTCGATCAGCAGGCGTACATCTGCCTTGAACAGTTGCGGCTGCGCCTGGTTGCCTTGTTGCGGCCGCCCCGCCAGGTGAGTGATACCCGGATGAGCCTGCAGCGCCTGCACGCCCTTGCCGTAGCTGGCGAGCGTACCGGCATTGAGCATGGTCTGCCCGGGCTGTTCGGCCAGTTGCCCGGCCAGCTGTTCAGTGAAGGCACTGAAGGCCGGCGAGCGCAGGCCGATGACCAGCCCCGGGTTGGTACAGAACTGACCGCAGCCGAGCACTACCGAGGCGGCCAGTTCGCGGGCGATCTGCTCGCTGCGGCTGGCCAGTGCCTGGGGCAGCACCAGCACCGGGTTGATGCTGCTCATTTCGGCGAACACCGGGATCGGTTGAGGTCGTGCCGCCGCCATGTCGCACAGCGCCCGGCCACCCTTGAGCGAGCCGGTGAAGCCGACCGCCTGGATCGCCGGGTGCTTGACCAGCGCCTCGCCGACCCCGGCGCCAAAGATCATATTGAACACGCCCTTGGGCATGCCGGTTTGCTCGGCTGCGCGCAGGATCGCATCGGCGACCACCTCGGCGGTGGCCATGTGGCCGCTGTGCGCCTTGAACACCACCGGGCAGCCAGCGGCCAGCGCGGCGGCGGTGTCGCCACCGGCGGTGGAGAAGGCCAGTGGGAAGTTGCTGGCGCCGAACACGGCCACCGGGCCGACACCAAGGCGGTACTGGCGCAGGTCGGCACGCGGCAAGGGCTGGCGATCCGGTTGGGCACGGTCGATCCGGGCACCGAGGAATTCCCCCCGGCGCAGCACTTGGGCGAACAGACGCATCTGCCCGCTGGTGCGCCCGCGCTCGCCGAGAATGCGGGCGTTGGGCAGTGCCGTTTCGCGGGTCACCAGCTGGATGAAGTCATCGCCCAGTGCTTCGAGTTGCGTGGCGATGGCTTCGAGAAACGCCGCCCGCCGTACCGGCGACAGGCTGCGAAACTCAGGGTACGCCAGCTGGGCTGCGCGGGCTGCAGCGTCCACTTCGTCGGGCGTGGCTTGATGGAAACGATAGGGCAGCGCCTCGCCGCTGCTCGCTTCATGGCTGTGCAGGGTGACCGTGCCGGCGGCGCTGCGCGCGCCGCCGATGTAGTTGTGGCCGATGATGTCCGGCATGGAACACTCCATATCAAGGGTTGGGTCAGGCCAGCGAATTGCCCTGGCGAACCTGGGCGCTCTGCCCGCTGGCGATACGCTCGGCAGCCTCGGCGTCGACCTGGTGCAGCGACTTGCCTCGGGTCTCGCGGGTCAGGCCGACGGCGACGATCGAGATCAGCGAGGCGCCGACCAGGTACAGGGCGATCGGTGTCGAACTGTGGTACTCGTTGAGCAGGGTGATGGCAATCAGCGGCGCCAGCGAGCCTGCGAAGATCGGTGCGACCTGGTAGCACAGCGACAGGGCGGTGTAGCGCACATGGGTCGGGAACAGCTCGGCCATCAGTGCCGAGTAGGGGGCGTAGGTCATCGACTCGATGGCCAGGCCCAGGGTGATCGCCGCCATGATCAGCAGGTTGTTGCCGGTGTCCATCATCGGAAAACCGACGAAGCCCCAGAACGCCGTGAGCACCGCGCCGGTCAGGTACACCGGCTTGCGCCCGACCAGATCGGACAGGTAGCCCATCAGCGGGATCAGGAAGAAGTGCAGCAGGTGCGCGCCGAACATCAGCAGGAGGATCTGTGAGGTGTCCTTGTGCACCACCAGCTTGAGGTAGGTGATCGAGAAGGTGACCACGGTGTAGTAGAGGATGTTCTCGGCAAAACGCGCGCCGATCCCCACCAGCACCGCACGCCAGTGATGGCGCAGGACTTCGACCACGCCCAGTTGCTGCACGGCCTTTTGCGCCTGGCGGGCCTGGGCCTCCTTGAAGATCGGTGCGTCGTCGACGCTGGTGCGGATCCAGTAGCCGATCAGCACCACCACCGCCGAGAACCAGAAGGCCACACGCCAGCCCCAGGCCAGGAACTGCTCTTCGGAAAGGGTGCTCGACAGCAGGAGCAGGGCCAGGGTCGCGATCAGGTTGCCCGCCGGTACCCCGGCTTGCGGCCAACTGGCCCAGAAACCGCGGCGGTTGTCCGGGCAGTGTTCGGACACCAGCAGGATGGCGCCGCCCCATTCGCCGCCGAAGGCGAAGCCCTGGATCAGTCGCAGCAGTACCAGCAACACCGGCGCGGCATAGCCGATGCTGTCGAAGCCGGGCAGGCAGCCCATCAGGAAGGTGGTGATGCCAACCACCACCAGGCTCAGTTGCAGCAGGCGCTTGCGGCCGAATTTGTCACCGTAGTGACCGAACACCAGGCCGCCCAAGGGACGTGCCAGAAAGCCCACGGCATAGAGGGCGAAGGCGGCGATGATGCCGTCGATGGGGCTGTCGGTCTGGCGGAAGAACAGCTGGCCGAAGACCAGGGCCGAGGCCGTACCATAGAGGAAGAATTCATACCATTCGGCGACGGTGCCGGCCATGGCTGCGGCCACGACACGTTTCAAACCCGAAGGGGTGGTTGCGCGGGAAGGGTGACTGGACATGCTGGCGTTTCCTGTATGGGCGCAAAACAGGCGGGCCGGTCTCCTTGGGCGGAGCCGGCCCGGTCATCACTCAGAGACCGACGTCCGGCAGCTGCGGACGGTTGGCCAGGGCCTTGGCCATGATCTGCTCGACGAACACGCGATCCGCTTCAGGCAACGCCAGGCGTGGCGGGCGGGTCAGGGCGCTGCCGCGACCGGCGATGGCTTCGCACAGCTTGATGCACTGCACCAGGTCCGCGCGGGCATCCAGGTGCAGGATCGGCATCAGCCATTCGTAGATCGGCAGGGCCTCGGCGAAGCGACCGGCCTTGGCCAGGCGGAAGATGGTCTCGCCTTCCTTGGGGAACACGTTGGACATGCCCGACACCCAGCCCTGGGCGCCGACCGCGATGCTTTCCAGGACCACGTCGTCCAGGCCTGCGAACAGCACGAAGCGATCGCCCACTTCGTTGCGCACGTCGATGAAGCGGCGAGTGTCACCGGAAGAGTCCTTGAAGCACACCACGTTGTCGCAGTCGGCCAGGGAAATCAGGATGTCCGGGGTCACGTCGTTTTTATAGATCGGCGGGTTGTTGTAGACCATCAGCGGCACGTCGGCGTGCTTGGCCACGTAGCGGTAGTGCTCGGCGGTCTCGAACGGCTTGGAGCCATAGACCAGCGCGGGCATCAGCATCACGCCGTCGACGCCGGCCTTGTGCACCGCGTTGGCAACCTTGGCCGCCTGTACGCTGGTGAACTCGGCCACGCCGCAGATCACCGGGACCCGGCCGCGGGAGGCGTCGACCGCGACTTCGGTCACGGCGATTTTTTCTTCGGCGCTCAGCGAGGTGTTCTCACCTACCGAGCCACAGACCACCAGACCCGAGACGCCGTCGCGGATCACGTTGGAAATCACCTCGTGGGTTTTCTCCAGGTTGATCGAGAAGTCGTCGTTGAATTGAGTGGTGACCGCAGGGAAGACGCCGCTCCAGTTTACGTACTTGCTCATGGTGTTCTCCGGTTGTTTATTGTATTTCGTATACGATATTAAAAGTGTAAGAGATCGACCAGTGTTTTTTTCATCTTTTGCTGATCGGGTTTTAGCTGTGGTTCTAAATCAAGGGGTTAGCGATCAGGCACCCGGCCAGGTGTCCGACAGTCGGTAGCCTTGCGGCCACGGATCGCTCGGGTCGAGCATTAATTGATGGGTGCCGGTGATCCAGGCACGGCCGGAAATGCACGGGTAGATCGCCGGGCGGCCGGCAATATCGGTCTGCGATTCGATGCGGCAGAGAAATTCCGAGCCGATGATCGAGCGGCCGATGAAACGATCGCCGACCTTGAGCACGCCCTTGGCCTGCATCACCGCCATGCGCGCCGAACAGCCGGTGCCGCAGGGCGAGCGGTCGATCTTGCCGGGGCGGATGACCACGGCGTTGGCGCCGGTGGCGACACCGTCTTCATACTCGATGGGCGCGGCGATCTGGCAGAAGGAGATGTGCGACCAGTCCGGGTTCAGCGGGTGGCGAAAGCCCAGTTGCTCGTTGGCGGCGCGGGTGATCTTAAGGCCCATCTCGACGATGTCCTTGGCTTCGTCGGGGCGAATGGCGAACCCCAGTTGCCGGGCATCGGCGATCACGAAACTGTCGCCGCCATAGGCGGTGTCGACCTTCAGCGTGCCAAGGCCTTCGACCTCGATCCAGGCGTCAAGTTGATCGGCGAACGAGGGCACGTTCTTCACCTCCACCCGCTGCACCTTGCCGTCGCGGCATTCGGCGACTGCTTCGATCAGCCCGCCCGGGGCTTCGAGCACCAGCCGGGTGTGCGGCTCGGTCATCGGCAGGATACCGCTGTCGAGCAGCACGGTGGACACGCACAGCGAGTTGGAGCCGGACATCGGTGGGGTGTCGGCCGGTTCCATGATGATCCAGGCCATCTGCGCGCGCGGATCCTTTGGCGGCACCAGCAGGTTGACGTGACGGAACACGCCGCCGCGCGGCTCGTTGAGGACGAAGTTGCGCAGGGTGTCGTCGCGGGCGATCCAGCGTGACTGCTCCCAGACCGTGTCACCCGGCGGCGGGGCGACGCCGCCGACGATGACGTCGCCGACTTCGCCTTCGGCATGGCAGTTGACGATGTGGATGATTTTCGATGAGCGCATGCGGGGACTCCTTGTGTTTGATTGGAGGGCCTCATCGCGGGGCAAGCCCGCTCCTACAGGGATAGTGGTGTGGGAGCTGGCGAAGCCTGCGATGCTTCTATTTCACCGACTTCAAGAATGCCGCCGTCTCCGGCTGCAACGGGTTGCCGATCACCTGCTCCGGCGCGCCGATTTCATGCACCAGGCCGTTACGGAAAAACGCCACCCGGTCCGACACATCCCGGGCAAAGCGGATTTCGTGGGTCACCAGGACCATGGTCATGCCGTCCTCGGCGAGCATGCGCATGGTGTCCAGCACCTCGCCTACCAACTGCGGGTCGAGGGCCGAGGTGGCTTCGTCGAAGAGCATGTAGTCCGGCGACATCGCCAGCGCCCGGGCGATCGCCATGCGTTGCTGCTGGCCGCCCGACAACTTGCCGGGGAAGGTCTTGAGCTTGTCGCCCAGGCCCACGTGGGTCAGTTGCTTGACGGCCAGTTCCTCGGCCTGCTCCTTGGTCTTGCCCAGCACCTTGCGCGGCGCCAGCATCACGTTCTCCAGCACCGTCAGGTGCGGGAAGGCGTTCCATTGCTGGAAGACGATGCCGATCTTCTGCCGCAGGCGATTGAGGTCGGTGGCGCGGTTGTGCACCTCGACGCCGTCGACGCGGATGCTGCCTTTCTGGATCGGCTCCAGGCCATTGATGCACATCAGCAAGGTCGACTTGCCCGAGCCCGAGCCGCCGATGATCGACACCACTTCACCCTTGTCCACGGTCAGGCTCACGCCCTTGACCACTTCCAGGTTGCCGAAGGATTTGTGTACGTTCTGGATCTCAATCATTTTCCTGCCACCTTTGTTCCAGACGGGCGCCCAGGCGGGCGACCACCAGGCTCATGACGTAGTAGATGAGGCCTGCGATGCACAGCACCAGCAGGGGTTCCTGAATCCGCGTAACGATGGTCTGCGAGGCGCGCAGCAGTTCGACGATGCCGATCCACATCACCAGCGCCGTGTCTTTCATCACCCCCAGCACCAGGTTCAGCCAGCCGGGAAACGCCACCCGGGTGGCCATCGGCAGGACGATCCAGCGCAGGTCCTGCAGGTAGCTCATGCCCAGCGAGCGGCTGGCCCGGCGCACGCTCAGCGACACCGCCAGCACACCGCCACGCACGATCTCGGTGAAGTAGGCGGCGGTGTACACCCCCAGCACGATGCAGCCGACGCTGAAGGCACTGATGTCCAGGCCGACGATGCTCTTGAACGAGTTGAACAGCACGAACTGGATCAGCAGCGGCACGCTGCGAAACACATCCAGCACCCACGCCAGCGGCAGGCTCAGCCGTGGCCACAGGGCCCGGGCCAGGCCGAACAGCAGCCCGGCGAAGGTGCCCAGCAGGATGGCCCAGAAGGTCAGCTGCACCGTGACCCGGGCCCCGTCGAGCAGGAACATCAGGTCGTTCCAGGTAAATCCGGTAGAGAACATGCCGGGCTCCTCAGTAACGGAACAGTCGCCAGGCCATCAGCCGGGCCACTGCCACGATCGCCTTGGCGATCACGTAGTAGAGCGCTGCCGCCAGGGCGAAGTATTCGAAGGTGCGGAAGGTCTTGACGTTGTAGTCCTGGGTCACGCCGGTGAGGTCGTTGTTAAGGCCCACGATCACCCCCAGCGAGGTCATCAGCACCGCCCAGACCATCTGGTTGGTCAGCGGGTAGAACACCACCCGCAGCAGTTGCGGGATGATGATCATCCGGTAGGCCTGGAACGCGCTCATGCCCAGCGAGCGTGCCGCACGCATCTGCGTGGTCGGCACGGCCTTGAGGCCGCCGCGAAAGTTCTCGGCCAGGTAGCCTGCGTTGTTGAAGGTGATCCCCGCCAGCAAGGCGATCCAGGAACTCACATGCAGGCCCATCGAGCCCAGGCCGAAGTACAGGATGTAGATCTGGAACAGCGATGGCGTGTTGCGCGCGATCGACACCCAGCCATCGGCGAAGCCACGCAACAGGGGCTGCTTGCCTTCGCGCATGACGGTCAGGGCCAGGGCGATCAGCACCCCGAAGATCATCGACAGCGCGGCGGTCTCGAAGGTGACCCAAGCGCCGCTGAGCATATCTGGCAGGGCACGCAGGGCCGAGCGCCATTGAAAGGTGTAGTCAAACATGCGCAGGGCTCTCCTTGCAGGCGGCGGGTTGCAGCCAGGCCGGCAGGCGGCCGCTGGCCTGGCCGGTGCAGGCCGATTCGACGCATTCGGCGAGGCTGGAGAAATGCACCGGGCGACCCGCCAGGCCCGGGCCGTAGTGGGCGTACTTGCCGGAGTTGGTCATCAGCGTGCGCGCCGCCGGCGGGATCACCGGCTCACCGAGCATGCACCAGCAGGTGTCGGTCACCAGGGTCACGCCGAAGCGTTCGAGCCCGGCGATATGGCCGGCGGCGCGGGCCTGTTCGAGCACGGCGCGCCCGCACGTGATCGCCACGACCACATCCGGGTGTTTGTGCCGACCCTGGCACAGACGGGCGAGGGCGGCGAACTCGCTGAGCGAGAAGTGCGGGTTGCCCAGCGACACCACATCGACCCGCGGCTCGCGGGCGCTGTTGAGTTCGCGCCAGCTGTACAGCAGGTCTGCCGGTTGCAGGCACTCGGTGGGCAGGATGATGCCGGGTTCGAGCACCTGCGCCGGGTCCAGCGCTTCGGGGGTGACCCCGGCGATATGGAACAGCGGGGCCGCGGAGGTGGTGGCAAAGGCCGCGCCGAAGGCCTTGAGGTCGTCAAGGCTTGGTTGCGCCTGTTCCAGGCCGCGCACCAGGGGGATCCGCGAGCCGGCCAGGCTCCCGATGTGGTAGCCCAGCAGTGGGTAGAAGCTGTCATCCCGCCCATGCAGTGCCGGCACCTCGACGATCAGCTGCGCCTTGCGCCGGCTGTCCAGGTGGCAGCCGATGCGCGGTGCGCGGCCGGTCAGGGCAATGCAGATGTCGAGGTAGTCGGGATACTTGAGGGTGCGCGCGCCGAGCACGCTGTTGGCGTAGACCACCGCGTTGGACTCGGCCCAGACCACCTGTTCGCCCAGCGTCGGTGCGCTGTCGAGCAGGTAGGGCGCGCAGGTGAAACTCAGTTGCGCACCCATGGCCATGTAGGCATCGCCCAGGGCGCTGGCCGGTACGCCCAGCGCCGGGTCGATGCCCAGCTCGCGCCAGCGGCGCTGGTCGACCGAGATGGAATTGAGCGTGGTCGGCACCCGTACCTTCGCGCCCCATTGCACCAGCTGCTGGGCAAAGCGCAGGCTGGCGGGACCGGTGTAGATGCAGCCGTCGATATGGGCCTGGGTGACGTCCAGCAACTGCTCGGCGCCTTGCAGTTCGGCCATGCGCAGGACGATCTGCATCGCCATCTGCGCGGCCTTGCCCTGCTGGCCGTCGAGCAGCGCCTGGTCCTGTTCGGTCAGGTTCAGTGCGGTTGTGAAAGGGCGCCCGGTCTGGGGCACCGCGGGGGCCTGCCAGGCATCAGTGGGTGCCTGGGCAAAGCGGCTCAGCCGCTCGCCCTCGACCCGCGCAAAGCCTGCGCCACGCAAACCGGCGAAGGCCTCCCGGCCGATGCAGAGCACCGGCAGGGAACGCCCGAACAGGGTCTGCGCGACCAGCACGCCGAGGGTCAGGATTTCGTCGGCTTCGGCCAGCACCAGTGCCGCCGGTGCGTGGCCGTTGCTGATCAGTTCCATCATCACGCTGCTGCCGGTGCACGAGCCGCGCCCGCTGGGGATGGCCAGCACGCGTCCGGCGATGCACTGGCCGCTGAGCGGATGATGGCGGTCGATCACTTCGCCGCTGAACGGGTCGACCCCGCCCCAGAAGCTCAGCCCGGTGTCGGCGAACAACAGTTCGCCCTGGGCCGCGCCCTCGACCAGGCAACGCCCGGCCAGGGGAGTGGTTGTGCTGGTCATGCTGCCCACCTCAGTAGTAGACCTTTGGCACGGTCAGGTCGGTCGGGGCGATTTCGGTCCCCACCCACTTGGTGAACAACTCCTGGTAGCGCCCGGTGCGCACCTGTTGGTTGACGAACAGGTCCAGGTAGCGCAGCAGGCCGTACTCGTTGCGCTTGGCGCCCAGCGATACGTAGTCGATCACGTAGGGCGCGTTACCGGCGACCTTGAGGTTCTTGTACTTGCCGGACTTTAGGGTGGAGGCGGCGACGGTGTTGGTGACCACGGTGGCGTCGATGTGGCCCTGGGCGACGGCCAGCAGAGTGTCGTTCTGCGACTGGTAGGCACGGAAGCTGCCGCTGCCCCAGCTCTTGACGTCCTTCTCCAGGGCGATGGCTTCATAGGTGCCGCTGGTGTTGCCCAGCGCCTTGCCCTTGAGGTCGGCGAAGCTGTTGATGCCGGTGTTGTCGCGGGTCAGCACGACCATCTGGAAGGCGAAGTAAGGCACGGTGAGGCCGACCGTCTTGGCCCGCTCCAGGGTGTCGGAGGTGGATGCCACGATCACGTCGGCACGGCCGGAAACCAGCGCCGGGATGCGGTCGGGGAAGGGGGTTTCGACCACTTCGGGCTCCACGCCGAGGATCTTCGCCAGGTCGTTGCAGTAGTCCACGTCGAAGCCGGCGGGCTTGTTGGCTTCGTCGCGAAAACCCATGGGCGGGAAGTCCAGGGTCACGGCGCAACGCAGCTTGCCGGAGCCGATGATATCGTCGAGCTTGTCGGCCTGCGCGTTGGCAATGCAGGCGGTACTGAGAACAGCGCTGAGGGCTACGGCACATGTGCGGTTTTTCATAGAGGCCTCGTGGTCGGTGAAGTGCTGTTAGATATCGTATTGGAGATTTCGTATACGATATTTTCAAGTGCAATGGCCGTGCCTGTTTTTCTGTTGTTGTAGGAAATATCCTTCAGCCCTTGAGTTAGGGCGTCTGCCAGAAGGGAAGGTTGCTGTGGGTGGTTTTACCGCGCCTGTGCGGGTGTGTAGCAGGTGTTACATATGGGAGCACTGCCCCCGCCCAGCGCCCCGTAAAGGAACACTCAGCGCTGGCTGTCGCGGTACTGGCTGGGCGAAAGCCCGGTGAGGGCGCGGAACTGGCGGCTGAAGGCACTGTGGTCGGTGTAACCGCAGCGCAGGGCAATGTCGGTGATGGGCAGGTCGAGGTCCTGCAGCAGGCGCGAGGCTTCCTCCAGCCGGGCCTTGTGGATCATCTGCCGTGGCGTGAGCTGGAAGATGCGCTTGCAGTGGCGCTCCAGCTGGGCGACCGACAGTCCGGCGATGGCGGTCAGTTCGGCAAGGCTGATGGGACGGCTGAAATGGGTGCGGATATGCGCATCGACGGCGGCGAGTTTCTGGAACGCCGGGTGGTTCGATTGGGGCAGCTGCAGGTCGCGGGAGATCCCGGCCAGGCCGACGATGCGGCCCTCGGCATCCTTGAGCGGGCGCTTGTGGGTCAGGCACCAGATCGGCTGGTTGCCGTAATAAAGGTGCAGTTCGAGCTGGTCGGCCAGTTCCCGGCCACTGCTCAATACGCGGCGGTCCTGCTCGGTGTAGAGCGGGCCGAAGCGGACGGGGAATACGTGCTCGGCGGTAAGCCCGAGCAGTTCGTCGCCGTGCTTGCGGCCCAGGCGGCGGGCCAGGGTCTGGTTGACGAAGGCATAACGCGCCTCGTGGTCCTTGATGAAGAACACCACGTCGTTGAGGGTGTCGAGCAGCGGCGCGATGGGGTGCAGGCTGCGGAGCAGGGTCGGGAGATCGCAGGGGGCGAAGTGGTTGAGCGTGGCGTGCATGGCGCTAACGTTCCGGGGGCGACCGTCGGGATCATAGTGCGCCCCCGGCGTCTATCTCAAGCGTCCGGCGTGTCGTCCAGGCACAGCAGGGTGTCGATGCGCGCCGGGCTGAACGGCGGACGTGGCGCCGGGGGTTGCCAGCCGAACAGGTGGCGGGTGGCCGCGCCGCAGACCCGGCCCTGGCAGGCGCCCATGCCGCAGCGGCTGGCGAGCTTGGCCTGGCGCCAGTCGCTGAACCCGGAAAGGGTGGCGTAGGGGACGTCTTCGCAGCGGCACACCAGGGTATCGGCCGTTGCCAGCGATTTGAGCGCTGGGTCCAGGGCAAAGGCCTTGTTCAGGGCGGCGGCAAAACCATGCCAGCGGTCGCGGCGGCGCAGCAGCCGTTGCGCCGCCTGGCGATTGCCGACTGCCGCATGGCCGGCAATGGTGCCTTCCACCAGGGCCCGTTCACTGCCACCGAAGCCGGTGCATTCGCCTGCCGCGTAGACGCCTGGTACCGTCGTCGCCTGGCAGGTGTCCACGGCAATCGCGTCCTGCGCCACGGCGCAGCCCAGGGCCTGGCCGAGCTGGATGTTGGGGACCAGGCCGAAGCCGCAGGCCAGCCGCTCACAGGCCATTTCCACGACCTTGCCGTTTTGCATCAGGCGCACGCCCTCAAGGCGATCGCTCCCCAGGGCGGCGAGCACATGGCTGGCGCTGCGGTACTGGCGGTTGAACAGGCTGAAGGCTTGCAGCAGCTTGTGCGGCCAGCGCGGCAATTGCGCGGCAAAGCCGGCGACGGCAGTGGCCGAAGCCTGCTCGGCGATGCGCAGCACCTGGGCGCCGTTGTCTCGTGCGGTGGCGGCGCTGGCCAGCAGCAAGGGCCCGCTGCCGGCGATGACGATGCGCTGGTCGCGCACCGGCAGGCCGGCCTTGATCAGCGCCTGCAGACCGCCGGCTCCGGTCACCCCGGGCAGGGTCCAACCGGGGAAGGGCAGCAGCAGTTCGCGGGCGCCGGTGCAGAGGATCAGCCGGTCGTAGCGGATCTGCCAGCCACGTTCGGCGTCTTCCACCAGCAGGGTGTCGGGGCCTGGCTGGGCGATCACCCGGGTGCCGCTGTAGTAACGCACATTGGGGCAGGCGAGGACCTGCTCGCGCAGTTGCCGCGCCTGGGCGGGCACTTTGGCCTGGGGGCCGGCGCGCCAGATCTGCCCGCCTGGCAGCGGGTTGTCGTCGAGCAGCACGATACGCTCGGCACGGGGTGCGGCGGCGAGGGCCGCGGCGAGGCCCGCGGGACCGGCACCGATGATCAACAGGTGGGTGTATTCGCTCATGGTCGGGTCTCTACCTGCATGCCGTCGCGGCACAGGGTCTGGCAGGCCAGGCGCCGGCGACCGTCGATGGTCACCCGGCACTCCTGGCAGATGCCCATCCCGCACAGGGGCGCGCGACGTTGGCCGCTGACCGCGGTGCGGGTGCAGCCGTCGCCACCCAGGGCCAGGGCGGCGGCCACGCTGGTGCCGTCGGCCACGCGCAGCGGGCGGCCATCGAGGATCAGATCAGGCATGGGCGAGTGCTCCCGCAAAGCGTTCTGGCAGGTAAGGTTGGGCCGCCAGGGGCGGCGTTTCGTTGAATAATTGCGCCGTCAGCAGGTCGGCGGTGGCCGGGGCGGTGGTGACGCCCAGGCCCTCGTGGCCGACCGCGAGCCACAGGCCCTCCTGCTGCGGATGGCGGCCCACCAACGGCAGGCCGTCGGGGCTGGCGGCGCGAAAGCCGGTCCAGGCGCGGATGCCGTTGAGCTGCGCCAAGCCCGGCATGTACTCAGTGGCGCGCTTGAGCATGCGCGCGAGCATCCAGCCCTCCACGGCAGGGTCGGTGGTGCCGAACTGGCGCGAGGCGCCAATGAACAGCTGGCCGGTCGGGCGCGGCTGGATATTGCAGGCGGTGGACGGGCCGCTGGCGTTATGGGCGCTGGTCACGTAACCCAGCTCCACCAGGGTGTGGGTCACGGTGCCGGGGTAGCGGTCGGTGATCAGCAGGTGGCCTTTCTTCGGTTCGATAGGCAGCTCCGGGCACAGCTCGGTGGCCTGGATGCCGTTGGCCAGCACCACGGCATCGGCGCTCAGCCACTGGCCGTCGTCCAGGCGCACGCGCTTGCCCTGCACCGCGCTGACCCGTGCCCGGCGTTGTTCGATGCCTGGCGATTGCAGCATCCAGCGGGCGGTGGCAGGGGCATAGAGAATGCCGTCGCCGTTGATCAGCAGACCGCCCTCCAGCCCTTCGCGCAAGGCGGGTTCGCGCTGGCGCAGGGCGTGGCTGGCGACCAGCTCGCAGGCCACGCCCCGGGCTTGCAGCACGTTGAACTTGTGTTCGGCCACGGCCATTTCATCAGCGTTGGCCGCCAGCCACAGGGTGCCGTTGCTGCGGTAGGCGCAGTCTTCGGGGAGCCGGGGGGCCAGCTCGCGCCAGCGTTGCAGCGAATGCTGACTGAGCGCCAGCTCCGCTGCATTGTCGTCGAGCACCAGCAGGTGGCCCATGCCAGCGGCAGTGGCGCCGTGCAACCCGGCGTCCAGCACCAGCACGCGCAAGCCACGGGCGGCCAGCGACTGCGCGCAGGCCGCGCCGATGATCCCGGCGCCGATCACGATCACATCGGCCACGGCGCCGCCGCTCACGGGCGAATGCCCCAGGCGAACGGGTCGTCTTGCTCGATGATCAGTGTGGCTTCGGCGCTGATGTGGGCGCGGCCGCGAATGGTCGGCACGATGCGCACGCCATCCACCTCGAACGAGCCTTCGAACAGGCTGCCGATGACGCTGGCCTGGCGCCAGACCTGACCCGGTTGCAGTTTGCCGTCGGCAGCCAGGCAGGCGAGCTTGGCGCTGGTGCCGGTGCCACAGGGCGAACGGTCGTAGGCCTTGCCGGGGCAAAGGACGAAGTTGCGGCTGTCGGCGTCGGTGTCGTCTGCGAACAGTTCGATATGGTCGATCAGACCGCCGTCTTCGCCGCGGATGCCCTGGTCTTCCAGGGCTTGCTGCACGGCGTAGGTGTAGGCGGTCAGCGCTTCGATATTGTCGCCAGCGACCTTCAGGCCGTGGTCGGCGATCAGAAAGAACCAGTTGCCGCCCCAGGCCACATCGCCGACCACGCGACCGATGCCCGGCACTTCCAGCGCCAGGTCCTTGCGGTAGCGGTAGGCGGGTACGTTGCGCACGCTGACCGAATGGTCCTCGTGCAGGGTTGCCTGGACGGTGCCCACGGGGGTTTCGATGCGGTGCACGCCCGGACCTATCCGGCCCAGGTGTGCCAGCGACACCACCAGGCCGATGGTGCCGTGGCCGCACATGCCGAGGTACCCGGTGTTGTTGAAGAAGATCACCCCGGCACAGGCGCTGGGGTCCACCGGTTCGCACAGCAGTGCACCGACCAGTACATCGCTGCCGCGTGGCTCCAGCATGCAGGCGCTGCGCCATTGATCATGCTGTTCAGCAAGGCGCTGGCGGCGTTCGGCCATGCTGCCGGTGCCCAGGTCAGGGAAGCCGTCGGTAACCAGGCGGGTGGGTTCGCCGCCGGTGTGGGAGTCGATCACGGTGATGCGTTTCATGGGGGGCCGCGTCCGTTCTGGGAGGTGAAGGACAGGGTGGCGTGTCCCCGGGTGTGCGGGCTTGATTTCTTTACGCGATGGTGATGACGAAATTGGCACAGGGGGAGGCGTTGGCGCTGGAAATGATGGGCATATCCATTTCCTGCGGTAGCCCCGTCAACCAGCAGAGCGAAGCGCTGACTCGGCTTTTCGCTTTTGCCTTTGCTGTTCGTACATCGCCAGTCCAGGCGACACGGTTCGTCCCTTCAGGAGGCTGATCGGAGGTATTGCGTAGCCGGGTGCAGGTCATGGATGGCCTGCAAGCACCGCAGGGCCAAGGATGGCCTTTCGGTGCGCCCCGGCGGGAGCAATGCCGGAGGGAAGGAACCCGGAGCGAAGCGTAGGGCCGGATGCAGGGACGCACGGTTTGCGCCACTTTGCCATGACAAAGTGGCCCGCCGTAAGGGCGGAAAGGTGAGTTCGCGTCACTGCATCAA
>NZ_JBIVXC010000031.1:0-31095 GCF_044769005.1 Pseudomonas sp. NPDC090755 | reverse complement strand
GTTATTCCGGGGATGACGGGGACTATTGAAGTGAAGACGGGCACCCATACTATCTGGGAATACCTGACTACACCGATATCGCGGGTTAGCGAAGCGTTCAGGGAACGCTAGGATGGTCTGAAGTGGTCATGCTGCAAAGCCAAGAGGATCTGGGATCCGCCGGTTAGCTATCGAGCTGCGGCGCGACTTTTATTCAGTGCAGTTATCAGTCATCAAAAGTCAGTCGGGATAGGTCAATTGTTTTTGATGTAGTTACTTCAAAATTCCGTTTTGGTGCGAGTCTTCGGCCGGCCTGCTTTGGGTCGGCTTTTTTTACCCGTTACAACAGGGCGGAGGGCATGCGTTGTGGTGCTGCCCCTGGTCATGATCGCGCCACGCTTTTGATCAATACAAAAAAGTTACGCGACTTGCACGTTAATGATCACCTGAGTTCGGGTTGGTAATAGCGTTGTGAGCGCGTTGTTCGCGCGACAGTGCTAGGTGTTTGGCCCCGGGATGAGGTGGTGCGGGTTAATTGTGAAACGGTCTGGATTTTGGGTCCAGGCCTCACAGATCACTTTGAATGGGGTGCGCCAGCGCAAAGCCTTCAGATGCCTAGCGAAGTTATAGGCCGTCACGAAAGCCAGCACATGCACCTTCAGAGTATCGATATTGGGGTAGTGGAACGCCTTGACTGTCGCCTCTTTTATCGTCCGGTTCATGCGCTCGACCTGGCCGTTAGTCCACGGATGATAGGGTTTGGTTAGGCGATGCTTGATGCCGTGCTCGTAGCAAACACGATCAAAGATGTGTCCGCCGAAGCGATTGGTCGCGCCGTTTCGATATCTGGGCTGCTCGGTGAATGCCGCGCCGTTGTCTGTCAGCACAGTGTGAATCTGGTATGGAAAGGCTTGAATCACCTGGCCTAAGAATGCTGCACCGTTGCGCTTTGTCGCTGCATCGAAAAATGCGACATAGGTGAATTTCGTCACCCGATCAATCGCTACGAACATGTGCTGTTTGCCGCTCTCCAAACGAATCTCGGAGCTGTCGATGTGGAGATACCCCATCTCCGTCGCTGCAAACTTGCCGCGCTTGGCCACGTCGGTGTTCTTGGGCGTCTTACTGATCCCGTGGCGCATCAAGCAGCGATGCAAGGCGCTACGGGTCAACTGGGGAAGGCACTCATGAAGATGCCCCAGCATGTCGTCCAAAGGCAGCATCGTCCGTTGACGGAACTCAACCACCATTGCCTCCTCTGACTCTGTCAACTTCGCGCTACGCGGCCGAGAGGGCCCCATTCGAGAATCTTGGGTTGTTGATTGCGAGCGCCATTTGGCCACAGTCTTCACGTTCAATCGGTAGCGAGCGGCAAGTTTTCGATTCGACTCTTGCGACGCTTGGAGCTCGGCTCGAATTCGCGGCGTCGTTCGGGCTGAACCATGGATGCGTCCTTCCAAAATGCATCCTCCTCCTGAGGGGTTAAGGATGCACCATGACTCTCCGGGACCAAACACCCTAGAAGGGGGCAATCAGCTTTTTAGAAATTGGTCTAGGATGCTGGAGGCAACTAGGGGGGAATTTCAGGCTGGTCGTTCCGGTTAGAGCGGCCTTCCTGCGTGGAAATGTAGATGTTATCGCTCACCAGCGGGCCGCGCACCAACACCGATGCTCCCGGCAGCCCGATCAAAAGAGTGTCGGTGAGGCCATCGACGCCATGGTGCAGGCCGATCCGAGCCTGGCCTGGCCTGTAGAAAAAGGGGGCTAGAAAAAGGGGACAGGCCCATCTGGTCCCTATGTGCAGTCTCATTGAATTTTGCTGGGCGCCGAACACGAAAAAGGGGAACGAGGCTCCCCTTTTGTACATCGGCTGAAGCTTACTGGTACTGCTGACCAGGAATCGGCTCGAGGCTGAACGCTACCTGACGGTTCTGCGCACGTCGCTGCAACGGGTCCATGTTGTGCTGGCGACTGCCAGTGCTGTCGGTGTAGCCGACCACTTCAATGGTGTGCTGGTTGAACTGCTTGAAGGCGTTGGCCAGGTTCCCCAGCGGCGAGTAGAAGCTTGGAACGATATTCGCCGAATCGGTGGCGAGTATGATGTAGCCGGTATGATCAGCTTGATTACATCACCCCGAGGCTGCACGTCAAAATCGATGTTGGGCTTGCTCGCTTGCAGGTCGGCTTCCTTGTCGTAGACAGGGGCGCACCGGGATAGGCAGCGGCCAGCGCATCCAGGCCATCGTACTTGGCGGTCTTGCTCACCCCGGTGGGGTCAATCTGCGCGTTAACCTGGCTGTCGTTCGGACTCTGGCCGGCACAACCGGTCATCAAGGCGGCAAAGGTCGCGACAGTAAACAAACGACGCATGGTGGACATGGAGGGGCTCCTATTGTAATTGGAAAGTGCAGGCAGACCGATTGCGGTTCTGTGTAAGCCTTGGATTGTAAATAAATGCAAAATAGCTCCCTGAAATCTCAGGTGCGCACAAAGGGGCATCCCGTCGCCTGGACAGGTGTCTTGGTCGTGCCGGGTGCCCCCGTGGCGTGCTCATATTTTCAGCGTTAAAGCTAATTTAAGATCGTCTTTTGATGACTGATTTTTGACATGAACTGTCATTTCATGCCGAAAAAGCAGAAAAGGGACAAGCAAAAGGGGGCGGATTCATTTTTCCTACCCTGCATTCAGCTGTCCCCGGTGCCCGCCAAGCCCTGAGGTGCATTGCAATAGCCCCGAGGTCTCCTGCTATTGGCTGTACACCTTCCCGGTCCTACGCTTCGCTATCGAGAGGCCGGCGTGGTACCGCCTGTACCCCGCCGGGTGAGCAGATGTGCGGATCGTGAGGAAGAACAATGGGACCATTGGCCGGACTTAAAATCGTTGAATTCGAAGGGATAGGCCCAGGGCCGCTGGTGGGGATGATCCTCGCCGACATGGGGGCGCAAGTCACCGTGATTGCGCGCAAGGGCGGTGTCGCCCTGGCGCGGCAATTGGGCGGCGATGAGGGGCTGGACATCCTCCAGCGCGGCAAGTACCGGGTGGTGATCGATCTCAAGCAGCCGGAAGGGGCGGCCTTGGCGCTGGATCTGCTGGCTCAGGCCGACGCGCTGATCGAGGGTAACCGTCCAGGCGTGATGGAGCGCCTGGGGCTGGGGCCCGAACAGTGCCTGGCGAAGAACCCGCGCCTGGTCTACGGCCGCCTGACGGGGTGGGGGCAGGCGGGGCCGCTGGCCCAGTCCGCCGGACATGACCTGAACTACCTTGCGCTGACCGGTCTGCTCGGGCTCGGCGGGGGTCGCAGCGACCCGCAGCGCCCGCCCGCGACCCTGGCGGGTGATGCCATCGGTGCCCTTGGCCTGGCGTTCGGCATTGTCGCGGGGGTCTTCGAGGCGCGCAGCTCTGGCCAGGGGCAGGTTGTCGACGCGGCCATCGTCGATCTGGTTGCCGTGCTGGGTTCTATCGCGCACTTCATTCATGCGGCCGGGCAGATCGGTGGTGCACGCCCAAGCGCGTTCTACGACTCGCCGTTCTACGATCTGTTTCAATGCGCCGACGGCGAATGGGTTTCCCTGGCGCCGCTGGAGCCACAGTTCTATGCGGAGTTTCTGCAGCGCTTGCAGCTGGCGGATGTCGACCCCAAGGCGCAGTACGACATTACCCAGTGGCCTGCACTGAAGGATCGATTGACTGCGTTGTTTCGCAGTCAGCCGCGCGCCCACTGGTGCGCGCTGCTCGAGGGCACGGATGCGTGTTTTGCGCCGGTACTGTCGCCTGGCGAAGCCGCTGCCCATCCGCATAACGTTGCGCGCGGGGTTTTCCAGGCCCGGCCGGTTATCCAGGCCAACCCGGCGCCGCGCTTCTCGCGTACACCTGGCGCGATCGTTCCGGTCGATCGGCAGGCCAGCACGCCGTTGCTGGCTGAGCTGGAAGCGCAGCGGCTTGAACGGCTGCGTGAACAAGGGGTGTTGGCCTGATACCGCGTTGATGAAAGCGCCAGTCGTTCTGTAACGGCTGGCGCAAGCGGTGCTTACAGCTGGCGGGCGATGAGGTCCTTCATCACTTCATTGGCGCCGCCATAGATCTTCTGCACGCGAGAGTCGACGAAGAATCGGGCGATCGGGTACTCGTCCATGTAGCCGTAGCCGCCGAACAGTTGCAGCAGTTCGTCGGTGATCTTGCACTGCATGTCGCTGCACCACAGCTTGGCCATGTAGGCCGCCTGGGGATCGAGTTTGCCGTCGAGCAGGCGTTGCGTGCAGTCGTTGACGAAGGTGCGGGCGACATGGGTGATGGTGGCGCATTCAGCCAGTTTGAAGCGGGTGTTCTGCAGGTCGAACAGACGCTGGCCAAACATCTGGCGCTCCTTGGCATAGTCGGTGGCCAGCTCCAGGGCGCGCTCCATGACCGCCACCGCGGGTACTGCAAGCAGCATGCGCTCATAGCTGAGCTGGCTCATGAGCTGGGCAAAGCCATTGCCTTCGACCGGGCCGAGCAGGTTGGCCGCCGGAACCCGCACGCTGTCGAAAAACAGCTCGCAGGTGTCGGAGCTGTGCAGGCCGATCTTTTTCAGTTTGTTGACGGCGAAGCCCTTGAGGTTGTCGGTCTCGACCACGATCAGGGAAATACCTTTGGCGCCTTCATCCGAGGTGCGCACGGCGAGCACCACCAGGTTGCCGCTATAGCCGTTGGTGATGAAAGTCTTGGAGCCGTTGATCACATACTCGTCGCCCTCGCGGCGGGCGCGGGTGCGCAGCACTTTGAGGTCGGAGCCGCAGCCCGGCTCGGTCATGGCGATGGCGGCGAACAGTTCGCCGCTGGCCAGCTTGGGTAGCCACTTGCGTTTCTGCTCGTCGCTACCGTAGTCGAGAATGTAATGGGAGGCGATCGAATGCACCGCCGTGCTCGGCGGCAGGCCTGCGCGGGTCAGCTCTTCGAGGGCGACCAGTTGATAGGACAGCGGGGCACCTGCGCCGCCGTACTCCTCGCCGATTTCCGGCAACAGAAAGCCCATTTCGCCGAAGCCCTGCCAGACCTCGCGTGGCACATGGCCCTGTTCGCGCCAGGCATCGTTGTGCGGCGTCATCTCGTTGGCGATGTATCGACGTACAGGGTCGCGAAAGGCCTCGATGTCGGCATCCATCCAGGTATGTTGGTGCGGCTTGGGCAGCATAGGTTCAGTCTCCGGAAATGAGGCGTTCGCCGCTGTCGGCAGCGTGCGTAAAGCGAGCCTAGAGCCTGGGTCCGGGTGAGCAAATAGCCGGGTGTCGCATTGCTGTTGCATTTGGCCTCATTGTCGCGAGCCTTTGCGAATTTGCCCTGGGGTCTGGCCGGTCCAGCGCTTGAAGGCACGCTGGAAGCTGGCGCTGTCGGCGAAGCCCAGCTCGTCGGCCAGTGCCGGGGTGGGCAGGTTGCTGGTTTGCAGGCGGTAGATTGCCCAGTCACGGCGCAGGCTGTCGCGAATGTACTGGAACGAGGACGCCTCCAGGGCGAGGTGGCGCTGCAGCGAACTGGCCGAGCAGTGCAGGGCAGCACTGGTCCGGTCGAGGTCGGACCAGCTGGAGGAGCGTGCATGTTCTTCGCGCAAATACGAGCGCACCCGGTCACTGACCCGTGTGGGTATGGCAGGCACCAGCAGGTCGAGCAGCCCCTTGTCCAGGTAGTCGTGCAGGTGGGCGTGGTCCCGGCGTACGGGCGCTTTGAGGGTTGCAGAATCGAACCAGATGGTCGAGCAGGGCATGCCAAAGCGCAGTTCGGTGGGGAACAGCTTGCGGTAATCGGCCAGGTGGCTGGGCTCAGCGACGGCCATGTCGATGCCGATGGGGCGCAAACTTCCCCCTTCCAGCCAGGCCATGACGCGCCAGATCAGGCGCAGTAGCAATACGTGGGCGAATTGCCGGGATTGAACTTCAGGGGTGATGAAGTGCAGCTCCACGCGCACGTGTTGACCGTCGTCTATGACCACCGGCTTGAGGTCGTCCTGCAGCAGTCCCAGGGTGCGGGTGAACTCCTGCAAGGCACCCACAAGGCTATCTCCCATGAGCGCCGAACACATCATCAGGCGGAAGCTGCCGCGGCGCAGTTTTCGCGAGAACAGCGCCATGCCTTCGTCGTCCAGCCCTTTGATGGTCTTGCGCAACAGCTTGACGTACTGATCCACCGTGACGTGGTGGTGCTGGTCTTGAGGTTGCTGCGGGTCTATGCCGGCGTCGCGCAAAAAACTTTCGATCGGGTAGCCACGCTCGCGTGCCGCGGCGAGCAGGGAAGAGACGAATACGGACGCGAAGAGAACAGGAGTTGGATTCGACATTGGTGGATTCTGCAAGCGATTTGCGGCGCCACGACATTGGCGGTTTCAGGGACGTCCATAACATTAAGCCCCACAACGCTGCACTTTGTCGCAACTTAATTCAGGAGCACGCTAATGAGCCGCAATGTGTATGTGATCGGGGTCGGCATGATCCCCTTCGTCAAGCCGGGAGCCAACGCGCCCTATCCGCAGATGGCCGCCAGCGCCGTGCGCCTGGCGTTGGCCGATGGCGGCCTGGGCTACGGGCAGGTTGAACAGGCTTATGTCGGCTATGTGTATGGCGACTCCACCTCCGGCCAGCGCGCCCTGTACGAAGTCGGCATGACCGGTATTCCGGTGGTCAACGTCAACAACAACTGCTCCACCGGCTCCAGTGCGCTGTACCTGGCCAACCAGGCCGTGCGCAGCGGTGCGGCAGAATGTGCCCTGGCGCTGGGTTTCGAGCAGATGAGTCCCGGCGCACTGGGCACCCTGTTCGGTGACCGGCCCAGCCCCTTCGAGCGCTTCGACGAGGCCACCGACGAGCTGGTCGGCAATGCCGATGTTCCGCTGGCGTTGCGCTACTTCGGTGGTGCGGGCCTGGCGCATATGCAGCAGTTTGGTACGCGCCTGGAAACCTTCGCCAAGATCCGCGCCAAGGCCAGCCGACATGCGGCCAACAATCCGATGGCGCTGTTTCGCAATGTCGTCAGCACCGAGGATGTGATGAATTCTCCGGCAGTATGGCCAGGCGTGCTGACCCGCCTGATGGCCTGTCCGCCGACCTGTGGTGCCGGTGCGGCGATCCTTTGCTCCGAGAACTTCCTCAGGCGTCATGGTCTCAAGGGGGGCGTGCGCATCCGTGCGCAGTCCATGGTCACCGACACGCCGCACACCTTCTCGGCGCATGACATGCGTGAGGTGGTCGGCTTCAGCATGACCAGGACGGCGGCGCAGCGGGTCTATGAAGCGGCCGGCGTCGGCCCGCAAGACATTCAGGTGATCGAGCTGCATGACTGCTTCGCCCAGAACGAGCTGCTCAGTTACGAGGCGCTGGGCCTTTGCCCGGTCGGTGGAGCAGAGCGCTTCATCGAGGATGGCGACAACACCTACGGCGGCAGGTTCGTCACCAATCCATCGGGTGGGCTGCTCTCCAAGGGTCATCCATTGGGCGCAACGGGCCTTGCCCAGTGCACCGAGCTGGTCCAGCAGCTGCGTGGTCAGGCTGATCTGCGCCAGGTCAAAGGTGCGCGCCTGGCCCTGCAGCACAACCTGGGGCTGGGCGGCGCCTGCGTCGTCACCCTCTACGAAAAAGCCTGAGGAGCGAACCATGATCGACAAGAAGTGGATCGGCCATGAACTGGCCGCCACCACAATGGTGCTCGAGCGCGGACGCCTGTGCGCGTTCGCCCGGGCCATCGGTGAAACCGACCCGCTGTACACCGACCTGACTGCCGCCCGGGATGCCGGCCATGCCGACCTGCTGGTGCCGCCCACCTTCCTGTTCGGTGCCGAGCTGGATGCCGGCACGGTGGACCGGATGCTGGCGGATCTGGACATCCCGATTGCCAGGATCCTCCACGGTGAACAGAGCTTCACCTACCACCAGCCGGTGTGCGCGGGCGAAACGGTCACGGTGAAGTCGCGCATCGACGACATCTTCGACAAGAAGGGCGGCGCCCTGGAGTTCCTGGTCAAGACCTCGGAAGTCCGCAACGACAATGACGAGCTGGTCGCCGAGTTGCGCACCGTGCTCGTCGTGCGCAACTGAGGAGCTGCGAACATGACGTATGCACTGCAAAACGTGAAGGTCGGCGACGTCCTGCCGGCGTTGTCGCTGCCAGTGGTGGACCGCACCACCCTGGCCCTGTTTGGCTGCGCCTCGGGTGATCTCAACCCGATCCATATCGATGTCGATTTTGCCCGCAAGGCCGGTATGCCCGATGTCTTCGCCCACGGCATGTTGGGGATGGCCTGGCTCGGCCGCCTGCTGACCCAGTGGGCGCCACAACGCCAGCTGCGTCACTTCGGTGTGCGCTTCCAGGGCATCACTCACCTGGGCAACGTTGTGACCTGCCAGGGCCGGGTGGTCGAGATCGCCGATGTCGACGGCGAGCGCTGCGTCCGGGTCGAGGTCGCCACGACCAACCAGTACGGCCAGGTCAAGATCGCTGGCGACGCCCTGATCGCCATCGGCTAACCCCTCCTGATTTCCAACCTGATGTGAGACCGATAAATGAACAAGAAACTCGAGGGCAAAGTTGCCCTGATCACCGGCTCCGGCCGTGGCATCGGCCGCGCCATCGCCCTGAAACTGGCGGCCGACGGTGCCCGCGTAGTGGTCAATGACCTGGACGCGGAACCGGCGATGGAAGTGGTGGAGGCCATCAAGGCCATGGGGGGTGAGGCGATCGCCTGTGTCGGCAGCGTCGCGGCGCCGGACTTCGCCGAGCGCTTCGTGGGCGCTGCGGTCTCGCACTACCAGGGGCTGGACATCATCATCAACAACGCCGGCTACACCTGGGACAGCGTGATCCAGAAGATGAGCGACGAGCAGTGGTACGCCATGCTCGATGTACACCTTACCGCGCCATTTCGCATCCTGCGCGCGGCGCAGCCGGTCATCCGCAACCTGGCCAAGGCTGAGCAGGAAGCCGGTGTGCGCAATGTCCGCAAAGTGGTGAATATTTCTTCGGTTGCCGGCCTGTTCGGCAATGCCGGTCAAGCCAACTACGCCACCGCCAAGGCCGGTATCACCGGCATGACCATGACCCTGGCCAAGGAGTGGGGGCGCCTGAACACCACCGTCAACTGTGTGGCCTATGGGTTTATCAAGACGCGGCTGACCGAAGCCAGTGCCGACGGTAACGCCACCGCGGAAATTGAAGGCCGCGCGATCAAGGTCGGCATCAATCCCGACCTGATGACCATGCTCGAGCGCAGCATTCCCCTGGGCCGCGCCGGCACACCGGAAGAAGCCGCAGGCTCGGTCTACCTGTTCTGCATCCCCGAGTCCGACTATGTCAGTGGTCAGACGCTCATTTGCAGTGGCGGCCTGACCGGTATGTGACCGGCTCATTCGGCGCTGTTTGGATAGTCCGGCGTGGCTGGTCAGAAAAAGGACACAACATGAAAAAACAACGCAAGTGGCTGTTGCCGGTCATCCTGGCAGGCGTTTCTCAGCTGGGGCTTACGGCAACGGCCGGGGCGGCTGACAAGCCGAACATCCTGGTGATCTACGGCGATGACATCGGCCAGACCAACATCAGTGCCTATGGCAAGGGTGTGGTCGGCTATAAAACACCGAACATCGACCGCATTGCCAGCGAAGGCATGATGTTCACCGATTACTATGGTGAGAACAGCTGCACGGCCGGCCGTTCCACCTTTATCACCGGGCAGTCTTCACTGCGCACGGGGCTGACCAAAGTCGGCATGCCCGGTGCGCCGGTCGGCCTGCAGGCGCGCGATATCACCATCGCCCAGGCCCTGAAGGCGCAGGGCTATGCCACTGGTCAGTTCGGCAAGAACCACCTGGGAGACCGCGACGAGTACTTGCCTACGGCCCATGGCTTCGACGAGTTCTTCGGTAACCTGTACCACCTCAATGCCGAAGAAGAACCCGAACGCCCTTACTGGCCCAAGGATGACCCGGACTTCGTCAAGGCCGCCACGCCGCGTGGGGTGATCCACAGTTTCTCGGACGGCAAGATCGAAGACACCGGCGCGCTGACGACCAAGCGCATGGAAACCATCGACGATGAAACCGTCGCGGCGGCCCAGAACTTCATCAAGAAACAGGCCTCGGCCGACAAGCCGTTCTTTGTCTGGATGAACACCACGCGCATGCACCTGTTCACCCACGTGCGCAAGGCGCATCAGGGGATGAGTGGAATGCCCGGCAACGACTATGCCGACGGCATGCTCGAGCACGATGGTGACGTCGGCAAATTGTTGAAGACCCTCGACGATCTGAAAATCGCCGACAACACCATCGTGGTCTACAGCACCGACAACGGGCCCAACCAGTTCTCCTGGCCGGATGCGGCAACCACGCCGTTTCGCAACGAGAAGAACTCCAACTGGGAAGGAGCCTTCCGGGTACCGGCGCTGGTGCGCTGGCCAGGCAAGATCAAGGCCGGCGAAGTGTCCACCGAGCTGTTCTCGGGGATGGACTGGTTCCCCACGCTGCTGGCGGCGGCCGGTGATAGCGACATCAAGGAGCGCCTGCTCAAGGGTGCCAGCATCGGCGGCAACACCTACAAAGTGCACCTGGATGGCTATAACCAGCTCGACTACCTGACCGGCAAGACGAAGGACAGTGCGCGTAAGGAGTACTACTACTTCAACGACGACGGCGTGCTGGTCGCATCGCGCTTCGGCGACTGGAAGGCGGTGTTCTGCGAGCAGCGTAAACCGGGTGGCTTCGAGGTGTGGAGCGAGCCGTTCGTCTGCCTGCGGGCGCCGAAGATCTTCAACCTGCGCATGGACCCCTATGAGCGCGCTGACGTGGTCTCTGACCAGTATTACGACTGGATCATCAAGAACGCCTACCTGCTGGGCGTAGCCACGATGAAGGCGTCCCGGTTCCTGCAGACCTTCGTCGAGTACCCGCCGAGCCAGAAGCCGGCGAGCTTCAGCATCGATCAGGTGCGCAAGCGCGTGGACATGCAGATCGAAGAAAAACTGCGCCAGCAGAAACAGCCCTGATGTGCCGATGCCGCACGCCATGACGGCGGGCGGCATCGTTTTTCCGGCCGTTGCTTAAGGTCCAATGCAATAGCTTTGGTGCCTACGGCTATTTTATGCCTGCAGCCCCGGTCGTACGCTTTTCTCACGCACAGATGCCACCCGGCAGTGTTCCGGGGGCGGGTGGGCAGTATCCAATAAGAAAGGAACCCAGGCATGAACCACGAAATGGCGGCGCAGCGCGTTGCCCGTGTATTCGCGATGCAACGCGAAGCTTTCCGTGCTCAGCCGCATCCTTCACTGGGCGAGCGCAAGGCACGGCTCCGTGCGCTGCGCACCCAGTTGCGGCGTTACCAGGATGTCATCGCCCAGGCGATGAGCGCCGATTTCGGCCACCGCTCGGCGGTCGACACCAAGTTCCTCGACCTGATGGGCTGCATGCTTCATATCAACCATACCCTCAAGCATCTGGGGGGGTGGATGAAGCCAAGCCGACGTCCGACCGAGTTGCTGTTCAAGGGTAACCAGTTGAGGGTCGAGTACCAGGCAAAAGGCGTGGTGGGCGTCATATCCGCCTGGAATTTTCCGGTCTATATTGCCGTCGCCGGCCTGGTCAGCGCACTTGCCGCAGGTAATCGGGTGATGCTCAAGATGTCCGAGTTCAATCCCCGTACCAACGCCGTGCTCAAGCGCATGCTGGCCGAGGTCTTCGACGAGACGCAGGTGGCCCTGGTCGGCGGTGAGCTGGAAGACCCCGGGCTGTTTTCCTCACTGCCGTTCGATCACATGGTCTTCACCGGCTCACCCGGCGTCGGGCGCCTGGTCATGCGTGCCGCCGCGGCCAACCTGACACCGGTGACCCTGGAACTGGGCGGCAAATCGCCTGCGGTGGTACTGGCCGACTACGACTTGAGCGATGCCGCACGGCGTATCGTGCATGGCAAAGGCACCAACTGCGGGCAGATCTGCATTGCGCCGGACTACGCCCTGGTGCCGAGCGGCGAGGTGGAGCGCTTTGCCAGCGAACTTCGGCGCCAGTTTCAGGCGCTCTACGGTGCGCGGCCGGCACACAATGACGACTACAGTTCGATCATTGACGATCGCCAGTACCAGCGCCTCCAGGGGCTGTTGGAAGATGCGCGGGCCAAGGGCGCCCATGTCACGGTGTGTGGCGAACCCGGCCCCGGGCGCAAGATGCCGCTACACATCCTGACCAGGGTGACGCCGCAGATGCGGGTCATGCAGGAGGAAATCTTCGGCCCGTTGCTGCCCGTGCTGGGCCATGACGGCCTGGACAGCGTGGTCACCCAGATCAATGGCGGGCAGCGGCCTCTGGCGCTGTACATCTTCTCCACCGACACACAGAGCATCGACCGGTTGCTCGGGCAGACCCATTGCGGCGGGGTCACCATCAACGACTGGGGATGGCATGCCCTCAACCACGCCGCCCCGTTCGGTGGCACAGGCAATTCCGGCATGGGCAACTACCACGGCGAGGAAGGCTTTCGCGAGCTGAGCCACGCACGCACGGTGTTCAAGCGACGTACCTGGTTCCCAACCCATTTATTCCATCCGCCCTTCGGTGGCCGGCTGCAAAAGCTGACACTGAAGCTGTACCTGGGCAGCGCCGATTCGACCGTGAATCTTGAGGACAATTGATATGGCTCAGCGTGAATTCGACTATGTGGTGGTGGGTGGTGGATCGGGCGGCTGTCCGGTCGCGGCCAGGCTGAGTGAGGATCCGCAGGTCAGTGTCTGTGTGCTCGAAGCCGGCGGCAGTGACAAGAAGGTGCTGATCCAGGCGCCGCCGGGCGTGGTGGTCATGATGCGTGAAGGCTTCCATAACTGGTCGTTCGAAACCGTGGAACAGCCGGGCCTCAACGGTCGCAAGGGCTACCAGCCACGCGGCAAGGCACTGGGCGGCTCCAGTTCGATCAACGGCATGGTCTATGTGCGCGGCCACCGCTGGGACTACGACCACTGGCAGAGCCTTGGCAACCCGGGGTGGGGCTATGACCAGGTATTGCCGTATTTCAAGAAGTCGGAGCACAACGAGCGCTTCGGCGAAAACGAGTTCCATGGCGCTGGCGGCCCGCTGAATGTCGCGGAGCTGCAGTCACCGAGCCCGCTGTGCGAGGTGTTCATGAGCGCCGCCGAGGCGCAGGGCGTTGCCCGCACCGACGACTACAATGGTCGCGAGCAGGATGGCTGCTTCCGCTATCAGGTGACCCAGAAAGACGGGGAGCGTTGCAGCGCGGCCAAGGGCTATCTGTGGCCCATTCTCGATCGCAAGAATCTGCAGCTCTATCTCAACGCCCCGTTTCATAGCCTGATGTTCGAGGGCAAGCGCTGTGTCGGGGTGCGTTATCACAACGGCAAAGACATCGAGGAGGTGCGTGCGCGTCGTGAGGTCATTCTCGCTGCGGGTGCCTTTGGTTCGCCGCAGGCCTTGATGTTGTCCGGTATCGGCCCGGCTGGGGAATTGGCCAGGCTGGGTATTCCGTTGCGGGTGGACCTGCCCGGCGTCGGGCAGAACCTGCAGGATCACATTGACTACACCGTGCCCTACAAGGCCCGCTATCCCGAGGGCTGCATGGGCCTGACGCTCGGTTCCGGGGTCAAGATGGCCGCTGCCGCGGTGGAGTGGGCGAGCAAGCGCAGCGGCATGCTGACCACCAATTTTGCCGAGGCCGGCGCCTTCCTGCGCTCAGATCCCGCCCTGGACAAACCGGACCTGCAAATGGTCTTCGTCACCGCCGTGGTCGATGACCATGGTCGCCGTTTGCACTGGGGCTATGGCTACAGCTGCCATATCGAAGTGTTACGGCCAAAAAGCACCGGCACCGTCACGTTGCGCAGCCGTAACCCACTTGATGCGCCGGTTATCGATCCACGCTTCTTCGAACAGCGCGAAGACATCGACTTGCTGGTGCGGGCGGCGAAGATCCAGTCCCGCATCCTGGAATCCGAACACTTCAGCCGCTTTGGCCCGGAACTCATCTATCCCATCGACTGGAACGACGACGCCCAGATCGAGCAGGACATCCGCCGTCGTGCCGATACCCAGTACCACCCGGTCGGTACCTGCAAAATGGGCCCCGCCTGTGATCCGCTGGCGGTGGTCGATGCGCGTCTGCGGGTGCGTGGCGTCGAAGGTCTGCGGATCGCCGACGCCTCGGTCATGCCCACCATTCCCGGCGGCAACACCAATGCGCCGACGGTGATGATCGGCGAGAAGGCGGCCGCGATGCTCAAAGAGGATGCACGTTACGGATAAATGCGCGTGCGGCCCGCCCTGGGCCGCTTCGCCAACGATGGATGCGAGACAGGCTTCGAGCCACCCTGAGTGTTGAGTAAACACGGAGTGTGACAATGGACAAGAACGATAAAGAGCTCTCTTCGCAGGCCGCCAATCACACCTTGAGCCTGAACCCGGCATTCGGCCCGCGTGGGCGCGACTTGCTGGGCAGTGCCCGCCTGGTCCTGCAACAGATGGTGAAGCAGCCGGTGCACAGTGCCAGGCACATGCTCACCTTCGGCATGCAGTTGAACAACATCCTCCTCGACCGTTCGCAGCTCCAGCCGGCAGCAGGGGACAAGCGTTTCGACGAGCCGACCTGGCAGCGCAACCCGGTGTACCGTCGCTTGATGCGGGCTTACCTGGCGTGGTGCCAGGAAATGGATGACTGGATCAGCGCCAGCGACCTCAACGAACAGGATACCTATCGCGGCCAGTTCATCATCGGGCTGCTGGCGCAGGCCATGTCGCCGACCAACACCCTGGCCAACCCGGCAGCACTCAAACGCTGCTTCGAAACTGGTGGCAAGAGTGTGCTGGATGGCGTCGTCAACCTGGCCCGCGACGTGATCGAAAACGGGGGAATGCCCAGTCAGGTGGACAAGTCGGCGTTTCAGGTGGGCTACAACCTGGGCATTACCGAAGGCGTGGTGGTGTTTCGCAACGAGTTGCTGGAGCTGATCCAGTACCGGCCCCGCAGCGAGCAGGTGCAGGTGCGGCCGCTGCTGGTGGTGCCGCCGCAGATCAACAAGTTCTACCTGTTCGACCTGGCACCGGAGAAGAGTCTGATTCGCTTCCTGCTCGACGGTGGTATCCAGACGTTCGCCGTCAGTTGGCGCAACCCGGGCAAGGCCCAGCGCGAGTGGGGCTTGTCGGCCTACATCGAGGCCCTCAAGGAGGCGGTCGACGCGGTACTCGCGATTACCGGCAGCGCTGACCTGAACACCTTCGGTGCCTGCTCCGGCGGCAGCACCATGTCATCGCTGCTGGGGCACTATGCCGCCCTTGGCGAGAAAAAGGTCAATGCCTTCACCCTGGCGGTGAGCATGCTGGATATACGTCCCGACACCCAGGTGTCGATGTTCGCCGACGAGAAGTCCCTGGCGGCAGCCAGGCGGCGCTCCCAGCAAGCGGGCGTACTCGAGGGCCGGGAACTGGCCAAGGTATTCGCCTGGATGCGCCCCAACGACTTGATCTGGAGTTACTGGATCAACAACTACCTCTTGGGTAACGAGCCGCCAGCCTTCGATGTACTGTACTGGAACAATGACACCACCAATCTGCCAGCGGCGCTGCATGGCGAGTTCATCGAAATGTACCAGACCAATCCGCTGACCCGCGCCGGGGCCCTGGAGGTGTGCGGTACTCCCATCGACCTCAGGCAGGTGACCTGCGACTTCTACTGCATGGCCGGCCTGACGGATCACATCACGCCCTGGGATGCCTGCTACCGCTCCATGAACCTGTTCGGTGGCCAGGGTGAATTCGTGGTTTCCAGCAGCGGGCACATTCAAAGCATCCTCAACCCGCCGGGCAACCCCAAGGCGCGTTTCATGACCGGCAACAGCTTGCCAGAGGATGCGCAGGCGTGGCTGGAGGCGTCGAACGAGCACACAGGGTCGTGGTGGACCCATTGGCTGGCCTGGCTGCAGGCGCGCTCGGGCACGCGCAGAAAAGCCCCGCTGAAACTGGGTAACAAGGCTTACCCCGCGGCTGAAGCGGCGCCTGGCACCTATGTGCATCTGCGCTGATGCTGCTATGGGCGGGCAGGTGATGCCCCGCTGTTCAACGGCAAAGGGGCGTCACACCGGTCGTCCCGTGTGTTCCGGTACGGGACTGCTATCGCGATAAACTACGTCGAATGTGACAGGCGTCATTCATTGTCTGGTTAGCCTTATGAAGTGCTCCACTACCATCCTTATCCGTACCAAATGGTCGCCGCCACGTGTCGACCCCAGGGCCTTGCCGCGGGAACGCCTGCTGGAACTGCTCGAAGCCGGGCGCGAGCGCAGACTGACCTTGATTCTGGGCCCGGCGGGCAGCGGCAAGAGCACCCTGGCGGCGCAATGGCGGCAGCGGTTGATCCGTGCGGGCCTGGATGTCGCCTGGTTCAACCTGGGGTCCGACGACGAGACGCTGTGGGCCGCCTACCTGGTCGCCAGCCTGCGGGCAGCGGGCCTGGCGGTCGGCGAGGAGATGATCGGCCTGAGCGAACGTACCGACCAGCGCTCGCTGGAGGTGCTGCTGTCACTGCTGATCAACGCCCTCTACGAGCACCCGCAGTCCATTTACCTGTTTCTCGAAGATCTTCACTACCTCACCGCGCCGCCAGCGTTGGCCATGCTCCAGCGTCTCATCGAGCTGGCGCCGGACAACTTTCACCTGGTGATCACCACCCGCCAACGCCCGGCCCTTGGCCTGCTGGCGATGGGGATAAAGGGACAGTTGACCCAGATCGACTTCGCTGACCTGCGCCTGACCGCAGAAGAACAGCTCAGCCTGCTGGCGCTCAACGGCCTCGATGGCCTGTCCGAGGAGCAGCAGCAGCGCCTTTACCAATTGACCGACGGCTGGGCTGCGGGGCTGCAGATCAGCGTCCTGTCCCTTCGCCACAGCAAGGATTTCGAACAGGGCTTTCGCGCCTGCTTCGATGTGTCCAGGGCCGTCGATGAGTCAGGTATCGATGCCTATCTGGATGAGTGCTTCAGCCGTGTGCTGTCAGCCGAACAGATCGCCGCGATGGTGCAGGTGTCGACGTGCCGACGCTTCAATCGCGAGTTGTGCGCGGCCTTGACCGGCAATCCCGAAAGCACGGCGGTGCTCGATATCTTGTGGGAACAGAACCTGTTCCTGCTGCCGATCGACCTTGATGGCCGTTTGCAGTGGTTCCGTTTCCATCAGATGTTTTCAGGCTACCTGGAGCGCCGCCGCAATGAGCTGCCAGCGGCGCAGATGAACCGGGTCAACCAGGCGGCCAGCCAATGGTTTGCCGAACACGGCTTGTATGTCGAAGCCATTCGCCACGCCCAGGCGGCCAATGACCTGGAGGGCAGCGTACAGTTGTTGGCACGGGCGGCACGCTCCTTGATCGCCGACGCGCATTTTGCCCAACTGTTGCGCCTGGCCGACGAGTTGCCGCGTCAGGCCTGGTCCAGGCAGATCGGCCTGCTCCTGGCCGTGGGGTGGGCGGAGCTGACGTGCAATCGCCTGGAGCGCTTCGAGTTGACCCTCGGCTCGATCGAAGATCACCCTGAGGTCGATACCCCGGAAGTTGCAATCGAACTGCGTCTGCTGCGAGCGATGTACCTGCTGCGTCGTGATGATTCGACCCAGGTGCTGGCGCTGCTCGACCCCTTGATGGCGCAGCCGTCCGGGCTTCGTCATTTTCACTTGCTCATGCTCTACACCCTGGCCGGCGTGGCCCTGCTCAAGGCCGGGCGGACGGTGTTCGTGCGTGATCTGGTCTACCGCACGCGGGGATTGCTCAAGCACGCGCAAGGACCGGGTGCGCGGCCGTTTCTTGATCCGTTGTGCGGGCTCAGCTTTTTTGTCCAGGGTGACATGAACCAGGCCCGGCGCGACCTGGAAGCGGTCCTTGGGCAGGTGATGCGCCACGACTCGCTGGCACAGGATGTGGCGATCTTCATCAAGTCCACCCTTGCCCTGACCTGTTATCACCTGGGCAGCCTGGAAGCGGCCGAGGATTACCTTGAAGGCTGTTTCGGTGTGGCCGAGGTGCTGGGCACCTCGGACTGCATTTTGTATACCTACCAGGCCCAGGCGCATCTGCAGTGGGCTGCCGGCAGGGTGGAGGCCGCGCATGCAACGCTCGATCGGCTGGGTGAGATCGCCGAGAGCACTGGCGTCGATCGTCTCCAGGCGTGGCGGTTTTCCGAACAGATCCAGTTCGCCTGCCAGCAACTTGACCTGGCCCGGGCTCGCGAAGCCAATCGGCGCCTGGGTGTGCTGGCCGCGCCGTACCTGACCCAACGGGGTTGTGCCTGGGCCGAAATTCCCCTGGCCTGTGCACTGGCGCAAACCGCGCTGGATCTGGCCGAAGGCAACTTTCGCGCGGCGGCCGAGGTGGGGGAGAGCTGGGCGTTGGTCTGCCAGGAGTGGGGCCAGTTGCAACCTGCGACCGTGCTGTGTATCCGTGCGGCAATCGCCAGGACTGCATTGAACCAGTCCCATGAAGCCCAGCGCCACCTGGCGACGGCCTTGCGCACGGCGTGCGAATACGGAATGTTCCGGGTCTTCCTCGATGAGGGGGGGGCAGGGGTGCGCCTGTTGCAATCGCTCAGCAGCAGCGCCTTGACCGCCCTGGAGCGGGACTACGTGCAGCACTGCCTGATGCGCGCCGCCGATGGGCAAGGTGGCTCCAGTGGCCCGCAAGAGGGCGCTCGGGCGCAGTTGGCGGGTGGCGATATCCTGTCGCCCCGTGAGCTTGAAGTGGTCGAACAGCTGGCGCGTGGCCTGTCCACCAAGAGCATTGCCAAGGTGCTTGATCTGTCACCCGGCACGATCAAGTGGCACCTGAAGAACATCTTCGGCAAACTCGGTGCTTTTTCTCGCGAAGATGCCGTGAACAAGGCGCGGCAATTCGGCCTGTTCGACTGAGGTCGGCCCCTCCCGAGATGGGAGGGGTGCGGGCAACCGCCCTGCGATAGGTTGCCGGGAGCGATGCCAGCGAACTGCCGTACAGGCAAGGACAACAACAATAGCTGCAACCCCAGGAGAGACCATGTACTTCACTCAGCCCTTGCACCGTAACCTGCAACGCAGTCCTGAGCGTTTGATGACTGTTTACGGTGACCGTAGCCACAGCGTGCAGCAGTTTGTCGAGCGAGTTGCAAGGCTGGCCGGGGCGTTGCGCGAACTCGGCGTCAAGCGTGGCGACTGCGTTGCCATGCTCGGCTTGAATTCTGACCGCTACCTTGAATATTGCTTCGCCGTGCCCTGGGCCGACGCTGTGCTCAACCTCTGCAACACGCGCTGGAGTGCACAAGAGAACGCCTACGCGCTGAGCGATTCGCAAAGCACGGTGCTGCTGGTTGACGACCACTTCAAGGACGCGGTTGCGCAGATGCGCGAGCAGGTGCCTGCCTTACGTCATGTCATTTACCTCGGCGAGGGGCCGACACCTGACGGCATGCTGGATTACGAAGCGCTGCTGGCCCAGGCAACGCCCATGGAGGATGCCCGCCGTGGCGGCGATGATTTGCTGGGTGTGTTTTACACCGGGGGCACCACGGGCTTTCCCAAGGGGGTGATGATCAGCCATGCTGCCTTCTGGAGCAGCCAGATCGCCCTGGCGGCCGAAGGCCTGGTGCGGCCGGAGGCGACCATGCTGCGTGCGGCGCCGATGTTCCACCTGGCGGACATGGCCACCGGTTATGTCGGTGTGCTTGAAGGTGCGAAACACGTCATCCTGCCCGCGTTCCAGCCCCTCGAGGCGATGGCGGCGATCCAGGGCCATGGCATCGATGTGGCCATGCTGGTGCCGACCATGATCCAGCTGCTGATCAACCACCCCGAGGTGGGCCGTTTCAATCTGGCTTCCCTGCACCATCTGATCTATGGCGCATCGCCCATTCAGGAGCAGACACTGCGCAGCCTGCAAGCGCTGTTGCCAGGTGTGCAACTGTTCCAGGCCTACGGGCAGACCGAGATGAGCCCGATCGTGTCGGTGCTCGGCCCGGACCAGCACAGCGCGTCTGCCAAGCCGGGCATGCTCCGCTCTTGTGGGCGCGCCACCCGGGCGGTGGAGGTGAAGATCGTCGATGGCGATGGCCGCGAAGTGCCGCGCGGCAGTATCGGCGAAATCGTGGTGCGTGGCCCGAACATGATGAGCGGTTACCTGAACAAGCCCGACCAGACCCTGGCGGCATTGCCCGGCGACGGCTGGCTGCGTACCGGTGATGGCGCCAGGATGGACGAGCAGGGCTACATCTTCATTGTCGATCGCCTCAAGGACATGATTGTCACGGGCGGCGAGAACGTGTTTTCGGCCGAGGTGGAGAATGTGCTCTGTAGCCACCCGGACGTTGCCATGTGCGCGGTGATCGGTATCCCCAGCGAGCAATGGGGGGAGGCGGTGCACGCGGTGGTGGTGGCCAAGGCGGGCGCCGCGCCGAACGCGGAGGCGCTGATCGCCCATTGCAAGCAACGGATCGCCAGCTACAAGGCGCCCAAGAGTGTGGCGTTCTGCGCCGCGCTTCCGCTCTCCGGCGCCGGCAAGGTGCTCAAGAACGAACTGCGCGAGCCGTTCTGGCAGGCCAGTTCGCGGCGTGTCGGCTGATTGTGGGAGCGGGCTTGCCCCGCGATCGAGTGCGAATGACGAGCCCGCGCACAGAGACTGGCGGCAGCGGCTACACCCTGTAGCCGCTGCCGAGGAACGAGACTGCGATCGACTGCGCAGCAGTCGCAGCACGGTCACCTCGTTGTACCCGACAGACAGAAGTCGCCAGGTTTTACGGTCGCTTCGCGACCGATCGCAGCCTGGCGGCAGCGGCTACACCGTCAGGCAATCAAGACAGTTGCTCCCACAGGGCTTTTCGTACAAAGCCTAAGTCAAATCGCCCCTCGACGCGCTGAGCCTTGATGGCCAGCGCGTTGTGCATCTCCGCGTTTCTTGCCCGTAGCCGTACCCGTCCTGGACGCGGCGAGGTGCTTGTGTTCACGCCCCTCCCAAGCCCCTCCCATCTCGGGAGGGGCTAACCGCCAGATGCCCACGGTTTACTGAGCTCGCCAATACCTGGCCCGCGAATGCATGGGGAGTGGGGCGTTATCTGAAGGATTGCCAAAGGGCCAGCGTGTTTGAGCACACCGATAGCGTCGGGATTTTTTAGGAATGTGAGCAATGACAATAATAAATTCGCCACAAACAGAGTTCATCCGGCACAGGCTTGGCCAGGCAGTACTGCTGGGTATGCTCGGCGCCGGCGCAGGTAACGCGCAGGCATTCAATTTCGACACCGACAGCGGTTGGTCGGGGAGTCTGGACACCACGGTTTCCATTGGCAGCAGCTGGCGCGCCGAAGCGCGGGACAACGAGCTGTACAGTCGACTGGATGGCCAGGTGATCGGCAAGACCGACGGCCTGGGTGGGTCGAACACCGACGGCGGTAACCTCAACTACGATCGTGGCGATCGCTTCTCTACCATTGCCAAGGTCCTGACCGAGCTGAACCTGAGCAAGGGCGATATGGGCGGCTTGCTGCGGGTCAAGGGCTGGTATGACCAGGCACTGGAAGACGAGGACGTGCACTTCGGCAACCAGGCCAACGGCTATCAGAAGAAGCCCCTGTCCGATGATGGCTTCGAGGACTTGCAGAAGAACAAGGGCGTTTACCTGCTCGATGCCTATGTCTATGACACCTATTACCTGGCTGAGCGTCCGCTGCAGGTGCGCCTGGGGCGGCAGGTGCTGAACTGGGGCGAGAGTGTCTTTGTGCAGGGCGTGAACCAGATCAACCCGATCGACGTGCCCTCGCTGCGCCGGCCGGGTACCGAGGTCAAGGAGGCCTTGCTCCCGGTCTGGATGATTTCCGGCAGCTTCGGCCTCAGCGAAGGCTTGTCGCTCGAAGCCTTTTACCAGTTCAAGTGGGAGCCTACCGTCGTTGAAGGCTGTGGCAACTACTGGTCGACGACCGAGACCATCATCTCGACTCACCCAGGTGGCTGCACCATGGCCACCTCGCTGCCTTCGGTGAGCAATCCGGTCGGCTTTCGCAATGGCCTGAACGTGCCGCTGAGCAGCGGGGAAGATGCCAAGGACTCTGGCCAGTGGGGGATGGCGCTGCGCTACCTGGTCGAGTCGATCGACACTGAGTTCGGCGCCTACGCCATGAATATCCACTCGCGCACGCCGATCATTTCTGGCCACAGCGGCACGTGGGGGGCAATCCCGGTCGGGGCGCGGGGGCCATTTCTCAACCCGATACAGGTCCATGAGCAACTGCCCTTCAACGCCACTTCCTCCAGCGGTTTCTGGGAATACCCCGAAGACATCCGCCTCTATGGCCTGAGCGCGGCAACTACCCTGGCCAGCTGGTCTGTCGGCGCGGAGCTGAGTTACTCACCCAATGCGCCGGTACAACGCAACGGTAACGACCTGGTCGGTGCCTTGGTGCAAGGTGTTGGACCGCAGGGCGCGCAAGCGCGTGCCGCCGGGCAGGACGCTTATGTTCGAGGCTACGACCGCTTTGAGAAGACCCAGTTGCAGGTCAACGGGATCAACCTGTTCCCCAATGTGCTGGGTGCTTCCAACCTGCAGGTGGTGGGAGAGGTCGCCTTCCAGTGGAACGATGTCCCCCAGGGTGACGACGATATTCGCTACGGGCGGGGCTTCATCTTCGGCTCCGGCTCCCATCCGACCTATGGCGGCAACCTCTGCGGTACTGCCAGCAACCCGCAGCCCGATGGCTGCAAGAACCAGGGATACATCACCGACTTTGCCTGGGGCTACCGCCTGCGCGGTCAGCTGGAATACCCGGACCTGCTGGGTATCGGTGTCAGCACCTATCCGAGCCTGTTTCTCGGCCAGGACGTGGACGGTGTGTCGCTGGACGGCCAGTTCAACGAGGGTCGCCTGACCGTCGGTGCCGGTGTGCGCTTCGACTACCTGAAAGAGCACAGCCTGGAATTCAACTACGTCACCTACAACAACGATGCCGAGTACGACCCGTTGCGCGACCGTGACTACTACTCCGCCAACTACAGCTACAAATTCTGATGAGGAACCGGGCATGAAAACAATAACGATGTGCCGCAAACCACTGGCGCTGGCGCTGACTACCGCGCTGCTGATGGGTACCGGCAATGCATGGGCCAAGTTGACCGCCGAAGAAGCCGCTCGCCTGGGCGCCGACCTCACGCCGGTCGGCGCAGAGAAAGCCGGCAATGCCGATGGCAGCATCCCGGCCTGGCAGGGTGGCCTTACTGCGCCTCCGGCAGGCTGGACGCCGGCGAAGGGCTACGTCGACCCGTTCCCGCAAGACAAGCCGCTGATGGTGATCACGGCGGCCAATGCCGACCAGTACAAAGACAAACTGACGCCCGGCACCCTGGCCTTGTTGAAGAAATACGACAACTTCAAGATGCCGATCTACCAGACGCGACGCACCGCGGCGCTGCCGGCCGAGGTCACTGCCAAGGCCAAGGCCCAGGCTACCCAGGTCGAGTTGCAGGGCTTTGGCCTTAGCAACCTCAATGGTTCGAACATCCCGTTCCCGATCCCGAAGAATGGTCAGGAGGCGATCTGGAACCACCTGGTGCGCTACCTTGGCGGCGGTTTCGAGCGCTCCTATCACTGGTTCCCGGTGCGTAGCAGCGGCGAGTCGTACAAAGTCGGTTTCCGCGAAAACCGGGTGTTCGACCAGAACATGGATCGCAGCATCGACAACCACCTGTTCTCCTTCCTGGGCTACTTCCAGGAACCGGCTACCTTGCAGGGGACGGTGTACCTGGTGCGCGAGCCCGTTGACCAGGTCAAGGAGGCGCGCTCGGCGTGGATCTACAACGCCGGTGCCCGCCGTGTCCGCCGCGCCCCGGACCTGGCCTACGACAACGTCAGCGACGGCACCGAGAGCATGCGCGTGACCGACCAGTACGACGGCTACAACGGCGCCCCAGACCGTTACGACTGGAAGCTGGTCGGCAAGAAGGAAATCTATGTTCCGTACAACGACTACAAGCTGTCCGACAAGTCATTGAAGTACGAGAACATCCTGCAGAAAGGCACCATCAACTCCGACCTGATGCGCTACGAGCTGCACCGTACCTGGGTCGTCGAAGGCACGCTCAAGACCGGCCAGAAGCATATCTACGGCAAGCGCACGATGTACCTCGACGAGGACAGCTGGACCGTACTGCTCGAAGATGCCTATGACACGCGCGGTCAGCTGTGGCGCATCGGCGTGCATCCGCAGATCCAGTTCTATGACGTCGGTGTGCCGTGGTACCGCGCCAACATTTTCCATGACCTGAGCAACGGGAACTACATCGTTTCCGGCCTGGACAACGAGGTCCGGCAGCCGTGGAAATTCGGCGTCACGGGTCGCCAGGCCGAGTTCCAGCCCGACGCCCTGCGCCGCGCCGGTCACTGATCCCTCAAGCGGCAGCGAGGCGACTCTATCCCGGGTCGCCTCAGACTAATAACAAGAGAGGAATGGCCAATGGCCTTTTTTGCCAAACCGGTGCACGGCGTGCTCTGGGCAGTGCTTGCGGCGTCGACCGCCGTCCTTGCGGATGAGCCGGTGATGCCCGGGTCCCCGATCAAACCGGACCGCATCATTCTGCTCGATATCCAGCGAGTCGGTACGCAACTGTTCAGTGTCGGCGAGCGTGGCTGGATCCTTCGCTCCGTCGACCAGGGGCAACATTGGCAAGCCGTACCGACCCAGGCCCAGCGAACCCTGACGGCGCTGGCGTTTGCCGATGAGCACCTGGGTATCGCTGTTGGCCATGGCGCTACGCTGTTGCGCACCACCGATGGCGGCCAGCAATGGACACGTATTCCGCTTGACGGCATAGGCCATGACTCGCTGCTGGGTGTGACCCATTTGGGAGGCGGGCACTTTGTTGCCTACGGCGCCTTCGGTCACTACCTGGAGTCTCGCGACGGTGGGCAGCACTGGGCCCGCAAACAGGTGCTCGACGAGAACTTCGACCGGCATATTGCCAGGGTCATCGTGGCCGGTGGCCGACTCTTCCTGTTCGGCGAGTCCGGCACGCTGCTGCGCTCGGATGACAGGGGCGAGCATTGGCAAGCGCTGGAGTCGCCCTATGAGGGCTCGTTCTTCGGCGGCCTGGCCACGCCAAACGGTGCGCTGCTGGCATTCGGCATGCGCGGCAACCTCTATCGCTCCAGCGACCAGGGGCAGAGCTGGCGATCGATCGAGCTGGAGTCGAGCGTGGCCTTGCAAGGCGGGCAGGTCTTGCCGGACGGACGCATCGCCTTGGTGGGCAATGCCGGCCTGGTGGCACTGAGCAGCGACGATGGGCGCAGTTTTCAGCTGAGCAAGGCCGCCCATGGTGGCCTGGCGCAGATCGTGGCAGTGGACGACGGCGCGTTGGTCGTCGGCGATGCCGGCGTGCAGTCGCTGCGCCTGGCAAAAGCTTCAGGCAATTGAGGTTCCTATGAGCAACTATCAAGACGACCGCGGTATCCGACCCGTCGCTGACGAACTGGCGCTCGATCGCCAACACTTTTCTCGCGGCCTGGTCGGAAAAGTGTCCTACTGGATTTTCCATTTTCGTCGGCCGCTGCTGATCTTTTTCATTCTGCTGACGCTGTTGTTCACCTTTACCGCCACACGGCTGCGGGTGGAGGCGGGCTTCTCCAAGATGATCCCGCTGCAACATGAGTACATGCAGTCATTCCTCAAGTACCAGTCGGTGTTCGGCGGTGCCAACAAGGTGCTGCTGGTGTTGAAGAACGACAAGGGCGAGATCTTCGAGCCTGCCTTCATGGACAGCTTGCGCCAGGTCACCGAAGAGGTGTTCTACATCAAGGGGGTCGAACGCAGTTCGGTCACCTCGCTGTTTACGGCCAATGTGCGCTACAACGAAGTGGTGGAAGACGGCTTTCGCGGAGGCAACATTGTCGCCGCCGACTTCGCCGGCACCCCCGAGCAACTCAAGGCGGTGCGCGAGAACGTGCTCAAGTCCGACTGGGTCGGCCGCATCGTCGCCAATGACCTGAGCGCGGCGATGGTGGTGGCGAACCTGCAGGAAGTGGACCCCGAGACAGGAAGCCGCCTGGACCTGCAGGCGGTGGGTAAAGCCCTCGAGGCGGTGCGCGCCAAACATGAGAAAGACGGCATCAGCGTGCACATCATTGGCTTCGCCAAATCCACGGGGGACATTGCCGATGGTGCCGCGGGCGTGCTGTTGTTCTTTGCCGTGGCGTTCGTGATTACTGCGCTGTTGCTCTACTGGTACTGCGGATCGCGGATGCTGACGTCCTGGGCGCTGGTGTGCGCCATGGTGCCGGTGATCTGGCTGCTGGGCCTGCTGCCGCTGCTGGGCTTGGCGCTCGACCCCATGTCGATCCTGGTGCCGTTCCTGATTTTCTCCATTGGCGTCTCCCATGCGGTGCAGATGACCAATGCCTGGAAGCTGGAAACCTTGCGTGGACACGACAGCATCACCGCTTCGCGCAATTGCTTCCAGAAGCTCTTCATTCCAGGCGCCATGGCGCTGCTGGCCAATGCCTTGGGCTTTCTGGTGATCGCCTTCGTGCAGATCGAGATGGTGCGTGAGCTTGCCATCACCGCCACGCTCGGGGTCAGCCTGATGATCCTCACCAACAAGCTGCTGTTGCCGATACTGCTGTCCTACATGCGCTTTTCGCCCAAGGATGCCGATCGCCTGCGTGGCAAGGAAACCGCCGGTGACTGGATGTGGGAGTGCCTTGGGGTGCTGGCCACCCGCAAAGGGAGTGTGCCGGTGATCCTGATGGCGTTGGCCTTGCTTGTCGCGGGTGTGTGGCAGGCGGGCAAGTTGAAGGTGGGTGACATGGGGCAGGGCGTCCCGGAGCTACGCGCCGATTCGCGCTACAACCAGGATGTGGCCATGGTCACTCGCAACTTCGCCATCGGCGTCGATCTGCTCCAGGTCGTGGCTGAGGCCAATGGCGCCGAGTCACCCTGCGTGGATCGCAACGTCATGAGCAAGCTGGAGGACTTCGAATTCTCCATGAAGCAGACCGAAGGCATCGCGACGGTACGCGGGTTGGCCGGCTATGTGGGCCAGGTCACCCAGGGCAACGCCGAAACCTTCATCAAATGGCGGACCATTCCTGAAGAGCGTGCGCAAATCGCCCAGGGCGTTGGTTTTGCCACGCGCCTTGGCAATGAACTGATGAACTCGACCTGCACCGCGATGCCCATTTCGCTGTACACCGAGGATCACCAGGCGTCGACCATCGCGCACATCATCGAGCGGATCAAAGCGTTCAAGGCCGACAACGACAGCGAGCAACTGCGCTTCCAGCTGGCCAGCGGCAACGTCGGCGTGATGGCGGCAACCAACGAGGCGGTGGCCGCGGCGGACAAGTGGGTCAACCTGGCGTTGTTCGGTTCGGTGACGCTGCTGTGCCTGCTGAGCTTCCGTTCGCTGCGCATCACCCTGTGCATCATCCTGCCGCTCGCCCTGGTGACGGTGCTGTGCAACGGGCTGATGGCGTTGCTCGGTATCGGGCTCAAGGTCAACACCCTGCCGGTGGTGGCGCTGGGGGTTGGCGTCGGCGTTGACTATGGCATCTACCTGTTCGAGCGCATCCGCCACGAAATGCACTCCCGTCACCTGGACCTGCGCGCGGCCTTTGTCGAAGCCCTCAAGCAGCGTGGCACCGCTTCGCTGTTCACCGCCGTGACCATGACGGTATCGGTGGCCACCTGGGTGTTCTCCACACTCAAGTTTCAAGCTGACATGGGCGTGCTGCTGGCGTTCATGTTCCTGGTCAATGTGTTCGGCGCCATCCTGCTGCTGCCCGCGCTGGCGGCCTGGCTGGTGCGGCCGCTAGCGGTCGGCAGGCAGGCTGCCGGACATTCCGTTATCTCTACTCCATGAGATGCTTTGCGGCCTTCGGGCCGCTTTTTTTTTTGCGCCTTGAGAGTGGTGGGTTCGCTCGGGCTTTATCTTAATCCCCTATATCAGAGGGCGTTGCAGTTTGACCCACTCCTGTACGGTTGGTCGTTGCCATTGGCGCTGCGCGTACTCCACCAGCGCGGGTGGCACGGCGTCACCATTGAGTATCAGCCGGTTGAGCATCAAGGCCAGGTCAACATCGGCAATCGACCATTGGCCGAACAGGTACGTGGGGCTGTCGGCCAGCAGTGTTTGCGCGGCACCGATCAGCTTGCGCGCTGCCGACTGGGCATCTGCCGACAAGGGACCTGATTTGCGGCCATAAAACACAACCAATGTGGACCGCTCCTGCCGAATGGGCAGCAGGTCACTGCGCAGCCATGCCTGGACTTGCCGTGCCTTCGCACGCTGCATCAGGTCTTTGGGGTAAACCGGCGCCTGGGGGAAAGCGTCTTCCAGGTACTCAGTGATCGCCGACGATTCAGACAAGGCGAAGTCGCCATGCACCAGCGTGGGTACCCGCTGGGTCAGCGAGAGACTGGCATAGTCTTCTGCCTGGTTTTCGAACGCTTCAAGGTCCACGGGGCTCATTTCAAATTCGATGCCTTTTTCGCGAAGCACCACGAAAGCCGACATGGCATAGGGGCTGGTGAATTGAGCGTCAACGTACAGGCGCAGGCGGGAACTGTTCACGGGGTCATCTCCATATGCATGAAGAAGACACGCTACGAAATCCGCAACGATAAATAAAATTCATGATTTTCATGGGCGTATTCCAGGTCGGAATACCGTGTTGACGCCCAGACAGCGTTTGAATAATGCCTCCACTGATCGCCAACCAACATCTGATGGCGTTTGGCGACGAAGGCTTTGGCATTTTCGCAAAGGGCATGGGACATCATTGCAACGCCTTGTTGTTATTCCGAGGTGTCTCTGACTCGATATGAGACACCTCGGCGACGCAGCTGAAGTTATGAGTGTGTCACATCACTGCGGGGTTTTATCTACTGCCTTCAAGATGATCTCCGCCACGGCTTCTGGCTTCGACAGATGTGGAACGTGGTCTGCCGCCAAGCGTGTCACCTGTGCAGAAATCTTCTTCGCCATCGCGGCCTGCAGCTCGGGTTGGATCATGTGATCCTGCTCACTGAGCAGATACCAGGAAGGCCTGGTTTTCCATGCAGCTGCCGTCACTTTCTGTTCGAAGCTGGAACCACGGATCGGTGTTTGCGTGACAATCATCAACCTGGTCTGGTCGCTGGAGACATCCGCCGCCAGGTGTTTCTCGATGCCCTCAGGCGTGAGGGTCAGAAAACCTTCCTTGTCGGCAACGATATGGGTGAGGCCCGTCGGGGTCGGGTAGGCCTTCGACAGGTCGGCAACCGATTCACCTTCCGAAGGCGCGAAAGCGGCGATGTACACGAGCGATTTGACGTTTTCATGCTGCCCCGCCTGGGTGATCACCATCCCACCCCATGAGTGGCCGACGAGCACTACCGGGCCCTTCTGAGCATCCAGGGCCCGGCGGGTAGCCGCCACATCGTCCTCGAGCGAGGACAGGGGGTTCTGCACGGACACCACGTTGAGCCCCTTGGCCTGCAGCAGCGGGATCACGTTGTTCCAGGTAGAACCGTCGGCGAAGGCGCCATGCACCAGCACCACGGTCGGCTTCGGTTGCACGGTGGGGGTGGACGCGGATGCTGACGCCGAGATCCCGACTACCGCTGCCAGGAGTGCCGTTTTCATGATCGATTTCACTGTATTTCACCTCTGAGTGGAACTGCCTTGTGCAGCAGGTTTTGCTGCGAGCACGATCACTGTACGGTTGAAATAATATGGTTAAAATCGATGTTTTATTTTATGACTTGAAACGGATTGATTCCAATGGACCGATTGACCTGTATGCGCGCCTTCGTGAAGGCGGTGGAAGCCGGCTCCATTTCCGCTGCCGCTGTCCAGCTCGGTTTGTCTTCCCAAGTGGCAGGCAAGCAGATCAGGGCGCTCGAGGACAGCCTCGGCACACAACTGCTCAGCCGCACCACACGCAGCCAGAACCTGACCGACAGTGGCCAGGTGTTCTATGAGCGCGCAAAGATCATCCTGGATGAGGTAGAGCAGGCGGAAGCGCTGATTGCCGAATCGCGCTCGCGGCCCAGGGGCAAGCTACGTATCAGTGCGCCGGTCACCTTTGGCAGTCACGGACTGGCGCCGGCATTGCCCGAATTCCTGCGTCAACACCCGGAGGTGTCCGTCGAGCTGTGCCTTACCAACCGCACGGTCGACCTGGTCGAAGAGAGCTATGACATCGTGTTCAGGACCGGCGAACTGCCAGACAGCAGCCTGGTGGCCAGGCGCCTGGGGGCCTATCCGCTGGTGCTCTGCGCATCGCCCGACTACCTGCAGGGGGCTGCACAACTGGGTACACCTGATGACCTGGCCAACCACGAGTGCCTGGTGTTCTCCCACACCTCATTGCGCACTACCTGGTCCTTCGATGGCCCAGAAGGCCGGATCACCATTCGGATATCGGGCCGTTTCTGCACGGACAGTGGCGAAGCGCTCAGGTCTGCGGCCGTTGCGGGTATGGGGGTTATGCTCCAGCCACTCGAACTGGTGGCGGATGAACTGCAAAGCGGTCGACTTGTCAGGCTGCTGCCAGAGTACGAGCCCTGCGCGCGTTCGATGCATGTGGTGCATGCCTCGGGAAGGCGGGCGACACCCAAACTGCGGGCTTTCCTGGATTTCGCAGTCAGAACGTTCAACTACCCGTGATCCTGTGTAGGTATAAAAAATGTATCTACATATCAAAAAAGTGCGTACTTACTAAAAAATAACTCAAGGCTTACGATGGCCCCACATCACCAACGGAGGCCTTATCCATGAGCTTGTTGCTTTCCCCCTTCGAACTGAACGGCTTGAAACTGCGTAACCGTGTCGTCATGTCGCCGATGTGCATGCACATGGCCGCCGAAGACGGCTTCGTCACCGACTGGCACCGCGTGCACTACGGTGCCCGGGCCCAAGGCCAGGCCGGCCTGATCTTTCCCGAGACGCTGGCAGTAGACAAAGACGCCCGCATCGGCGAAGGCGACCTGGGTATCTGGAGCGACGAGCATGTCGCCGGCCTGAAAGGCCTGGTCGACCTGCTGCACAGTTTCGGCGCCAAGGTGGGCGCGCAGATCGGCCATGCCGGCCGCAATGCCGATCTGCCGGGTGTGGTACGTGTGGCGCCTTCGGCGATTCCGTTCAC